>JAPPNY010000131.1:21650-80875 GCA_028818385.1 Spirochaetaceae bacterium
GTGGGGGTGGGCCTCCCCGGCGCCCAACGGTTTGTTCACCCCGCCCCGCGTTTTCGCGGGTGTTTTGTGTGGCGCGGGGGGGGGGGGGTATGGCCGGGCCCGCGCCATATCCGACCGGCTCCCGGCGGGAAGGTGGGGATGGGCCAAGAGCGGAGCCGCAGGCGACGGTCTTGGGGCGGCGTTAGGGGCAGGAGTTGGTCGCCATGTAGTCGTGGATCTCCATCTCCCCGGCGACGATCGCGGCCCGCGCGGCCTCCACCCGCTCGGTCATCTCGTCGCTGATCAGGGCCTGATTGTGCTCGTCGAGCGCCCAGCCGACGCCGTCCTCGGCCAGCCCCAGGTTCCTGAAGCCGGGCTCCCAGGTGCCCTCCAGGGCGGTCTTGAACACGTCGTAGGCCGCGACGTCGACCCGCTTGAGCATCGAGGTCAGCACCGACCCTGGGTGCAGGTAGTTCTGGTTGGAGTCCACGCCGATCGACAGCTTGCCGCCGTCCGCGGCGGCCTGCAGCACGCCCAGCCCGGTGGCCCCGGCCGCCGCGAACACCACGTCCGCGCCGCGGTCGAACTGCGACTTGGCGAGCTCCGCCCCCTTGACCGGATCGCTCCACGCCGCCGGCGTGGTTCCGGCCATGTTCTGGTAGATCTCCGCGTCCGGGGTGACGTACCGCACCCCCTGCACGTAGCCGCAGCCGAACCGGCGGATCAGCGGGATGTCCATGCCGCCTACGAAGCCGACCGTGCCGGTCTCGGACGCCATGGCGGCGATCATGCCCACCAGGAACGAGCCTTCGTGCTCCTTGAACACGATGGACTGCACGTTTGGCAGATCCACGACCATGTCGATGATGGCGAAGCTGGTGTCCGGGAATTCGGCGGCAACCGCCTCCACGGCCGGCGCCTGGCTGAAGCCCACGGCGATGATCGGGCTGTATTCGCGGCGGGCGAAGTTCCGGAACGCCTGCTCCCGCTGCGCCTCGTTGGTGATCTGGAACTCGGCGTAGGCGACGCCGGTCTCCTCCTTGAACCGCTCGGCGCCGTTGTAGACGCCCTCGTTGAACGACTTGTCGAACTTGCTGCCGACGTCGTAGACGACGGCCGGCTTGATGTCGGCCATGACGGCGCCGGCGCACAACAGGCCGATCGCTACCGCACAGAACATTCGTCGCACGATGATGCCTCCGTATCGGTGGATGCGCGGACGCCGGGCGCCGCGCAGGTGTCCGACATGCTCGGCAAAACGGCCGAGTCGTGCAAGTCCGTACGGTCGGCTGATCTTTGGACCATGGTCGTCGATCATGGTATGATCCACAAGAGATGGAAGAAATCCAGATATCGACGTTCAAGGCGACCTGTCTCGCCGTCCTGGACCGCGTGGGGAAGACGCGGGTGCCGGTCCTGGTGACGCGATTCGGCAAGCCCGTGGCACAGATCGTTCCGCCGCCGCCCGCCGCGCGGGACGAAGGGTGGCTGGGCTGCATGCGGGACCGCACCAGGATCGTGGGCGACATCGTCGCTCCCGCATCCGATCCGTCGGACTGGGAAGTCCTGCGACAGGCATGAAGCTGCTGCTCGACACGCACATCTGGGTGTGGAGCGTGGCGGACGTGTCACGGCTGGCCGATCCGGTGCGGCGCTCCCTGGAGGATCCCTCGAACGAGCTGTGGATCTGCTCCATCAGCATCTGGGAGGTGCTGATCCTGAGCGAGCGCGGGCGTCTGATGCTGGAGCCCGACGCCCGGAGCTGGGTGCGTGACGCGCTGGCCGATCCGCCTCTTCGGGAAGCCCCCGTCACCATCGACGTGGCAGCGGCCAGCCGTGCCGTGCGACTGCACAATCAGGATCCTGCCGACCGCTTCATCGCCGCTAGCGCCATGGTGTTCGGCCTGACGCTGGTCACGGCGGACGGGGACCTCTCCGGTTGCCCGGACATCGCCGTGCTCCCCAACACCGGCTGATGTTCAGCAATCTGCTCCCGCAACCGGCCACTCTACTTCGACGCCGAAGTTCGAGGCCTACTCCAAACGCGGCGCTCCAGCGCCCGCGATGCGGCCAGTCCTTGTCTCGCGGTGATTGGGCTGTGATCATCGAGACCGCGAGGGCCGCCATGGAAGAGACTCCCGGAACGAAACAGGTTTCTCGGACGGACCGAGCGCGCCGTGCGCTCGCCGCTCTGGGACGATTCAGATCTGGACGGGGCGACGTCGCCCGGGATCACGACCGCCACCTGGCCGAGGCCTATGCACGGCGCGGTGACGCGGACGATGCAGCCAAGACCGATCGCTCGGACACAATGCCGTGAGCGAGCCGCTCCGTCTGCTCGCCGTCATGGCGCATCCGCACGACTGGACCTGGGTGTCCGGCACCCTCTGCCTGCATGCCCGCGCAGGCGATCGGGTGACCGTCTGCAGCGTCACGCACGGCGGCGCCACCCACCGCGAGCGTTTCCTGGACGAGATGGCCAGGCCGGAGGCGGAACGCGACCCCGCCATCGTCGGCGAACCGGTGGAGGCATACACCGGCCGCAAGGAACAGGAGATGCGGCAGGCGGCGGCGCTGTTCGGGATCGAAGACGTGCGCGTGCTGGGGTTCGACGACAAGCCGTTCACCCGCCAGGAGCAGCCGCAGGCGATCGACGCGATCCGGGAGCTGATCGTCGAGGTCGCTCCCGACATCCTGATCACCGAGAATCCGTACGGCGACTCCGGCTTCCGCATGGCGCACCGAACCGACCACACGGAAGTGGGCCGGGCGGTGCTGGAGGCCCGCGACCGCGCCGCCACACCACGCGCCGGGCGCCCGCACCGCGTCGCGGTCACCTACTTCTCGGGGATCATGTTCGACACCAGCCAGGTCACCTGCGGCGTGGAGCTGTCCGACGAGATCGTGGAGCTGCGCGTGCAGGCGGAGGCGTGCTACCGCACGCAGGAGCACGACCCGGAGCGCGCCCGCCGGCGCATCGAGATGGAGCTCGCCCACCTGGGCCGCGTGATGAGGACCCGTTACGCGGAGACCTTCGTGCAGGAGAGCCCGGCCCTCCTCGGGCGCTTGGCGGCCCCGGAGCGCATGCTCGCCGCCTCCCGCGAGGGCCGCGTGCAGCGCATCCGCCGCCTCATGTAGCGGCCGGCCCGGCTACTCCGCCGGCACCTCGACCCGCCGGCCGGTGCGCGCCGACTCGTAGGCCGCATCGACGATCAGTCCCACCCGCACCGCCGCCTCGCCCGGGATCGGCACGGGACCCTCGCCGCGCGTGGCGGCGATGAAGTCGCGCACGAGCCGCTCGCCGTAGCGGCCGCCGTACGCGCGCGACTCGGCCGGCGTGAAGGTGAACGTGCGCTGCGGCGCGGCCGCGAACTCGGGCACGCCGCTCTCCAGGTGCAGCTCGGGCGGCCCGCGGTCGTTCCACCAGAGCCGCCCCTCGCGGCCGTTGACGCCAACGTGCTGGTCGTAGCCGGCGGGGTTGTAGAAGCCGCCGCCCGCGACGGCCAGCACGTACGCGGCGTGCAGGGACGCCAGCGCGCCGGAGCGCAGGCGCATCGACAGGGTCGCGGTGTCCTCGACGTCGAAGCCGTCCTCGCCGCGGGTGGCGACCTCCGCGGCCACCGACACGATCGGATCGCCGGTCAGGAACGGCATGAGATCCAGGGAGTGGCAGCCCAGCCAGGAGAGGATGCCGCCGCCGGCCTTGCCGCGGTCGAACAGCCAGTGATCGGGTCCGCGGAAGCGGACCTGCGTGGTGAGCATCCGGATCTCCAGCGAGAACAGCGCGCCCAGCGCGCCTCCGCCTACCAGCCGGCGCGCCTCGGCGATCAGCGGGTTGTAGCGGTTGGTGTAGAACACGGCGAGCCGCCGGTCCGCCCGCTCGGCGGCGGCCACCACGCGCCGGGCGTCGGCGGCCGTGCGGCCCAGCGGCTTCTCGGCCATCAGGTGGTGGCCGGCCTCCAGGATGCCCGAGAACAGGTCGGGGTTTCGGTCGTTGCGCTCGGCGGCGACCACGAATGCCAGGTCGCGGCGGCCCAGGAGCTCCGCGAGGCTGCCGGCCTGCTCGACCGGCGTGTCGCGTACTTCGTCCCGCAGATCGTCCAGGGCCGAGGCGTCCTCGTCCCAGACCACGATGCGGGTGATCTCGGGCAGGCAGTCGAGCGTGCGGATGTGGCCCGCCGAGTGCGGGTGGCGGAGCCCGATCAGGGCGGCGGTCAGTTGCTGCATCATCCTTCCTCGATTCGTCGTTCGCCCATGATGGTGTCGGCCGGATAGGCGCGGTAGCTGTTGCGGATCGTCGGGCTGCGCAGGTCGGCCTGCCACACCACCGCGCCGCCGGCGTCCGCCTCGACGATCACGCGTTGCGGGTCACGGTCGTTAGTCTCGAAGTTGATCAGCGTGTTCCCCGAGGGCAACCGGTAGGCGCTCGACCGCGACAGCGAGTACAGGTCCGGGGTGTGGCGGTACTCCCACACCTTCACCGCGATCAGGTCGTAGGTGTTGAGCGCCAGCTCCAGGGCGCGGGAATACTGGCCTCCCTCCTCCTCCGGCCGGTCGCGGCCATTGTCGAACAGCAGGATGTTGCCGTTCGGGAGCTCGGCGGCGGTGTGCTGGAAGTAGAACCGGTCGGTCGGGTCGGCAAACTCGTAGCTGGACGCAGGCCCGCCCAGCCGCCACTCGATGCTCTTGAAGTCCGGGGCGATGGAGATGATCTCGTTGCGCATGGAGAGCGACAGGATCAGGTTGCCGCGCACGCCGAAGGACAGCGAGTTGACGTTCAGCCAGTTCTTGAGGTCCCCGGACCAACGGACGCGATTGTCCATGGACAGGTGGTCTCGGGCGTCCCACAGCTCCTCGGTGGTGTGCGTGACCTGGTCCCACAGGCGCAGCGAGTCGACCAGGACGCGGGTCTCCGCCTCGCCTCCCTGGTCGGTGTCGTCGATGGTGACGATCTCGTGGGCGATGTAGAGCACCTGCTCGTCCGGCAGGATCGCCAGGTCGTGGTGGGCCCACTTGTCGATGTCGTTGTTGACCAGCCGCGTCACGACCCGCCCGAGCGGGTCGATCTCCCGCAGGCAGCAGTTCACGAAGCGGCCGGTGGGTCCGCCTTCCCAGTAGACGAGGTTGTGGTTGGGCTTCTGGCGCACCACCCTGATCGGCGTCGGCGGGTCGGCCACGACCGGCCGGTTGCGGTGGTACCAGACGATCCGGCCGCGGCTGTCCAGGAACAGGAAGAAGCTGTCGGGGTTGTCCTGCAGGTCGAGCAGCACCAGCTCCGCGGTGGACTCGCCGGTCACGTCGATCTGCAGGCGGGCCAGGGCCGGCGGCAGCGCGCGCGTGCGGAACGTGCCCTCCGCTGCTGGTGAGCCCGCGGTCCCGTCGCCGGCGACCGGCACGACCGCGTAGGTGTACTCGGTATCGGGGAGCAGGCGCATCACCGGCACGGTGAACGTGCGGGCCGCCTCGGTCGTCGTCGCCGAGCGCAGCGTGCCGTCCGGTCCCGCGTACTCGACGTACGCGCGGCCCGGCGCGTCGAGCTCCACGGCGATCTCTGCTATAAGGCTGTTGTCGGGGTGCGGAGCCGCGGTCGCCGACATGACGCGCGGCGGGTTGGAGTCCTCGGCGGAGGCGAGCAGTGCGGCCAGGGCGAACGCGGCCGCGACGGCGAAGCGCACGGAGGGAGGCGTACTCATGATCGAGAACCGGATCCTATGGCGTAAGGCGCGCGGCGAAAAGGCGCTGGGCGTGTCGATGAACGAGCCCTCGGAGGAGGTGGTGGAGTTGGCCGGCCGCATGGGCGTGGACTTCGTCAACCTGGACGGACAGCACGCGCCGGTGAGCCCGCAGCAGGTGGGCACCATCTGCCGCATCGCCGAGGGGTTCGGGATGACCACCGGCATGCGCATCCCCGACGGCGCGGAGTCGACGATCCTGTCCTATCTGGACCGCGGCGTGCAGCTCATCGTGGTCCCCAACCTGCAGACCCGCGCGGAGGCGGAGGCGCTGGTCAAGTACACGTTCTTCGCGCCGCTCGGACTGCGCAGCTCCACCAGCTATCCGATGGTGCTGCGCCAGGACGGCCCGGAGCGCATCTCGCTGTTCGAGGCCGCCAACCGCAACACGCTGCTGGTGCCGCAGCTCGAGAGCGTCACCTCGGTGGAGAACCTGGACGAGATCCTGCAGGTGGACGGCATCGACTTCTTCGCCGGCGGGCCCGAGGACATGGCACAGTCGCTGGGCATTCCCGGCGGGCACGCGGATCCGCGCGTGGCCGAGCAGTACGCACGGGCGGAGGCCAAGGTCAGGGCGGCCGGCAAGTTCATGCTCGGCGACCACACCGAGTCCGTGCAGGTGCTCGGCGTCGTCAAGGGAGCGATCGAAGAGGCGCTCACCGGGCTGGGCCGAACCTCGGCGCTGCCATGGTAGCCAGCTCATGGTAGGATAAGCCGTCCATGGCGACGGCCACGTCCGGAGGCGTATCGGCGCAACCGGGTGAGTCCGCTACCGCACCGGACGGGGCCCCGGACGGCGTTCGGCCGTACGTCGAGTTCGCGTCGATCGACAAGAGCTATGACGGGCGCACCCTGGTCGTCAGGGACCTGAACCTCAGCGTTCGCGAAGGGGAGTTCCTGACCCTGCTCGGCCCGTCGGGCTCGGGCAAGACCACGTGCCTGATGATGCTGGCCGGATTCGAGACCCCGTCGGCCGGCATCATCCGCATCGCCGGCCGCTCCGTGCACGACCTGCCGCCCCGGCAGCGCAACATCGGCGTGGTCTTCCAGAACTACGCGCTGTTCCCGCACCTGACGGTGGGAGAGAACCTCTCCTTCCCGCTGGAGGTGCGCCGGCTCGATTCGGCCCAGCGCCGCGAGCGCGTGCAGCGGGCGCTGCGGCTGGTGCGGCTGGAGGGGTTCGAGGACCGGCGGCCCGACCAGCTCTCCGGGGGCCAGCAGCAGCGCGTCGCCATCGGCCGCGCGCTCGTGTTCGAGCCTAGCCTGGTTCTGATGGACGAGCCGCTCGGCGCCCTGGACCGCAGCCTGCGCGAGGAGATGCAGTACGAGATCCGGCGCATCCACCGTTCGCTGGGGGTCACGGTCGTCTACGTCACGCACGACCAGCAGGAAGCGATGGTGATGTCGGACCGCATCGCCGTGTTCAACCGCGGCTGCATCGAGCAGGTGGCGACGCCGGAGATCCTCTACGAGGAGCCGGAGCGGCCGTTCGTGGCCCGTTTCATCGGCGGCAACAACATGTTGCGCGGGGAGGTGGCCGCCGTCGACGGCGACTACTGCCGGGTCGCAGTGGGCGGTCAGACGATCACCGCCTACCGCGTGGCGGCGTGCGGGGCCGGTGACCCGGTGACCGTGGCGATCCGCCCCGAACGGGTCGCCCTGGCGACCGGGTCGCACGAGTACAGCAATCAGGTCGAGGCGCAGGTCGAGGCGATCACCTTCCTGGGCGACCACCTGATCGTGCACGTGCGGGCCGGCGGGCGCACCGACTTCGCGCTCAAGATCCCCAACATCGTCGGACATGGCGCGATGTTGGAGGGCGATACGATCACCATCGGATGGGCGGCAGCCGACTGCCGGGCATTGGACGTCGACGACGAGGAGGAAGAGGGAACATGAGGATGACCAGGATTGCGGTGACGGTGACGCTGGCCGCGCTGGCGGGGATCCTGCCGGCCACCGCCGAGGAGATGACCATGGTGTCGTGGGGCGGAGCGTACGGCCGGGCGACGCAGAAGGCGCTGCTGGATCCGTTCGGCGCCGACACCGGCTACACCATGCGCATGGAGGACTTCAACGGCGGCCTCGCCGAGATCCGCGCCCAGGTGGAGACCGGCAACGTGCATTGGGACGTGGTGGACCTGGAAGCCGCGGACGCGGTGCGTGGCTGCGACGAGGGGCTGCTGGAGGTCCTGGCGCCCGAAGACCTGTTCCCGGGGCAGGATGCGGATGCTGCGATGCAGGACTTCCTTCCCGGCATGATCTCAGAGTGCGGCGTCGGACTGATCGTGTACTCGACGATCTACGCCTACCGCACGGACCTGCTCACGGGCGAGAAGCCGTCCACCATGGCCGACTTCTTCGACCTTGAGAAGTTCCCCGGACGCCGAGGCATGCGGCGCTCGCCGTACGGCACCATGGAGTTCGCACTGGTGGCCGACGGCGTGCCCGCCGACCAGGTGTACGAGACGCTGAGCACGCCCGAGGGCGTGGACCGGGCGTTCCGGAAGCTGGATGAGATCAAGGAGCACGTGGTGTGGTGGGAGGCCGGCGCGCAGCCGCCGCAGATGCTGGCCGACGGCGAGGTGGTGATGAGCACCGCCTACAACGGCCGCATCTTCAACGCCCAGGTGGCCGAGAATCAGCCGTTCGGGATCGTCTGGGACGGCCAGGTGCTGGACCACTCGCAGCTTGCCATCGTGGCCGGGGCGCCCAACCTGGATGCGGCGCTGGAGTTCCTGGCGTTCACGGCAAGGCCGGAGTCGATGGCTGCGATGAGCGGCTTTATCTCCTACAGCCCGACCCGGCACTCGGCGCTGCCGCTGGTCGGCACCCACGTCGAGACCGGCGTGGAGATGGAGCCGCACATGCCGGTAACGCCTGCGCGCCTGGAGCGCTCGGTGTTGAACGACTGGTTGTGGTGGGCGGACTACGGCGACGAGATAAACGACCGCTTCGGAGCGTGGCTGGCACGCTGAGCCGGCCCCGGCAGCGCATGCCCGGACGGGGCGGCGCGCGTCTCCGCGCCGCGCTCCTGGTGCTGCCGCTTGCGGGGTTCGTCGGCGCGGCGTTCCTGGCGCCGCTGGGGACGATGCTGGTGCGCAGCGTCCACGACCCGGTGGTCGCCGACGCGCTGCCGGACACCGTGGCGCTGCTGCGCGGCTGGGACGGCCGCGCCGCGCTCCCCGATGCGGTGTTTGCGGCGGCGGCCCGCGAGCTGCTGGCCGCGCGCGAGGAGCGGACGCTCGGCCAGGTCGCCACTCGCGTCAACCGCGTGGAGGCCGGTCTGCGCAGCGTTTTCACCCGCAGCATGCGCCGGCTTCAGGGCGTGGAGACCGACGACTGGCGCACCGCCATGGTGGAGGCCGACCCGGCGTGGGGAGAGGCGCGCACGTGGCGGGCGCTGCAGCGCGCCGGCGAGCGCTGGACGGCCCGCCACTACCTGAACGCCGTCGACCGGGACCGCGGCCCGGACGGCCGCGTCGTCCGCCGGCCGGAGGAGCAGCGCATCTACCTGCAGCTCTTCGGCAGGACGTTCCTGGTCAGCCTGGCGGTCACGGCGCTGTGCCTGGTCCTCGGCTACCCGCTTGCCTACGGAATCGCGCACGCGCCGCCGCGCCGCGCCGCGCTGATGCTGGTCGGGGTGCTGCTGCCGTTCTGGACCTCGTTGCTGGTGCGGACCACGTCCTGGATCGTGCTGCTGCAGTCGCAGGGGGTGATCAACGACCTGCTGGTAGCGATCGGCGTGATCGGCGACGATCAGCGGCTGGCCATGATCTACAACATGGCCGGCACCCTGATCGCGATGACCCACGTGCTGCTGCCGTTCATGGTGCTGCCGCTCTACTCGGTCATGCGCACCATCCGGCCCGAGTACCTGCGTGCCGCCGCGTCCCTGGGCGCGGGGCCGGTGCAGGCGTTCGTCCGCGTCTACTGGCCGCAGTCCCTGCCCGGCGTGGGCGCCGGCACGCTGCTGGTGTTCATCGTCGCGCTCGGCTACTACATCACGCCGGCCCTGGTCGGGGGCCGCACCGGCCAGCTCATCTCCAACCAGATCGCGTACCACATGCAGGAATCGCTGAACTGGGGACTGGCGGCGGCGCTGGGCGGCATCCTGCTGACCTGCGTGCTGATCTTCTTCGTGATCTACGACCGGGTGGTGGGCATCAACCGCCTGCGGCTGGGCTGACCGTGGCAAACCACACCGTGCCGGCTCGCACCCTTCCGGAACGCGCCGGCCGGGCCGTGTACCTGGCGTTCTGCACGGCGGTGCTGCTGTTCCTGATCGCGCCGCTGCTGGTGTTCGTGCCGCTCAGCTTCAACGTGGAGCCCTACTTCACCTTCACCGAGGGAATGCTCAGGCTCGACCCCGACGCCTATTCGCTGCGCTGGTACCGGAGC
The DNA here is from genome assembly GCA_028818385.1 of Spirochaetaceae bacterium. Next base: position 31,763 of record JAPPNY010000131.1, read on the forward strand.
GTGGCGGGCGACGAGGAGTGGCTGCGCGCGCTGGTCAACAGCCTGGTCATCGGTGCCGCGGCCACGGCGCTGGCGACCGTGCTGGGCACCGTGGCCGCGCTCGGCCTGTCGAGCCCGGCGATGCCGGGCCGCACGGCGATCATGGGGATGCTGCTGTCGCCGATCGTGACGCCGCTGATCATCTCCGCGGTCGGCATGTTCTTCTTCTACTCGGCGATCGGGCTGGCGCAGACCCACCTGGGACTGATCCTTGGGCATACCACGTTGGGCGCACCCTTCGTGGTCATCACCGTCACCGCGACCCTCTCCGGCTTCGACCGCAACCTGCTGCGCGCCTCCGCCAGCCTGGGCGCCGGCCCGCTGACCGGCTTTCGCCGCATCCAGCTCCCGCTGATCGCGCCCGGCGTCGTGTCCGGCGCGCTGTTCGCCTTCGCCACCTCGTTCGACGAGGTGGTCACCGTGCTCTTCATCGGCGGCCTGGAGCAGCGCACCATCCCGCGCCAGATGTGGTCGGGCATCCGCGAGGAGATCAGCCCCGCGATCCTGGCCGTCGCCACTGTCCTGCTGGCCTTCGCCCTGCTGTTCATGGCCACCGTCGAGTGGCTGCGCCGGCGCGGCGACCGATAAGCCGCATGAGCATCCTGGCCAACCAGCGCCGGTTCGCGGTCGATGAGTACTCTGCCATCAGGCAGAGTCGACGACGGCCTCGAACGGCGACTGCGGGTTGAGGGAGCGCAGGAACGAGTCGCACGGCAGGCACAGGATGTCGCGTTCCAGAACGCGGCGTCCCCGATACAGCAGGATCGGTGTCGCTTCCGGGTAGTCCTGGGCGAACGCGCGAAGGCCGTTCAGGTCTCCCGGATGGAGCGTCGATCTGTTCTTGACCTCCAGCGCGTACAGACCACTTTCACCGTAGAGGACGAAGTCCACCTCGCTGCCGCTGCGCGTACGCCAGTAGCTGAGTGTGTCGCGGGTGTTGGCGTAGGCGATCCACGTACGCAGGTGCTCCGCCACCAAGCCCTCCAGGGCAGCTCCCGCCAACTCCTCGGGTGGGTCGAACGGCCCGATGGGCCGGAGCGAACGGAACAGACCGGCGTCCACGAGGTAGAACTTGGGATGAGCACTCATCCTCCGCCGCGCGCGGCGGGTGAATACCGGCAACGTGAACGCCAGCAGCAGATCCTGCAGCACGCCGAGGTAGCCGGTGACCACCTTGCGTTCGACCTGGCACTCACGCGCCACGTTCGAGGCGTTCAACACGGCGGCATGGCTGAAGCTCACCGCATCCAGAAAGCGAGAGAAGCCGCCCACGTTGCGGACCAGCCCCTCGGCCTGCACCTCCTCGCGCACGTACAGCGCCGCATAGGTCCGCAGCGTGTCGTTGGGATCGTCCGCGTCCACGATCAGCGGGAGCGTCCCCAACGTCAGCGCCTGGTCGAGATCGAAGCTGTCGCCCAGCTCTGCCGCCAGGAACGGATGCATGGTGGTGAGCAGCGCCCGGCCCGCCAGGAGATCGACTCCGGTCCGCCTGAGCTTGCGGGCGCTTGAGCCGGTGAGCACGAAGACCAGACTCTTGTCGAGTTCGATGAGCTGATGGACGACGGGCAGCAACTCCGGCACCCGCTGCACCTCGTCTATGACGATCGGCCGCCTGCGCGGGTTCGCGGCGATCGTCGCTCGCAGCCGTTCGGGGGCAGCGGCATAGAAGCGCGTGTTCTCTGGATCGTTCAGGTCGATCCAGAGCGCGCCGGCATACCGGGCCTGGAGCCACGTCGACTTGCCCGTCCCCCTCGGACCGAACAGGAAGTAGCTTGCCGCAGGTGGACGGTAGAGGCGGGCGAACACGACAGTGACTGATCGTGACTGAGGGCGTGCGATATGTCCACTACGATTCCATTATGACGCGCAAAATGGAATCTAACGGCGCATAACGCGCCGCGTCGTCAGGGAATCGGTCGGTCGCTGGTCTACCTGGCGGCTTGACCGCGTACGAGGCTCTGTCGAGAGTAGCGGGGGATTGAAGGAATGGACTTGACGCTCCTTGCACACATCCCACCCTGGGAGTGGCCCCCGAACGGCGGGAGCACGCTGCTGGCGGTTCTCGACGACCCGCAGGCGCGTGAATCGGACCGCCTCCTGGCCGCCGAACTGGCCGGCGAGGTCGTGATCATCGACGACGATCTCGCCGGCATCCTGATGTCCCTCGTCGGCGACTCCGCCGCATCCGAGCCGCTGCGCTGCCGCGCCGCGCTGTCTCTCGGTCCGGTCCTGGATCAGATGGATCTGGACAGCGACGATTACTACCTGCGCCTCGACGAAGACGCATTGGGTCCCCCGCCGATATCCGGGCACACCTTCCGCAGGATTCAGGACACTCTGCGCGTTCGGTACCTGGAAGATGACGTGCCCCCGAACGTGCGACGCCACATTCTGGAAGCCTCGGCACGAGCTCCGGCCGACTGGCACGGGGACGCGATCCGTGCCGCCTACGCCCGTGAGGACCGGGAGTGGCGGCTGACCGCCGTCTGCGCAATGGGCTACGTGGATGGTTTCGACGCCGAGATCCTCGCCGCGCTGGACGGATCCCGACGCCGAGGTTCGGTGCGCAGCGGTTTCCGCCGTCGGCGCGTGGGACCTGGAAGCGGCATGGCCGCACGTTTCCTCCCTGCTCTCAGCGCCGGACACCGACAGGGAGCTCCTGCTCGCCGCCATCGAAGCGGGAGCCATCATCGATCCGCACGAAGCTCAACCGCTGCTGCTTGCATTGAGCGATTCCGACGACGCAGAAATCGCCGCCGCCGCCGAGCAGGCCGGGAGGATGGCCGCAGTCGCAGTCGCAGTCGAGGGCGAGTTGGATGAGGACGGCGAGTGGTGACATCGAGCCGGTGACCGGAAACACCAGGCCCAGCAGGAAGCTGCAGGAGTGGATCGACGCGCGCAAGGGGCAGCGCTGACAAGCCGATGAAGCTGTCGTCTGCACCGGCGGATCGGGAAGAAGCGACAGCGATCAGGAAGAGGCTGGCGACGCTGGCCGCCGAGCAGGCGGCTCTGCGCCAGCGGCTCGCCGAGATCGGCGCGCACCACGCGGACCACGATGGCAGCCCATCGCTTGGCGCGGCGCAGGTAACCGCCTCGTCGCCGCCGGCCGAGAAGATCGCGCTGTTTCGATCGCTCTTCCGCGGCCGCGAGGACGTATTCCCGAGGCGATGGACCAACGCCCGGAGCGGCCGGTCGGGTTACGCCCCCGCCTGTGCCAACGAGTGGGCGCCGCGCATCTGCAACAAGCCGCGGATCAAGTGCCGGGAGTGCCTGCACCGCGCCTTCATACCGGTGACCGATGAGGTCGTCGGCCGCCATCTCCGCGGCAGGGACACGGACGGCAAGGACTTCACCATGGGCGTCTATCCCCTGCTGGCCGATGAGACCTGCCGGTTCCTGGCCATCGACTTCGACAAGCGTACGTGGCACCGGGACGCGGCCGTCTTTCTTGCCACCTGTTACGCCAACCGGGTTCCGGCTGCGCTGGAGCGATCGCGGTCCGGCCGGGGCGGTCATGTGTGGATCTTCTTCACCGATCAGGTTCCCGCCTCCGCGGCGCGACGCCTCGGTGCTTGGCTCCTCACCGAGTCGATGGAGCGGAACCCGGACGTCGGGTTCGAGTCCTACGACCGCCTGTTTCCCAACCAGGACACCATGCCGGCCGGCGGGTTCGGCAACCTCATCGCGCTGCCGCTGCAGCACGGTCCGCGCCAGTCGGGCAACAGCGTGTTCCTGGACGACGACCTGCAGCCGCATGCCGACCAGTGGGAGTACCTGTCCTCGGTCGGGCGCATGACACCCGCCGAGGTCAGCGACAGAACCGAGGAAGCGGGTCGTCGCGGGCGCATACTCGGCGTCCGGCTGCCGGCGATGGACGAGGACGAGGCCCCCTGGTTGGCGCCGCCGTCCCGAATACGATCGGACATGCCCGTCACCGGCCCGTTGCCGGAGACCGTCGACATCGTGCTGGGCGATCAGGTGTACGTCGACCGACAGGGGCTCCCGGCCTCCCTGGTGAACCGGCTTGCCCGTGTGGCGGCGTTTCAGAATCCCGAGTTCTACAGCAATCAGGCGATGCGTCTGCCTACGTTCGGTGTCCCGCGTGTCATCGGCTGCGCCGAGCTGCTGTCGCACCACGTGGCCCTGCCTCGCGGATGCGCAGGCGCGGCGGAAGAGTTGTTCACCGCGCTCGGCATCCGCGTCCGCCGGCGGGATGAACGCAACGCCGGGCGTCCGGTCGAGACGACCTTCGCAGGCGAGCTCACACCCGAGCAGCAGGCGTCCGCCGAGGCCCTGCTCCGGCACGATACCGGGGTGCTGGCGGCGACCACGGCGTTCGGCAAGACCGTGGTGGCCGCCTCCATGATCGCTGCGCGCGCTACCAACACCCTGGTGCTGGTGCATCGCCGGCAGCTCCTCGATCAGTGGGTTGCCCGGCTGGGCAGCTTTCTGGATCTCCCTCCCGACCGGATCGGCCGGATCGGCGGCGGCAAGCGCGCACCGACGGGCGTCGTCGACGTCGCCGTCATTCAGAGCCTCGTCGGCAGGGGGAAGCGCCGGGATGAGGTCGACGACATCGTCGCCGACTACGGGCAACTCGTGGTCGATGAGTGCCATCACCTGTCGGCGGTCAGCTTCGAGGCGGTAACACGTCGCTGCAAGGCGCGCTACGTGCTCGGCCTGTCGGCCACGGTGACCCGCAAGGACGGGCACCATCCCATCATCTTCATGCAGTGCGGACCCGTCCGGTACCGCGTCGATGCCCGTCGCCAGGCTGCCAAACGCCCGTTCAGCCATCGGGTGCGGCTCCGCGCTACCCGCTTCTCCCGGCGGAGATGGACCCCGAGCGACCGCCCATCCAGAGCATCTACGGGGCGCTGGCCGAGGACGAAGAGCGCAACCGGATGATTCTTGACGACGTGCTGAGCGCCGTGGCCGAGGAACGATCGCCCATCGTCCTGACGGAGCGCAAAGCACACGCATTGCTGCTGGCGGAGAGGCTGTCGCGACATGCGCGCAACGTGCTGGTGCTGCACGGCGGCATGGGCCAGAAGGCCAGACGGGAGTTGACGGACCGGCTGGAGACGATAGGCGATGCAGAGGAGCGGGTGCTGATTGCCACCGGCCGCTATATTGGCGAAGGTTTCGACGACGCCCGGCTCGACACGCTCTTCCTGACCATGCCGATCTCCTGGCGGGGGACGCTCGCTCAGTACGCCGGCCGGCTGCACCGCATCCACCCCGCCAAGCGCGAGGTGGTCGTCTACGACTACGTCGACGGTGACATGCCGATGCTGGCCCGCATGAGCGCCAAGCGCATCAAGGGGTTCGAAAGCCTCGGCTATTCCGTCGCTGATCCGTCGTGATGGTCCGTCACGGCGCGTCGTTCGCACCGCCCCCCGGTTCTCTTCACTTCGAGCCAGCGCTCGAAAGAGCGCTGACTCTCTCCGGACGCACGCGCGGCAAGCAGCCCCTCCACGCTCACGTCCTCGTCCAGATCGGGCCAGTGGATTCCTGCTCCGCCGCCGATGAGACGCCAGTTTCGTCTCTCCTGCGGCGCGGCATGTACCAGCCGTGGATACCAGGACAGCGGCACGGAGATCGTGCGTCCATCGCTCAGATCCACGGTCAGTGTGTCTTCGGTGACAGCCACTCGTTCGGCGACCGGGACACTCGGCCCCGTCACGGCAGGGCGGACTCGCCCATGATCGATTCGGCGGCGTAGACGCGGTACTGGTTGGGCTTGCCGGGAGAGCGGTGGCCGACCTCCCAGACGGTGCGGCCGTCGGGAGTGACCTCGGCGATGATGAACACCCGGCAGCAGCGCTCCGCGCGGCTCGATCCGTACAGGATCAGGGTGTTGCCGCCCGGCAGGCGCTGCACGCTGGAGCAGCACGCGGCGTACAGCGGCGGCCGGTGCCAGTATTCCCACACCCGGCGGGCGGTCATGCGCTCCAGGTCGAGCTCCAGCTCCACCGCGCGCGAGAACTGGCCGCCCTCGTCGTAGGGCCGGCCGGTGCCGTTGTCGAACAGCAGCACGTTGCCGGAGGCGAGCGGCACCGCCGTGTGCTGCGCGTAGAAGCGGTCGCGCGGGTCCTCGAGCGTGAAGTCGCTGCCCGGGCCGCCCAGGCGCCAGCGCACGGAGGCGAGGTCGGGGGCAATCGCGATCACCTGGTTCAGGTGGCCGAGCGACACCAGCACGCTGCCGTCATCGGCCATCACGGCGGAGTTGCCGTGGCTCCAGTCCTGCACGCGCGGGTCGCGTTCGCACCCTCCCCACATGGGATGCCCGGGCAGCGTCCGGTTGGAGGCGGGCGCCACCCGCTCGGCTGGGGAGAGGTGGTCGAAGATGTTCCAGACGATCGTGGCGGTGCCCGCCTCCGCGTCCCAGATGCCCAGCGTGTCGCCTTCCTGCGGCACGGCCGGGTCGCCGTAGCCGTCCCAGAGCACGTCGCGCGACAGGTACAGCACGCGCCCGTCCGGCAGCACCTGCACCTCGTGGTGCATGGGCCCGAACGGCGCGCACTCGTCGGCCAGGCGGTGCAGCTCGCGGCCGGTGGGGTCGATCTCGACCAGGCCGGCGGCGGTGGTGCCGCCCTTGAAGCCGGCCAGGTAGACGATGTTGCCGTTCGGGCGGCGGGCCATCACGTAGGGCTGCTCGCCCTCCGGCGCCTGGAAGTACCAGACCACGTGGCCCTGGCCGTCGAACGCCGCCAGGCCGAAGAACTCGCTCTGCCGGAACTCCAGGAACGTCACCGGCAGGGTGGGCGCGCCGCGCCACACGTCGAAGACGGCATCGCGAAGGCCGTCCGGCAGCTCGCCGGTGGTGAAGCCGGCGGCCGGCGTCGGCTCCGACAGGCGGCCGTCGGTCCCGACCGAGCGCACCGCGTAGCGGTACTCGGTGGTAGCGCGCAGGCGGACGAGGTGGGCGGTGAAGGCGGTGCCATCGCTGGCCACGGGCGCCGACCGCAGTACCGCGTCGCTGTCGGCGGCGGGCCAATAATCGACCAACACGCTTCCCGGCGTGGCCAGCTCGCCGGCCACCACGGCGATCAGGGCGTTGCCGGCGTGGATGCGGGCGGAAGCCCGTTCCGGCGGCGCGGGAGAGGGTGGCTCGTCAACCGCCCAGCCGCCCGCCGCCGCGATCAGCAGGGCGGCGCCAGTCGCCCATCGCGCGATGCGACATACGTTGGCCGCGACCGCGGCGCTTGCACTCTCCACGGGGAAATGCGGCCCGCCCGGGCTCGCGTTACTCCGCGCCGGGAGCGTCGCCGTCGTCTTTGAATTCCTGCTCCAGGTCAGGGTCTTCCTGGTATTCGTGATGGAACTCGGCGCTCACCGTGTCTGGCCGGGCGCTCGGGTACAGCCGCAGGATGTCCCACTGGCTGATGGCCGCGCGGACCTTGTAGCGCATACGGGCCCGGTCCGCGACGCCGTCCAACATGTCGTGCATCGCGGGCGGGGCCTCCCATGCGTAGGCTTGGCTGTACATATCCCGCAGTTTCTGCAGCGCGACCTCCACATCCTCGCGGCCCGGCTCCTGCAGAGGCACGCGTTCCCGTTCCAGCAGATTCATACCGCTTGCGGCGTGTGGCGCAATGGCCTGATAGCGCTCGCGCTCCTGCAGCTTCTGCACCACGTGGGAGCGGTCTTTCTTCCGCCCGTCCTCGCTGATCACCGCCGAGTGGAAATCCTCGGTCACCGTGGCGACCGTCACCAATCCCGGATAGGTCTCGCTCTCCAACTTCCCCAGCCAGCGCGCCAGCTCGGCGTACGACCTGCCGCGTTGAAGTGGCGAGTAGGAGCCGACCAACTCGATCTCGTCCAGCAGCACCACCCAACCCCGGTAGCCGGCGCCCTTGATCAGCTCGGCGGCGAAACGCAGCCGCTGGGACGGAAGTTCGGCGGCTTTGGGCGCGCGGACCTGATACGTCCGCTGCGCCCCGAGCTGGCGCAGACCGTCCTTCAGTTCGCTGATCTTGATCCGTTCTCCCGCCCAGAACCGTTCGATCTTGCCGCGCAGTTCGCTGTCATGAGATCTCGTGTATACCAGAAGACTCGCCGGGAATACGGCACTGATGTGGCCACGGGAGGCATCCTGATCCGCCCGGCGGAAGAAGTCGGCGTACTCCTGATCTTCCGATGAGAACGTCAATCCTATCTCCTCGACCAAGCGACCGCTGCGGCCTGGAATCCGGGAGCTGTCCATGGCCGAGCGGAACACCTTGCTCAGATCGTAGAGCGGCGTCTCCTTGCTGATCACCACCTTGCTGCACGCGAATCCCTGTGCCAGCGCTCTCTGCTCTAGATAGGTCAGCAGATGCGATTTGCCGGCTCCGAAATCGCCCGAGACCAGCATCCCCAAGCCACTGGGAGGTGGATTGCCACGCTCTCCCGCCTCGTTCAACAGCTCATCGAAGCGGCTCTCCGCTCGCGCTTGCGTGCAGCCGAGCATGCTCACCGCGCTGCCGTTGGGTACGCCGTTACGGAGCGCTTCGATAGCCCGCCGATAGTCCAAGCGCTGGTTGTCAGCTTGGTTCATGTCAGGGGCCTCCATGCGCGACGCGCACGAGCGTGGCGACGGGATTGACCAGATTCCGGTCGCGGACGTCGTCCATCACGCGGGTCTGCAACGCGGGATAGATACCGAAGCCGCGCTTGCTGTCGAGATCCAGGAACTCCTCATCGGTCACGATCAGCAGTAACGTCCCGGCGAGACGGTCGACGCCGTCTATGAACTCGCGCAGCAGCTCGTAGTGGTCCATGACCATCGTCTTGGTGTAGTAGCGGTGTCCGTCCTTGGGATTGCGGGAAACTAATACGCGAGTGTTGTCGAGCAGGATCACCGTTCCGGCATGGCCGGCGTCCCGCACCCAACGGAGGCTGGACTCGATGAAGTGGCGGGCTGAGGTTCGGTCGATCCGCGTGAAGACATCGAACGGGCGGACGTTGCTGACCCGAGTGTCGTCGCCGGTCAACCAATCCAGCAACGGTCCGGCGCCGTACTCCCCTTCGCGTGTGTGTTCATGCAGGCAGAGGTGAGTCATCGCTACGCGGAAGTCGCGCGCCAAGTCCCGGTTGGTCGCGATGCTGTCCTCCATCGGCTTACGCATTTCGCGAAGCACGAACTTCGCGTCGATGCCCTGGAGGTCGGCGATGGCCTGAAACACATCGACCGTTCCGTCTGCACCGATGCCGTCGACGTCGTAGTCCGCAGCCTCGGCCAGCCGCAGGATCCGCTTGCGCGCCAAACGCCGCCAATCGAGCTGCCTGGCGAGCTCGAAGAAAATGGCCTGCGGCATATGGGCACGCGCGTGGGCGGCGTTGAGCTCGATGAACAGAAAGTCCAGTTCGCGGCATTCCGTCTGCATCGCGGACCGCAGCGCCGGCCTGTCCGCCGCGGATGTTACGGCGAACTTTACCGCGGCGCCACCGTCCCGGATGAAGCTGGACAGGTACTCGCCAGAGAGATGATGCCGCCACTCGTGGAGAGGGATCGCGTTGTCCATCAGCCGGCCTCGGTGAACTTGATGCCGTAATACCTGACTTCCTGACCGTCACGTCCTACGAACGGGAACGTGTCGCGACTCGCCCGCGCCCCCGTGGATGATGGGAACGAGACGACGGCGCCGTTCCTGGTATGCCGGGGACCGCCGGCATCCAGCAGGTACAGATCCCGGGCGAAGTCCGTGGTCGTATAGTCTCGTTGCGCACCCGGAAGTGAGGTGAACAGACGATATATCAGGGCAAGTCGGACGACCGGTCGGTCCCCCTTTATCAACTGATCGGGTGGCTCCTTCCCTACGATCTCGGAGTAGACTCGATAGAGCGCCTCCAGAAATGCCGGCGAACGATGGCCGCTATCCTTCTGCTGGCCCTTGTGCAGGAGATCGACAAGGTGGGACGGGCGGATAGCGGTAACCTGCTTTCTGTCTATTCTCACGGCACGCTTGGCCGGCAGCACCCGGACCACGTGGGGATACGAGATCAGACGCCCGTCCTGCTCCCGGATGCTCATGCCGCGCCGGTCTGCCGCTAGACGGATTTCAGCGGCGTAGCCGTCGTTCAGGTGCCGTTCCTCCTCATCGTCCCGGAAGGGCCACGACTTGGCGCCGGTGATGGCATGTCGCAGCGAACCCTCGGCCTCGTCGAGTCGGCCCTGAGCACGCTTGATGCCGGCGATCGTGCCCTCCGAGGCCGACTTGTGCAGTTGCCGGGCTACCTTGATGAGATCCTTGGCCGCCGCCAGGACCGCATCCGCGGCCTGCTGGGTGTCCTCGCACGCCTGTTCCAGACGACCACTTTCCGGGTGGTCGGCATCCTGTGTCACGAAACTGAAGTCTCCCTGTCTCAGCATAGCATGGGATCGGCTGCTCCCACGTGCCTCGAATCCGGCGTCTGCGGCGAGCCCCCACCGAGACCGACCGACGGCCCTCCTCCTTCCCCGCCACCGGCGACCACCCTGAGCCGCCGATGCCGACCGTTCGGGCGGATCCGCCCTGATCGAATCTTCCCGTCGCTCAAGCTGAGCATGGCCCTCGTGGCGTGCCCCACGCGGTCACCACCTGCGCCGCAGGATCGTCTGCACGGGAACTTGCCGGGCGGGATCGATTGCCGCCCGCGGCGGTGGCACCAGGAGCGCGGTCATGGTGTCCATTGACAGGTCGCCTGCGGGAAGGGATCATGCGGCACGCTCGGCGTGACCGCGCTGGAGCGACATGGAGGAATCATGCGCACGCATACGAAAGTAGGGGTGTTGGCATTGGCCCTGGGTCTGGCCCTGTCGATGTCGGCATCCGCCGAACTGACGACCTTCGCCTACGACGGTCCGATGCCGACCTCGTTCAACGAGGCGCCGATGCTGGCCGAACGTGTGGCCGCGGGCGAGCTGCCCCCGGTCGAGGAGCGGCTGCCGATCGCCTCGGACGTCCTGGTCGTCCCGGTGGTCGAGCGGATCGGCGAGTACGGCGGCACCTGGCGGCGCGGCTTCGCCGGCCCCGGCGACGGCCAGAACGCCGACCGCATCATGATGGACCACCTGCTGCTGTACGACATCGACGGCACCAACATCGTGCCCAACAACGTCAGGGACTGGACGCTGGAGGACGACGGCGTCACCTACACGTTCCATCTCCGGCGCGAGATGAAGTGGTCGGACGGCGAGCCGTTCACGGCCGACGACTTCCTGTGGGCCAACGAGCACATCGTCTGTCACGAGTCGCTGAACCCGGAGAAGCAGTGCCGGCTGGGCTTCTCGTCCTTCAACCCGGGGGTGCGCAAGATCGACGACAGCACCATCCAGTGGTACTTCGAGACCCCGCAGGCCGGCTTCATCGACGACGTGGCCACCTACCGCGTCGCCGGCTGGACGCTCAACGGCCGCGTCGGCTCGCCCTCGTTCGCACCCGCCCACTTCCTGGAGCAGTTCCACAAGGACTTCGGCGACGAGGCCGACATCAACGAGATGGTGTCCGAAGAGGGCTTCGAGAACTGGGAGACCTTCTTCCGGAACAAGATCGACGTGCACAAGACCGTCGAGGCGCCGACGGTCGCCCCGTGGGTCGTCACCAGCCCCAACAACACCGACTTGTGGGCGTTCGAGCGCAATCCCTACTACTACGGGGTCGATCCGGCCGGAAACCAGCTCCCGTACATCGACTACATCCAGATGCGGCTGTACGCGGACTCCGAGGTCCACAACCTGCGCGCCCTCAACGGCGAGTACGATTTCAACCACCGCGGCATCGCCTTCAACAACGTGCCCTCATTCATCGAGAACGCGGAGAAGGAGAACTACCGGCTGATGCTGTGGCCGGGCGACGCCACCGTGGCGGTCGCCTTCAACTACACCTACGGCCTGGGCGAGGTCACCGAGGAGGCGGATCCGGAGATCCGCAAGTGGATCACCAACCGTGACTTCAAGATCGCCATGTCGCACGCCATCAACCGCGACAAGATCAACGAGCTGATCTACTTCGGCACGGCCACCGGCCGGCAGGCGGTATTCCCGCACTGGCACGCCCACTATCCGGGCGACGAGATCGCGTACCGCTACGCCGATCACGACCCGGCCAAGGCCAACCAGATCCTGGACGAGATCGGCCTGTCGGCACGGGACTCGGACGGCTTCCGCCTGCGCAGCGACGGCAGCGGCAGGACTCTGACCCTGGACTTCTCCCTCAGCCTGGGCTGGTTCACCACCGCGGGCATCGGCGAGCTGCTCAAGGAGGACTGGGCGGCGGTCGGCGTCAACGTCAACCTGCGCCTCGTGCAGGGCCAGGCGGCCACCGACGAGCGCGGCGGCAACCTGCAGCAGCTCTACCTGGACGGCGACGTCAACGCGCGCGAGCCGACCAGCCTGATCTCCGGCCGTAGCGCCTTCCCGGCGTACTCGAACTGGTACGCGCAGCGCGCGGGCTCCTACACGCTCGGCGCGGTCGTGGCCGAGCCGCCGGAATCCGACACCGAATTCTGGCGGCTGGTCGAGCTCAGCGACGAATCGCAGTTGCTGCGCTACGCCGACCGTACGGAGAACTACCTGGAGACGCAGGAGATCGCCGTCAACAACCTGTACTACATCGGCCTGATCGGCGACTCGGCTGCCTCCAACGGCGTCATCGTCGTCAAGAACAACTTCCGCAACGTGCCGGAGCGCGCGCCGAACGTGTCGGCTCTGCAGAACCCGGGCAGCGGGCGGACCGTTCAGTTCTTCTTCGAGGGCGGCCTGAACGACGCAGGCTTCTAGCGTCGATTCACGTGGATTGATGCGAGCGGCCCGCTCCCGCGACGGAGCGGGCCGCTCGTCGATTCCGTCCTGACCCCATGGGTGCCTATCTCGCCCGCCGTCTTGGCTATGCAGTGATCACGTCGCTGGCCATCTCCCTGATCGCGTTCCTGATCGTCCAGCTCCCCCCGGGTGACTTCGCCACCTTCTACGTGCAGTCCCTGCTGGGCGCGGGGCAGGGAGCCGGCGCGTCCGGGAACATCCTGGGCGACCCGGCCCTGGAGGCGCAGTTGCGCGCCGATTTCGGGCTGGACCGGCCGGTGCCCATCCAGTACCTCAAGTGGCTGCAGCGCATCGTCACCGGCGACTGGGGGATGTCCTTCGCGTTCGGCCGGCCGATCGCCGAGGTGATCGCCGACCGGCTCGCCAACACCCTCATCCTGGCCGTCGGCACCATTCTGTTTACCTGGATCCTGGCGATACCGATCGGCATCTACTCCGCCGTGCACCACAACACGCCGCAGGACTACGCGGTCACGTTCATCGGGTTCCTGGGGCTGGCGGTGCCGAACTTCCTCCTGGGCCTGATATTGCTGTGGTTGGGGGCGCTCGTGTTCGGCTGGGAGATCGGCGGCCTGTACTCTCCGGAATACCTCAACCAGCCGTGGACATGGGCCAAGTTCGTCAACATGCTGCGCCACCTGATCGCCCCCGCGATCGTGCTGGGCACCGCCGGCACGGCGGCGCTGATCCGCGTCATGCGCAACAACCTGCTGGACGAGCTGGGCAAGCAATACGTCATGTCGGCGCGCGCCAAGGGCGTGGCCGAGTGGAAGCTCATCTTCAAGTACCCGGTGCGCCTGGCGTTCAATCCGTTCATCTCCACGATGGGCTACCTGCTGCCGTTCCTGCTGTCCGGCGACGTGATCGTCTCCACCGTGCTCAGCCTGCCGACCGTGGGGCCGGTGCTGCTGCAGGCGATCCTCAGCGAGGACCTGTACCTGGCCTCCACCATCTTTCTCTGGCTTGGCATGCTGACCGTGATCGGCACGCTGATCTCCGACCTGCTGCTGGCCGTGACCGACCCGCGCATTCGGTTGAGTTGACGCGATGCCCCCGGAATCCGACGAGGCCGTGGCAGCCACCCGCTCTCCCGTAGAGGACGAGCGGCGCTACCTGGCCGGCCAATGGAAGCTCATGTGGTGGCGCTTCCGCCGCCACAAGGCCGCGATCGCTTCGGCGATCGTGGTCGCACTGTTCTACCTGGTGGCGATCTTCGCCGACACGCTGTCGAGCTCCGATCCCGCGAGGTCCGACGAGCAGTTTCCTACCGTGCCGCCGCAGCGCCTGCACTTCTTCGACGACGGGGCGTTGCGCCTGCACGTCTACGACCTGGTCGGCAAGCGCGACCTGAAGACGTTCCGCAAGGTGTACGAGCCGGACCCCGACACGCGTCTGCGCGTGCGGCTGATCGGCGACGGATACGAGTACAAGCTGCTGGGCCTGTTTCGGAGCACCAAGCACTTCCTGGTGGTGGAGGGCCACGAACGGAGGACGGCGCCGTTCCTGTTCGGCACGGACGAGCAGGGCCGCGACATCGTCTCGCGCATCCTGCACGGCACGCGCCTGTCGCTGTCGATCGGCCTGATCGGCGTGGTGCTCAGCCTGATACTGGGCATCCTGATCGGCGGTGCGTCGGGGTATTACGGCGGAAAGGTCGATACGGCCATCCAGCGCCTCATCGAGATACTGCGCTCCATCCCGACGATTCCGCTCTGGATCGGGCTGGCCGCGGCTCTGCCCAGGGAGTTCACTGTCCAGCAGAGATACCTGGCGATCACCATCCTTCTGTCGCTGTATGCGTGGACGGAGATCGCCCGGGTCGTCCGCGGGCGGTTCCTGGCGATGCGCGAGGAGGACTTCATCGCCGCCGCGCGGCTGGCCGGCACCCGCGACCTGACCATCATCCTGCGCCACATGGTGCCCAACTTCGCCAGCCACCTGATCGCGGCCGCGTCGCTGGCGATTCCGTTCATGATCGTGAGCGAGACCTCATTGAGCTTCCTGGGACTGGGCCTGCAGGCGCCGGCGATAAGCTGGGGAGTGCTGCTCAAGGCGGCGTCGAATGCGCGCACGGTCGCCTCGCTGCCTTGGCTGATGCTCCCGGCCATCCCGGTGATCATCTCCGTGCTGGCGTTCAACTTCATGGGTGACGGCCTGCGTGACGCCGCCGATCCCTACGATCGCAAGTAGCCGAGGCTGCCGCCGCTACTGACGTTCCTCCACCCGGATGTACTTCGCGAGCTGATTGGGACCGCCCACGTGCGTCCAGTAGAGGTCGCCGTTCGGGGCGACGCAGACGCAGTGGCCCCAGTAGTCGATGTTCTCGGCCAGCAGGGTGCCGTCCAGGTCCATGATGCCCGAGCCGGCGAACACGTGGTCCCGGCCGTCCAGGGCGATGTTGTTGGCCCGCTCCAGCCGGCGCTCGCGGATGAAGCCACCGCCGGCGTCGAACACCTGTACCCGGCAGTTCTCGCGGTCGGCGACCCAGACCTGGCCGCGGCGGTCGACGCCGATCGAGTGCGGGGTGTCGAACTGGCCCGGCCCGCCGCCAGGCTCACCCCAGGAGGCAAGGAGCGTCCCGTCCGCGGCGAACCGGTGGATGCGCGCCTGCCCGTAGCCGTCGGCCACGTAGAGGTCTCCCGACGGTGCCTGGAACGCCTGCGTGGGACTGTTGAACGGCTGCCCTGGCGCTCCCGGCCGGCCGGCCGTGCCCAGGGTGCCGAGCAGCGTCCCGTCGAGCGTGAACCGGTGCACGACGTGGTCCAGGACGTCGGTGACGTAGAGGGTGTCGTCGGCCGTCACGCTGATGCCGTGGATGCCGGCCGGATGGCGGAACGCAGCATGCGTCCACTCATCCAGGCGCGCGCCGCCCGCGTCGTAGACCAGGATCTTCGGATCCGGCTCGCGGCTGCACAGGTAGACGCGCCCGCGGCGGTCGCAGGCCACGCTGCTCAGAACCCCTCGCGCCGAGGCGTCCTGGTGCGCCCATTCTTCGTCGATCCGGTAGCGAAACAGTCCTTTACCGATTGTCATACTGCGACTCCTCGCCGGGACCGCCGCCGGCGGTGTGCAGCGTCGCGGCCGCGATCGGCGCCGGGTAGCGCCAGCTCCAGCCGGGCCGGCCGAAGGCCTCGTCGGTCGCCAGCGAGTACGGGGAGGCCAGCCGGTCGTGCATGGCCAGGTCGGCGCCGGTCATCACCTCGGCGGTGAGCAGGGCATCGAGCCGCAGGAGCTCGCACGCCGCGGCCGGGTCTTCCGCGCGGTCGACCAACTCGTCCGGGTCGTCGGCCAGGTTGAACAGCAGCGGCGCGTGCCCGTGGTACTTGCAGAGCTTCCAGGTGCCGTCGAAGGCGACCCAGGCGCCGGCGAGCACGCCCAGTATTTCCGTGCGGCCGCCGCCGTCGGCTCCGAGGCCGGGCAGGGGACGGGCGTCCATGTGCGCCGGCGGCTCGGCGCCGGCAATGCGCAGCATGCTGGCCGTGACGTCGCGGAGTTCCACCAAGCCCGCATGGTCTGTCCCGCTGCCGATCCCGGGACCCTGTGCCACCAGCGGGATGCGCATCGAGCCCTCGAAGAAGTTGCCCTTGCCCTGCATGCCGTGGTCGCCGAGCAGGTCGCCGTGGTCGCTGGTGAAGATGACGACGGTGTCGTCGAGCTGGCCGCTCTCGCGCAGCGCCGCCAGCATGGCGCCCACCTCATGGTCGATCCCTTTGACCAGCCCGGCGTAGTGGGAGCGCATGGCGGCGCTCTCTGCCGGACTGAGCGGGGCATCCGGCATGCCCATGCCGGCGCGCTGGCGCTCGTGCGCCTCCCGAAGCCCGCCGGGGTCACCGTCGGCGGCGGGGACCGGCAGCGGCATGTCCGAATCGCGGTACCGCACCGGAAAGTCGCGCGCCGGATCGTACGGGTCGTGCGGGCCGGGGAAGCCGACCATCAGCGCCCAGGGGGCCTCCTCGCCTGCATTCCGCTCGATGAACCGGGATGCCTCGCGTCCCGTGAAGCGGTCGCAGGAGTGCTCCCACGGGATGTCCGTGGTCGCCGTCCCGCGGGTGCGCAGGTAGTCGCCGTACTCCGGCCAGCGCAGCTTGGCCAGGCCGTGGGCTTCCAGGTAGCGCGCGTAGTCGTCACGGATCAGCGGCCAGAGCTTGTCTTCGCACGCCACCCGCTCGTGGAAGCCGTGCGCGGCGTCCCACGGGTAGAAGTGCATCTTGCCGATCGCCGCCGTGTGGTAGCCGGCCCCGGCCAGCAGCTCCGGCCAGGTGCGGATGCCGGCCTCGCGGTAGTCGGGCCGCAGCGCGTGCAGGTTGTCGGCCACGCCGGTGCGCGCGGCGTTCATGCCGGTCAGCAGCGCGGTCCGCGCCGGCACGCACAGCGGGGAGGCGGAGTACGCCCGCTCGTAGCGGATGCCGGCCGCGGCGATGCCGTCAATGTGCGGCGTGTCGATGAATGCGGCGCCGTAGCAGCTCACGAAGTCCGCACGGAGCTGATCGGCCAGGATGAACAGGATGTTGGGAGGGCGAGCGGAGGAGGTGCGAGCCATCGGCAAACGGTATCACGGAGCCGGCGTGTGACTGCGTCGTCGGGAAAGGTCCGCGGACAATATCAAATCTGGTATATTGTCAGTGTGCCTTGCGAGGTTACACTGCTCGATCCAGCCCGCCGGTTCATTGAGGGGCTCGACGTGAAGCTGAAGGCGAAAACCTTGCGCACCATCGACCTGCTGGCGGAGTTCGGCTCCCGGTTGTCGATGCCATATGCGCGCAAGCTCATCGGGCATGATCTATGGGAGTTGCGGGTCCGGCACGGCTCTGACATCTGTCGCCTCTTCTACTTCCACCAAGGTCATGAGATCTACGTAGTCACATCTGGTTATGTGAAGAAGACCGATCGGACGAGTGCGGCGCAGATCGGACGAGCGGAACGGCTGCGCAAGAGATTCGTTTCGGAGGAGGAGAGAGGATGAAGGCGACGCCCTACAGGGAATTCTTGCAGGAGCAGCTCCGAGATCCGGAAGTCAGGAAAGAGTACGAGGCCGTCGACGTGGAGTTCGCATTGGCGCGGGAGATCATCGCGCTTCGACAACAGCGGAACCTCACGCAGCGACAACTGGCGGAGAAGGCCGGGACCTCTCAGCCCGCGATCGCACGGGTGGAATCCGGGAGTTACCGAAACCTGTCTCTGGCGTTCCTCCGCCGGCTGGCCGAGGCGCTCGGTGCTGAGCCGGAAATACATCTGAGGAAAAAGAGCTCATAGGAGCATGTTCGCGGATCGCGACAGCCAGCGGGTCCTGTCGTCTCTGTCGTGGAGATAGCCCCGGCGTGGAACGTCACGACGTCTTTTCCCCGTCTCCGAGTAGGTTGAACGCGTCGGCGACCAGCTCGTAGGAGCGGGCACGGTCCCGGAAAGCGAAGCAGTTGGTGACGATGCCGATGTCGGCCGTGCCGTAGCGGGCTGACGCGTCGAGGATGCCCTCGCGGACCTGGCCGGGGTCGCCGTCGATGTAGTGGGCGGAGAGCTGTGAGAGCGCCGCGCGCTCGGTCTCGCGCAGTGGGAACTCGGCGGCCTCGTCGGGCGGCAGCAGACCCGTGCGCAGGTCGCCGCCCGCGGACACCGGCTCTGAAGGACGCTCCAGGTGGAGCTGGCGGAGCTTGTTGAGGTTCCTGCTGGACGCCAGGTAGCGCGCCTCCTCCTCGGTCGGAGCGCACATCACCTGCACGGTGACGTTGAGCCGCGGCGCGTCCAGGTACGCCGACGGCTGGAACTCCCGGCGGTACAGGTCCGCGACCAGCGGTCCGTGCTCGAGGTTGCCGAAGAAGTCCGCGAACGCGAACGGCAGGCCCAGCATGGCGGCGAGCCTGGCGCTATAGTCGCTGGAGCCGAGCAGCCAGACCTCCGGGCCGGTGGCCGGCTGCGGCCCGGCCAGCGCGCTGATCCCGGCGAACGGATGGTCGGCGGCCATTTCTCCGGACAGGAAGGCCAGCAGGTCGTGGACCTGGCGGGGAAAGGTGCGCACGTCCGCGGGCTGCCGCGGATGGGCCAGGGCGAAGGCGGTGCGCTGGTCGCTGCCGGGCGCGCGGCCGACGCCCAAGTCGATCCGGCCGGGGTGGAAGGCGTCCAGGGCGCGGAACTGCTCGGCCACCTTGAGCGCCGAGTAGTGGGAGAGCATCACCCCGCCGGAGCCGACGCGGATGGTCGAGGTGCCGGCCGCGATCTGGCCGATCAGGACCTCCGGACTGGCGCCCGTCCACGAGGTGGAGGCATGGTGCTCGGCCACCCAGTAGCGGTCATAGCCGAGCCGCTCGCAGTGCTGCGCCAAGCGCACCGATTCGGTGAGGGCGTCGGCACCGGTGCCGCCCTTGCGGAGCGGCGACTGGTCCACGACGCTGAGCGTCAGCGCCCCAAGAACCGTCGCCTGCGGCTCCGCTTCCTGGCCCATCCCCACCTCCGCTACGGAGTCTGTCGGATATGCCGCTGACGCGCCATATCCGGCAGATTCCGTAGTATCCTGGATTCGGTATGGTCCAACTCGTCACCGTCAGCCCGTGCAATGAGGCGCGGCCGCGCAGCGACAGCTCCTCGCTGGTGGAGCTTGCCGACGGCCGCCTGCTGATCGTCTACCACGGCTACCGCGCCGGTCCGGAGGGAGGCGGCGACTTCGGCGACGCCGCGATCTTCATCCGCGAGTCGGCCGACGGCGGCGCGACCTGGAGCGACGAGCGCGTGCTGCTCGACGTCGACCCCGGCGACGTGAACGCCATGAACCCGTCGCTGGCGCTGATCGGCGACGAGCTGCTGCTGGCGGTCACGCGCAACCACACCCGCACCGACTCCTCGCTGGAGCTGCGCCGCTCGGCGGACGGCGGGCAGACCCTCGGCGCGCCCAGCTTCATCTGGCAGCGCTGCGGCGAGCACCGCTTCACCATGTACGACTGCTTCCGCCGGCTGCAGGACGGCCGCCTGCTGGTCATGATGCAGAGCTCGGCGCTGATCTGGGAGCCGGGCGAGAAGCAGTGGGTGGACAGCTACGTCAGCGAGGACGACGGCCATACCTGGACCCTGCAGGGCGGCCGCATCGACCTGCCCATGCGCGGCGCGATGGAGCCGGCGGTGGCGCAGATGCCGGACGGCGAGCTGGTCTGCTCGCTGCGCACCCAGCTCGGCCGCGTGTTCATCACCCGCTCCCAGGACTGCGGCCGGACCTGGCAGCTGCCGCAGCCGAGCGGCCCCATCAGCCCGGAGTCGTGCACGTGCCTGACGCTCCTGCCCGGCACCGAGCGGCTCGTGCTGTTCTGGAACGGCGGGACGTACGTCCACGACCACCACCACTTCGGCGAGCGCACGCCCCTGTCGGTCGCCGTCTCCGACGACCGCGGGCGCACGTTCCGGCACGTGACCGACATCGAGTCCCACCCGGCCGGCGAGTACACCAACCTGACGTGCCGCTTCCTGTCCGACGGCCGTGCCGCGCTCGCCTACCTGGCCGGCATCGGCGAGGGGCGTGACGTGTTCAACCGCGCCTGCCTGTCCCTCAAGCTGGCCCTTCTGCCACGCTCGCTGTTCACCGGCTGAGCACGCCCGCAACCCGGCGGACCATTGGCAGCCACCCGTGCATGCGGTAGCGTAGGGAATGGCTGAAAACGGGGGCCTGACGGTCCCTGCGTGACGCCGCAGACCGATCCGTGCACAAGGAGAGAGGTATGAAACGTACCCGTACGTTCCTGTCGCTGATGGCCGTCGTGGTCCTCTGCGCGCCGCTGGCGCTGGCGCAGAACGTGGAGCTGTCCATCCTGCAGTGGAGCCACTTCGTCCCGCGCTACGACGAGTGGTTCGACGCCTACGCGGAGGACTGGGGCAACGCGAACGGCGCCGACGTGAGCGTCGATCACGTCAACGTGGGAGAGTTGCCCGCAGCCCTGACCGCGGCCATCGAAGCAGGCGAGGGCCACACCCTCATCGAGATGGCATTCCCGCCGACCGCCTTCATCGAGGGGCTGCATCCGCTGAACGACGTCAACGAAGCGGCGGCCGCCGCCCACGGCGAGCGCACCTCCAACTGCCAGGCCACCAGCTACCTGCCGGTCACCGACACCTACTTCGGCTTCACGCACGGCTACATCCCCGACCCCGGCGACTACCAGATCAGCCTGTGGGCCGACGTCGGCCTGCCGAACGGCCCCTCCACCTATGACGAGCTGTACGAAGGCGGCGTCGCCATCATGCAGAAGCATGGCGTCCCGGTCGGCATCGGCCTGAGCCCTGAGCTGGACAGCCGCATGGCCACCCGTGCCGTCATCTGGTCATACGGCGGCAGCGTGCAGGACGAGAACGACAGCGTGGTGCTGAACTCCCCGGAGACCGTCGCCGCGGTCAAGTACTACGCGAAGCTGCAGAACGATGCGATGACCGAGGAGGTGTTCGGCTGGACCCCCTCCTCCAACAACCAGGGGCTGATCGCCGGCGAGCTGAGCTACATCCTCAACTCGATCTCGGCCTACCGCTCGCTGCAGAAGATCGACGAGGAGGCGGCGGCGGACATCGGCTTCGTGCAGGCCCTGGAGGGCCCGGCCGGAGCATTCGCATCCAGCCACGTGTGGCAGATCTACGTGATTCCCACGTACGTGGAGGGCGCACAGCTCGAAGCGGCCAAGAAGTTCATCCTGGACCACACTGCCGTCTACAATGACGCCGTCTACTACTCGGAGCTGTACAACTTCCCGTGCTACCCCAGCACGGTGCCGGAGCTCGCCGGCTGGCTGGAGGACGATCCGTTCGGCTCGCAGCCCGCGGACAAGCTCAAGGTCCTGGAGACCGTGAACGACTGGTCGGTGTACATCGGCTACCCGGGCGTCGCCAATCCGGCCGTGATGCAGGCCTTCGGCGAGAACCTGGTGGTCAACATGGTCGCCAGGGTCGCCAAGGGCGAGCAGACCGCCGAGGAGTCGGTGGCGGAGGCGCACGCGCGCGCGGAGGAGATCTTCGCCGACTGGCGCGCTCGCGGCTACCTGCGCTGAGGCGCACGGCCGGCACGCGGCACGCAGGCGCCGCACACGGCGCGAAGGGCCGGGCCATGCGGGCCGCGGCCCTTCGCACCACACCCTGCTGCGGGACCCATTCGCGGACGACCGTTCGGGACGCTGAGGAGCGAGCATGAGCGCGGTGCGCCTGTCCGGGATCGTCAAGCGCTTCGGCGACGTCACCGCCGTCGCCGGGGTGGATCTGGAGATCGAGTCCGGCGAGTTCCTGGTGGTGCTCGGGCCGTCGGGGTGCGGCAAGACGACCCTGATGCGCACCGTGGCCGGGCTGGAGAAGCCCAACGCCGGGCGCGTGTACATCGGCGCGCGCGACGTCACGGCGCTGCCGCCGCGCAAGCGCGGCATCGCCATGGTCTTCCAGTCCTACGCGCTCTACCCGCACATGACCGTGGCGGGCAACATCGCCTTCCCGCTGAAGGCGCAGGGTCGTACCAGGAGCAAGGCCGAGCGGGAGGAGCGCGTCCTGCAGGCGGCGCGCAAGGTCAGCATCGACCACCTGCTCGACCGCCGGCCGCGGCAGCTCTCCGGCGGCGAGCGGCAGCGGGTCGCGATCGCCCGCGCGATCGTCACCGAGCCGGACGTGCTGCTGCTCGATGAACCGCTCAGCAACCTGGACGCCAAGCTGCGCGCCTACGCCCGCGACGAGCTGAAGTTCTTTCAGCGCGAGCTGGGGATCACGACCATCTTCGTCACCCACGACCAGATCGAGGCGATGGGGCTCGGCGACCGGATCGTCGTGATGGAGCAGGGGCTGGTGCAGCAGGTCGGCCCGCCGCAGGCGATCTACGACCGGCCGGCCAACACCTTCGTCGCCACCTTCCTGGGCTCGCCGGGGATGAACCTGCTGCCGGTGGCGGAGGACGAGCTGCTCGGCTTCCGCCCCGAGCACCTGCGGCCGGCGGCGGCAGGAGACCGGCACGAGTTCGAGTTCCGCATCACCCGCATCGAGTACCTGGGGGCCGATCGCCTGCTCTACGGCCAGATCGACGACTTCCGCGGCGAGCCGCACCTGACCCTGGCGCGCCTGCCGAGCAACGTGACGATGCCGCTGCAGGTGGGGGAGTCGTATTCCTTCGCCGTCACTGATTCGCACCGCTTCGCCCGCGGCAGCGGCGAGCGGCGCGACGGCGCGGGAGCGTATCGGTGACCGACGCCGGCGACGGACGCGGCAGCGTGCTGGACAGCCGCCGCCTCATGGGCTTCGCCTTCCTGGCGCCGGCCGTGCTCTACATCGTCCTGCTGATCGGCGTGTCGTTCTTCACCGCGTTCGCGTTCAGCCTCAGCGACGCCACGGTGGGGAATGCCAGCATCCGGTACGCCGGCCTGCGCAACTTCCGGAACGTCCTGAACGCGCCCGACTTCCACGCCGCGCTGCGCAACACTTTCGTGTTTACGCTCGTCGCCCAGTTCTTCGTCCTGATCCTGGCCAACATGCTGGCGCTGATCCTGACCGCACCGCTGCCGGACAGCCGCTGGGTGAGGGGCGGGATGTGGACGGCGCGGCTGCTCTTGATCATGCCGTGGGCGACGCCGCTGTCGTTGTCCGTGATCGGCTGGCTGTGGATGTTCGATTCAAAGTACAGCCCGATCGACTACCTGCTGGAGCAGCTCGGCCTGTTGGGACCGGGCACGGTCTGGGGACCCACCCGCAACCTGACCTGGCTGGGCAAGACCTACCTGTCCAAGGCGTCGATCATCTTCGTGCACGTCTGGCGCATGACGCCGCTGGCGACGGTGATCCTGATGGCCGGCCTGTCCAGCATCCCGACCGACGTGGTGGACCAGGCCAAGGCGGACGGCGCGCGCTACTTCCGCGCGCTGTTCCAGGTGAAGCTGCCGCTGATCCTGCCGATCATGCTCAACTCGCTGCTGTTCGCCTTCATCTTCACCTTCGGCGACCTGACCGTCGTGTACGTGCTGACCCGCGGCGGGCCGATCAACCACACGCTCACCTTGCCCATGTACAGCTTCCTGGTCGGCATCGACGGCGGCAACCTGTCGCAGGGCGCGGCGATCGCGCTGTTCATCTTCCCTGTGCTGCTGGCGGTGGCGATTGTGATGTTGCGCACGGCCAGCCGCGCGCAGGTCCGCTGAGGTTGCATCCGGGATGGTCGACCTGAAGATCCCGCCCGAGCTGATGGCGAGCCCGCCCGCGCGGGTCAGCCCGCGGCGCGTGATCAAGGGCACGCTCTATACGACGTCCGTCCTGTTCTTCTGCCTGCTGGCCGCGGCGCCCTTCCTGGTGATGGGCATCACCACCTTCCAGACCGACCGCGACCTCTACAAGCGCGACGCCAGTCCGTTCGACTACGCCGAGCCGCCCACCCTGGAGCACCTGGACAACCTGTTCAACGACACCAACTACCTGGTGTTCGTCCGCAATTCCGCCGTGGTGGGCGCGGCGGTGGTGGCGATCACGCTCATCCTGGCGCTGCCGGCGGCCTACTCGCTTGCCCGCCTGACCGGGCGCTGGGGAGAGCGCGCCGGCATCATGATGTTCATCGTCTACCTGGTGCCGCCGACGCTGCTGTTCATCCCGCTGTTCCGGATCATCGTGTCGCTGGGCCTGAGCAACTCCCTGCTCTCGCTGATCGTGGTCTACCCGACGATCACGGTCCCGTTCAGCGCCTGGCTGCTGATGGGATTCTTCAAGTCGATCCCGGAGGAGACGGAGGAGGCGGCGCTGGTCGACGGCTACCACCCCTACGGGGCGTTCCTGCGCGTAGCGCTGCCGCTTGCGCGGCCGGGCATCATCTCCGTGATCGTGTTCAGCTTCACCCTGACGCTGCACGAGTTCATCTACGCGCTGGTATTCATCACCCGCTCGGAGTGGCGGACGCTGAGCGTCGGCGTCCCCTCGGAGCTGATCCTGGGCGACGTCTTCTTCTGGCAGCCGTTGCTGGCCTCGGCCCTGATCATCGCCATCCCGGTCGCCCTGGTGTACAACGTGTTCCTGGACCGGCTGATCCAGGGCTTCACCGTGGGTGCGGTCAAGGGCTGATTGCAATATCCCCGGGGAATGGGCAGGCTCTGGGAACGACTGTCATGCCACCGTATCCGCATGTCCGATCGCTGAAGGTTGAAAACTTCAAGGGCATAGCCGAGCTGGACCTTCCGCTCGACCAGTCGTTGACGTTGCTTGCTGGCGTCAACGGTGTTGGCAAGACGTCAGCCATCGAAGCTCTACTCGGAGCAGTTACGGAGGCGTGGAGTTGGCTCGGCCCGGACGGCACGCATGCATGGTTCAGGCCGTCCGGAGATCTGGTACGATATGGGGCTCGCGAGGGAACCATCACCATGGAATTGGCCCTTGCGTCCGACGTCAGGACCACACTCACGATCCCTTTCAATGCAAAGGGCATAGGGCGGGGCCAGTATTCCGACAGTGAAGTGCTGAGTGGGTTCTCCGAAAAGGTATCTCCCATACCCCTAGTCGTGAACTTTGATCAGAATCGCATCGGTGGCTTGGGGTCCAAGAAGAGACTCCTTCTTTTTGAAACTAACCGCAAAACTGCGCTCGATACGACTCCCGGCGCGCTTTCGGATTTCAAGAGTTGGTACTTCGAAAAGGAGAGCGACGAGGCACGAGAAGCTGTTGAGCGCAGCGACCTGGAGTATACGGACCCCGAGGTACGGGCTGTTCAGGAAGTTCTGAGGAGTGTCGCCGGAAGTTCGACTGTCCTGAGATCCAGAAAACCGGACGGCAGCATGGATCGGGTGCTCTTCCTGAGGAAGGAAGGCGGACCCGACATTCCTTTCGAGTCGCTGTCTGGTGGTGAACAGGCGTACTTTCTGCTTGCGGTGGACCTGGCTCGACGACTGCTTCTGGAGTTTCCGGGGAGCACGCTGTCCGAAGCTCCGGGTTTCGTCTGCATCGATGAGATCGAGCTCCATTTGCATCCGGCGTGGCAACGCGAAATCCTGACGTCACTCATGAATCTGTTTCCGAGATGCCAGTTCGTTGTCAGCACCCATTCGCCTCAGGTCATCGGAAGCGTCGCCGCGAAGCACGTGCGGTTGCTCTCTTTCGACGGGAACGGCCATATCCACGTCACGGCGCCAATCGCGTCCAAGGGCCGTGACACCAACTATGTGCTTGAAGGGGTCATGGACACGCCGGAGCAGGATCCGCGCGTCGACATCCTGTTCGCCAAGTTCGATCAGTTGATCGATGAAGGCGCGTTTGACGAAGCTGATCAGGTTCTTGACACGCTGGACAACCTCGTCGAAGGCAAGTCAGCCAGGGTGGCGCTTCGCCGGGCGAAGTGCCGGCGCCTGCGAACGGCGCCGGGATGAGAGGCTCTGCGAAGGGAGAAGAACCGGAAGTGCTGCGGGCTTGGAAGGCCGATCAGCGGGTCGCTGGCCTTGAACCCCGATACGGTGATCTGAGCAGAGGCG
This sequence comes from Spirochaetaceae bacterium, assembly GCA_028818385.1. The sequence continues at coordinate 58,019 of JAPPNY010000131.1, forward strand.
CCCGGGAAGCGACCAGAAAAGCGCTGTTCGCCGAGCAAACCGGTCAATGCGTATATTGCGGCCGCGGAATTGACCTTGAGCTGTACAATGGACATCATGTTGAGCACTTCCGGCCTCGCCGATATCGGCATCTTGAGCTAACGTACGGGAACCTCTTCTTGAGTTGCGGACCGCATCAGGCGCGCGGCGGCGTCCAGCGCACGTGCGGGAACGAGAAAAAGGAGTGGTTCGACGAGAATTGCCACGTCGAGCCCGCACCGGAAGAAGCGTGCCAAAGACGCTTTTGGTTTACGTCGGGTGGGGGGATTCAGGGGGACGGTTCTCCCGAGGCGGAGAAAATGGTGGTCGCCCTGAATCTCAATCATCCCGAGCTCATGGTCGAGCGATCAGAGCTCGTCGAGTTCTTGGACGGCCAACTCAACGAAGGCGTTTCCCATGGCGAACTGGCCGCCGCTTTTCTGGGTGTCTCCTCGATCGGAGCACGAGCCAGTTTCGCGAATGTGGCAATTCAGTATCTGCGGAGGCAAGCCGACTCCGATCAGCACTCATAGCCTGCGCGCTTCATCGAATCAGCGTGGGCGATGGCGACGGCGTCGCACGACGAGATGAGGAGGGAGTGACGGAATGAACAAGGCCAAGCGGTCAACGAAGATCGCCAAGCGGGACGACGGGAAGCCGGTCCTCCTATCAGGCGGCAACCCACAGATCGCGAAGGCGGACGGCGATGCCCCGGTGCAGGCCTACATCGCCGTCATGCCGGGCTGGAAGAGCGACCTCGGGCGTCGCCTGGACGAGCTCATCGTTCGTACCGTTCCCGAGGTGCGCAAGGCCGTGCGGTGGAACTCGCCCTTCTACGGCATCGAGGGACAAGGGTGGTTCGTCAGCTACCACGTCTTTACCCGCTACGTGAAGGTGACCTTTCTCAACGGAGCATCCCTGCGACCCCTTCCGCCGGGCTCCGGCAAGGATCCGGACGCGCGCTGGATCGACATCCACGAGGGGGAACTCGACGAGGAGCAGATGGCGGCGTGGGTCCGGCAGTCGGCGGCTCTGCCCGGCTGGCCCGGGTTCTGACATCCCTCCCTTGCGCCCGAATGACGAGTTGATCTGAGATCGGTCGCATGAAACGGATCCTGTACGTCTACAACGAACGCGACTTTCACCTCAGCGAGTCGGCTGGACGGCTGATCGGCGAAGACCTGGCCGCGGACGGACGCTACGAGCTCGAGATGACCACCGATCTCGACGCGTTCGCGGCGCTGCCTCGCGGCGACTACGCGGCGGTCGTCGTCTACACGACCGGCTGCCGCGACGAGCTGCGCGGTGCGCGGGAGGCGGGACTGCTGCAGTTCGTGGAGGCGGGCGGCGGCTTCGTCGGCCTGCATGCGGCCGCCGACAGCTTCCGCGGGAGCCGCCTGTACCTGGAGATGCTGGGTGGGGAGTTCCTGAGCCACCCCGCTCACCACGAATTCACGGTCCGGATCCTGGAGGCCGACCACTACATCACGCGGCGCATCCGGGACTTCCCGGTCTTCGATGAGCTGTACCGGCTGCAGGGCTTCGACCCGGAGCGGTCCACGGTGCTCGCGGACGCCGGCTTCCGGAACGAGCGCCATCCGGTCGTCCACGTGCGCGAGCACGGGCGCGGGCGGGTGGCCTATCTGGCCAATGGGCACACCACGCAGGCATGGAGGACGCGAGCTTTTCGCAAGCTGGTCACCCGCGCGATCGCCTGGACCGCGGGGGCCGATGCAGAGGAGAGGACCATCCGGTGCGGCCTGCTGGGGTACGGGCCGAACCACAACATGGGCCGCAACCACTACGGCTGGCTGAACCAGGTGCCCGGCCTGCGGCCGGTGGCGATGTGCGACATCGACCGCGGGCGCGTCGAGGTGGCCCGGCAGGAGTGCCCCGACCTGGAGCTCTACACCACCAGCAGCGAAGAGATGCTGGCCGAAGGGAACCTCGACCTGGTTGTCGTGATCCTGCCGCACTCGCTCCATGAGCAGGCCGCCCTGCAGTGCCTGGATGCCGGCGCGCACGTGGTCATCGAGAAGCCGTTCTGTCTCACCGTGGAGGAGGCGGACCGCATCGCCGGGCGCGCGCGCGAGTCGGGCCTGTCGGTCAGCGTGTTTCACAACCGGCGGTGGGACGCCGACTACCTGACCATCCGGGACGTGATCGAGCGCGGTCTCATCGGCGAGGTCTTTCACGTCGAGTGCGCACACGGCGGCTACGGGCACCCGGGGCACACGTGGCGCGCCGACAAGGCCGTCTCAGGCGGTGTCCTCTACGACTTTGGCGCCCACTTCCTGGACTGGATCCTCAACCTGGTGCCCGCGAGGATCTCCCACGTGACCGGCACCCGCCACGACCTCGTCTGGCACGGGGTCACGAACGAGGACTACATGAAGGTGGGCCTGCGATTCGAGAACGGAGTGACGGCCGAGTTCGTCTCGTCCCAGATCAGCGCGCTGCCGCAACCGAAGTGGCGGATCCTGGGGACGCTCGGTGCGCTGGAGGAGGGCGCGACGAGGGATGAACTGCGGCTGGTGAGCTACGCGTCCGGCGTCCGCCACGAGGGTGTCGTGCCGGTTTCGTCGGGCATGGAATCGTGGGTCAGCTACTACCGGCAGCTCGCCGACCACCTGCTGCTGGGCGAGCCCAATCCGGTGACGCCCGAGCAGGCGCGGCGCGTGATCGGCGTCATTCAGGCCGCCGAGGTGAGCGCCGAGCGCGGGGCCGGCATTCCACCGTTCGAGGGGTGCGAGTAGCGCGCGCTTACTCGGTGACGTACGCCGCGTAGAGGAAGACGTCGTCGAGGCGCTCGGCATCCCAGTCGACGCGCAGCATGAAGGGAGCGTTTAGTCCTTCGACCGACTCCCGGCCGCGCCAGCGTACCGGCACGCTCAGCCCCTCGCTTTCCAGCGGGACGCAGTCCTCCGCCGTGTAGCCGGGTATCGGCCGCATGCGCTCGTCCAGCAGCGTGGCCCGCAGCCGGTTGCGGGGCGAGAGCCCCTGCGCGTTGATGCTGATCCGGGCCGTGGCTCCCTGGAGGTCGATGGGGCAGGAGATGAAGTGGGGCGCTCCGTACTCCGGCACCATGTCACCGATGTGCTCGCGCCAGTAGAGCTGGTGGGTGTCCTCGCTCGGCTGCAGGTTGGGCCGCGGATCGGGCACCACCTCGAAGTAGCCCATGCGGTCGCGCGGGAAGCGCGCCACGTTCAGGTCGCCGCCGCGCCAGTTGGAGTACCAGATGAGCGACTCGCCGCCGACGTTGGCGAACCCCTGTCCCTGCTCCAGGCACGGGAAGGCGAAGTCGTCGGGCCGGTCGATCTCGTAGCCGGGGATGAAGCGGAAGTCGGGGATCGGCTCGGTGAAGTGCAGGCCGTCGTTGCTCACCAGCAGGCCCAGGTCCATGCTCACGAAGCGGCGGTCGTTGGACTCTCCGTGCCACATGCCGTACACGCCCAGCAGCACGTTGCCGCGGTCCCACAGCCCGGCGCCCAGGTGCACCTGCTCGCCGGCGTGGCAGCCCGCGATCTGACGGTGCGGCTCCTGGTCGCGGCGGAAGCCCAGGGCGACCGCGTCGCTCCAATGGTCGAAGTCGTAGGAGACGAAGGTGACCAGCGCGCGCTTCGTGCCGACGTTGCCGCCCTGGCCGTTCAGCAGGTATCTGCCGCCATGCTTGATCAGGCCGGTCGGCTCGATCGCGTTGTGCTTGAGAATCGGGTTGTTCGGGCCCTCGGTCCAGTGCAGGCCGTCCGAGCTGAACGCCGCCATGATGTAGTACGGATGCGCCTCGTTGATCATCTTGAAGCGCCGCGACGGGTCCGGGTCGTCGGGATCGTGGAGGACGGAGCAGGAGGTAGGCTCCCGCTCGGTGTCGAACGCGACCAGGTTGTTGCGCTTCGAGCCTGCGAACTCGACGAGCCCCAGGTCGGGCTTCGTCCAGTTGACCCCGTCGGAGCTGGTCGCGTAGCAGACGCGGGCCGGCAAGCGGCGTCCTTCCATCGAGGCGTGTCCCAGGTACCACAGGCGCAACTCGCCGTCGACCTCGCACACCGACCCGTAGTACTTGATCACGGCGTCGTGAGCGTCCGCGGGGCCGCGCTCCATCGCGATCAGGTGACCCTTGTAGGGATTCATCCCTTCGACCAGGCCGATCCGCAGGCGGTATCGGAAGGGGACGGTCCGGTCGTCGTACGGGAACAGCACGGCCTCGGAAAGCGGCGCCATCACGCCGCCGTTGTGGACGATCATCGCGGTTCCGGTGATAGACGATCCGCCGCCACGGCGCAAGCGTCGGACGCGGAGTTTTCAGTACGGACGCGTCAGGCGACCAGGTTCCAGGCGAGTCCGGCGATCAGGGAGCCGGCCAGCCCAATGCCCAGGTAGGAGGCGAAGACCCGCGTTTTCACGAGTGCCCACACCGCGATCGCGGCCGGGATGCAGCTCACGCCGCCGGCGATGACGAACGACATGGCGGCGCCGTTGGACATGCCCTGAGCCAGCAGCGCGTCGACCAGCGGCACCGTGGCGTAGCCGTTCAGGTAGGCCGGTGCCCCGACCAGTGCGCCCAGCAGAATCGGCCACAGCCCGTCGCCGCCGAGCACCGTCGCGATCACCTCCGCGGGCACGTACCGCAGCATCAGCGCCTCCACCAGGTAGGCGAGCAGCAGCCACTTCCCCAGGAACAGCGCGTTCCGGCCCGCGGTGTCGAGGAAGCTGTTGCGGCGCTCCGGCGTCCTCCAGAACGCCCACTCCGGGCGGCCCGTGAGCGGGCCGGCGCCGTCCCCGGTTCCGCAGCTCGTCGCACAGGCGCCGGCGGCGGAATTCGCCTTGAGCGGATCGGCGAATACCCGGCTCCCCGCGCAAGCTTTCACCAGCAGCCCGCCGCCCATCCCCAGCGCCACCGCCGCCACCGTCTTCGCCACGGCGAATCCCGTGCCCAGGGTGCCCGAGGTGATCAGGAACATCGCCGGGTCCATCAGCGGCGATGCAAGCCAGAATGCCATCACGGCGGACAGCGGCGCGCCGACCGCCAGCAGCGCGGCGATGAACGGGATCACCTCGCACGAGCAGAACGGCGCCAGCCCGCCGATCAGCGCACCCAGCGCGATCATGCGCACCTCGGGCCCGGTGAACGCTTTGCTCAGCAGCGCCTCCGCGCCGGTGGCCCGGAGAAACGACACGGCCAGCACCGCGAAGGCGATGAAGACGCCGGTCCGCAGGATCTCCTCCCCGGCGAACCGCACGGTGGGCAGCACCTGCGCCGGATCGACCAGCGCGAGCAGCGCCGGGATCAGCCCGATCACCAGCCACGCCTTGTCGGCCCGCCGCCACAGACCGGGCAACGGTTGTCCGATCCGCGACGAGGAAGCCGCGGCCGGCGGCGCGCTTGCGCAGCACGCCGCGTCGTCTCTGGTCTCGGGCAGCGTTACCGCCTGCTCACTCATGGTGGGCTCCGGGATGAGGCTGCGCGCTGTCGGTGCAGCACTCGGACAGGAGGTAGTCCGACAGCGCCTGCACCCGCGGATAGGCGACCGCGGCGCAGATGACGGAGCGGCCGCGCTTGACGCGGTTGACCAGGCCGGCCTGGGTGAGGATGCGCACGTGATGGGTCAGGGTGGAGCCGGTGACCCCGCTCCGCTCACCCAGCGACCCGATCGGCAGACCCTCCGGCCCGGCGCGCACCAGGACGTGAAGGACCGTCAGCCGCTGCTCCGACCCCAGTGCCGCGAAGGTAGAGGCCGCGTCCTCGACAGCCAGAGTCGCGGGTCCTTCGTTAGCCATGATTCTATAATTATCGAATTATAGACTCGATGTCAACCCCCCGATCTGCGATCAGTGTCATCCCACGGTTACGGTGCTATTGCTTGCCAGCCAAGCTCCATACGTCGCGCACTCGTAGACGTCCTCGATCTTCAACGCGGGGTACTCGCGCACTAGGTCCTCCGCTCTGTATCCGGCTCCCAGAAGCTTGAGCACGAACTCGACGGTCATACGCGCGTGCCCTTGATGGTCGCCTTCCCCTCGCAGACGTTGGGATCGGTTGAAATCCGCGGGAAATCCACGGACACAGGGTATTCCGACCCGCCTTGGAGGCGCCACCATCGGCTGACTCGTGACCTCCGGCATCACGGTGCGACGTCGAGCACGGCCATCAGCAGAAACGCCAGACCCAGAAAGCTCAGAAAGCCAAGCACGTCGGTGACCGTGGTGAGCACGATGGAAGAGGACTGCGCCGGGTCCTTGCCCAGCGCCGTCAGGACGATCGGGATCAGGGCGCCGGTGAGGCCGGCCATGGTCATGGAGAAAACCATCGCCGGGCCCAGGATCAGTGGCAGCGTCATCGTGCCGTACCAGACGTACGCGGCGGCACAGGCTGTGACCGCAACCGCGAGTCCGTTGATGAGCCCGGCCAGCAACTCCTTGCGGGCGACGGGAAACCAGCCGCGAGGCCGAAACTCGCGCAGTGCCAGTCCACGCATCGTCACCGCCATCGCCTGCGCGCCGGTATTCCCCGACTGGCCGGCCACGACCGGCAGCAGGACGGCCAGCGCGGTGAAGCGGGCGATGGTGTCCTCGAACACGGCCACCACGGCAGCCGCAAGAAAGGCCGTCCCGAGGTTGATCTGCAGCCACGGCAGTCGCTTGCGCACCGCCAGCGACAGCTTCGACAGGGCATGCTCGTCCTTGCCCGCACCGACCAGCGTCTTCATGTCGTCGCTGACCTCGCGCTGGGCGGCGTCCACCAGCGCGTCGTGCCGGATGATGCCCCGCAGCCGTCCGTCGAAGCTGACCACCGGTAGGGAGGCGAGCTTGTGCGCCTCCAGGAGGTCGACGACTTCCGCCTGAGACGACATCGCCTGCACCTGCACCGGCGGATGGTTAGCCAGTCGGCGGAGCGGGACATCCGGCTGCGCCACTGCGACCTCCTGGAGCGGAACGACGGCCGACAGCCGGCCGTCGGAGTCGACGACGCACAGGTCGTGAACGCGCCGGTCCGGAAAAGAGCGTATGCGATCCAGCGACGTCTGCGCCGTTTCGTCCTCGTTGAATACGGTGACCGCCGGATCCATGAGACTGCCTGCCGAGCCGGCGGGGTAGCTCATCAGATCCTGCATCTCGGCCGCCAGCTCCGGGGAGAGCGCTGCCAGCCGTGGCTCCCGCTCGCCGGGATTCAACCGGCCCAGCAGAGCGGCGGCGGCGTCGGAGTCCATGACGGACCACAGCCGCCGGAACAGCGAGGCGTCCATCGCTTCGACGATCTCCATCGCCCGGTCGGGATCGAGCCGCTCGAACACGGCCGCGGCGCCGGTATCGGTGGCGTCCTCGATCAGTTGCAGAGCGTCGGTCGCGGGCACCTCCGCCAACGCGGCGGCCGCTTCGGCCGGGTGCGCGTCGAAGTACTCCTGAACCAGCGCGTGTGACGTACCATCGAGTGGGCTCATGGGTCGCTCCTCCGGTTCCGGCCTACCGCTCGCCGTCACGTGACGGTTCCTCGTCGATGGCCGTGCCGTGACCGCGCGTCCGCGAAAGCTCGGACGCGGTGCCGCCGATGGCCCCGTTCATCAGCGCCGACAGGCCGATGCCGTACAGCTCTCCCAGCGCCCACGCAGCCTGATTCGTCGGACTGTCCGGCCTTGCGGAGGCATCTCTCGCGCTCCCAGCTGAGCGGTGCAGGACACCGGCGAACAGCCCCTGCTCGTCGACCACCGGCAGCATCCGGTGCTCCGCCCATGCAGGGTGCACCGCGGCCGACGAGAGGGAATCACCGGTCCGCAGGAAAACGACGTTCCGGGTCATGAGCTCCGCAACGGAAGCGTCATCGGCGCCCGCAAGCAGGTCCTTGATGCTGACGACCCCGGTCAAGCTGCCCGGACGATCCACGACATACAGGTAGCGGGACAGGCGCGAAGCGTCGGCCCGGACGTGCGCTATCGCCTCCGCGGCAGGGGTTTCCGGCAGCAGGGCTGACGCCCGTGGGTCCATCAGCGAGCCGACGGTATCTTCGCGGAAGGAGAGCAGACGCTCCACGTGTCTCTTCCGGTCGGGTGGCAGCAATCCGACGACGGACCCTCGTACTTCCGTGCTCAAGGCTCGGGCGAGTGCCACGGCGCGTGCCGCTGGCATCAGGCCCAGGGCAGCGGCCGCTCGCGCGGGGTCCATGGCTTCCAGGCTGAGTGCAGCCAGGCCTGCCTCCATGCTCCCGAGCAGGACGCCCGCATATTCGGCAGGGAGTCCCGCCACGAAAGAGACCAGCTCGTCCCTCGGTCGCCGTTCCAGCACACGGCACGCCTCCGCCGGGTGGGCGTGAATGAATCTGCCGATCAAGCCGACCACGTGGTCGGTCACGTCCGCTCCATCAGCCGAATCGAAACCTCTCGATCGAAGATCGAGGCCGGCACCGATACGCGCCCCTCGGTGGAGTCCAGCACCACGGCCGTGGCGGTCGTCTGCACGATCTCTCCCTGATGGTCGCCGATCCGTACGCGCTGACCGACCTGGTATGTCTTCTGCAGTTGGGAGCAGGCGAGGATGTTGGCCACGGTCGCTCGCGCACCGAGGCCGAAGGTGAGCGCGCCACCGAGCAGGCCGCCGGCAAGCAGCAGCAGGAGCACGTTGGTGAGAAAGTGGACTGACAATCCGGCCTGTTCCACGGCGATCAGTCCGCTGACGATCAGCGCAGCAATCTCCGTCAGGCGCCCGAGGGTTTTCGCGTGCACGATTCCCGCGGCCGGAGCGGCGCGCGTGATCAGGTCGCCGAGCAGACGGCCACCGACCAAGCCGGCGAACACGATGAGCGCAGCGGCGAAGAGCCGGGGCAGGTAGTCGGCGACTCCGCCGAACCACGCCGCGACGACCGGGAGGCCCAAGCTCTCACTGGCCGCGAACGTGAACAGCAGCAGGACCGTCCAGAACAGCGCACGGCTGATGGTCAAGTCCGCGTACCGCCGCAGGTCCGCGCTCCGTCCCCTATGCGCCTCGCGCGCTGGAATGAGACCGATAAGCCGGCGCACCAGCCTCCGGCTCAGGCCGCGCACCAGATATGCCAGCACGATGCCTGCGGCGATCAGCGCCAACGCGACCGCCAGCCTCGGGACGATCACCGACAGCGTCAGTGCCGATTCACGAATCAGTCCGGAGAGTTCGGAGAAGAGTTGCTGAAACATAGCGATCGACGTTAGCAATCACGGGAACGTCGCGTCCACGATCCGTGGTCAGGATACGGGCGGTGATCGGGCCGGAATGCGCAGTCGCCACGCATGGACAGCCGCGGCGGCGGCCACGAAGAACCGGAACGGTTCGGAGGCAGCGGTCGTTGAGTGATTGACGGCGTTGCGGAGCACCGGAGTCACGTCGACGTGCTCGACCACGACCGGGATCTGATCCAGCGCGCGCGTCGCCGCGTCGCGAAATCGGCGCCGGTCGTCCATCAGTCCCGGCAGCGACGTGAGCGTCTCGAGGACGGGCTCGGACAACGGATGCCGCTCCTGCCGTTCGGACACGAAGTCGGCCAGGAGCGCCAGACCCCGGCGGCGTTCGACCAGGAACTCCCGATAGAGCGCATAGAAACTGTCCGCCATGTCCAGGATGCCGGCGGCAGCCAGGATCACTTCGTCACGGACCGGGGGAATCGGTTCCTTCTGCAGCGCGGACAGCAGGATCGGCAGCGACTGCGGGCTGCCGAACAACTCCAGTGCGGCCGCGCCGTGAATCAGCAGATACGGGTTGGCGGTGTTTCGGAACAGGTTCTCGATGGACGCGCGGCTGTCTCCATCGCCCAGGCGGGCCAGCGCTACCATGCACTTGCCCGACAGAAAGAAGTCGTCGGAGGTCAGGCCGCGTCGCAGCGCCGGAAGCCCTTCGGCCATCTGCTTGCGGCCGATGATCTCCGCCGCCAGGTGAGCGGTGGTGAACGGCTGGGTGTCCACCTCGGCGACCAGCGCCTGCTTGAGCTCCGCGGTCAGCTCCGTGCCCGTGAGCGTATCGAGCGTTTCGGCACGGACCGCGAAGCGAGGCGATTTGAGCATGCGGAGCATGTCCGGCACTGCCATCCGCAAGTCGACCGTCGCCAGACGCTGTACCAGCGATTCGTCCGCGGCGGACGTGCGGCTTTCCTTCAGCCTGTGGAGCAACGCTAGCGCACCGATCTCCCGCGGCGATACGAAAATCCCCAACACATCGTGCACGGCGTACGCACCGCGCCGCTCGATGACGGAGGTGAGCATGGAGATGCCGAAGTAGGCGGCGACGATGATTCCGTAATACACCCGGTACGCGCCCAGCGTATCCAGGCCTTCGATGGCGGCTATGCCGTGCAGGATGGCCCCGCCCGACAGCGAGCCGAGCGACGCCGGGATACCGGTGATCAGGAAGTTGAAGACTCCAAGGTTGAGGCGCTCGGACGGTGGGACAAGGCTGTAGTAATACACGCCGTTCGCACTGGCCATCCCGTTCGCGGCGAACGTCGAGAAGAAGAAGATCGCGCCGAGATACAGCCATACGGCAAGCGGTCCGGCCAGCGGGGGCGCCACGACCACGAGGACGATGGCGATCGCCATGAGCGCCGTGAACACGGACATCAGCGGTTTGGCCCCGACCCGGTCGATGACGAAGCCGCTCATCAGGGCGGCGGCGATCGCGCCGCAGGCACCGATGACGGTCAACAGCATCGCGACGCTGTCGCTCTGTCCGTAGGCGCGCTTCACGTAGACGATGAGAAACGGCAGCGCCATCGAGGAGACGAAGCTGTTCGCCGCGAGGAGCAGCATGAATCGCAGCGTATTTCGCTCGCGCAGCGCCCGGCCGACGGACTGCAGGAACCCGCCGACACGTTCGGCCGCCGGCGGCTCGGGCAGCCGGAAGATCACGACTGCCGTCGCCATGCCGGTGGCGATGCCGGCGGTGAACAGGAGCGAATACAGGATGAGCGGCGTTCCTTCCTGCAGCAGTGCACCCATGATCGCCCCGGTGGCGATGGACCCGAGGCTGACCACGACCTGCTGGCGGGACAGGAACGAACCGCGGTCTGCCTCGGTCGTGATGGCGCCGACGATGGCGCTGTTGCCGGTGATGGCGATGCCTCGCGCGACGTTGAAGCCGACGACGCTGACCACGATCAGCACGATGCCGATCTCGGGCCGCGGGCCGTTGGCGAACAGCGGCGCGAACAGAATGGGAACCATCAGGACGTTGCGGGCGATCCAGAAGAATCCCATCGTGCGCACCGTGCCCAGGGGACGCACGATCGCCCGGCCGATCACCGGCAGCAGTTGACCGAGGGGGATCAGCGAGTAGAGGGTGCCGACCAGCAGCTCACCGGCCCCCATGCGCAGGGCATACAGGGTGATGATGTTGCCAGTCAGCAACTGCCAGGAGACGATGTTGAGCAGCGAGAACCACGTGAAGTTCCGCTGCGCGGCACGCAGTTGCCGCGGCGTGAGGCTACTGTCGCCGTCCGTCATGGCGCGCCGGCGTAGTGACAACGGCCACTTCTTGCCGAAACGGGATCGCGGTGTTCACCCGAGTTTGTTTCCCGATGGAACGGAACGGGTGTCGGCTCGATCACTCAGGTTCGTACGTCGCCGGATCCGGGCAGGCCACCGTTGGCGCGTGCGGACCGATGGACTGGCTGAGCCTCCCGTGACGTTCTTGATGTCGCCCCTTGGTGCCGCGATCTCCTCCCGCTTGCGCCGCGGCATGCTGTCCTGTCGAGCCGGTTCTTGCGCCGTGGTGGATGACCGTCCATCGCGGTCTGCGGTGCGACGCCTCCTGCGGGTGAACGGCAGCACCAGCAGCGCCCCGAGTGTGAACGAAATGAGGCACGAAATGTATATGGGCACATCGACGAACGTGTGGACAGCCAGCGACACGTCTGATCGATTGTCCAGATTGAAGGCTGAGAAGACCGCAATCAATACCAGGAATGCGATGAACGCGAACGCCCGCAGCGGCACGGGGTGATGGTTTCTCATCGATCGCCGGACGTGCGCCCCCGTCTACATTCCCGTCCCTGGCGGGTTGTAGGGCTGCACGGACTCGGCCACTGACTCTTAGCCATGGGAGACTGCTCCCCAGGGGTGCTTGTTCTGATCCATGGCAAACCTCCAACGTGTTTGCAGAAAATAAAATATGTCTATCTCCGATTCCCGTCGCGCAAGTTCGCGTATGGTCGAATATACGGAGCCAGTATCGACCCGGGCAACGACAGGAGAGGCTTGGCTTCGGCCGGCGTCGTTCGCCGATAGCCTTCGTCAGGCGCTGCGGACGCCGACGGCGGACTTAGTGGCCGCCCGAAGCGCCGGCGGCCGCACCCGCCGCCCCGCCGGCCGATATGGCTGCGATCGTCGCTGCCTGCTGGGCATCCAGGATCGCCTGGATCGACTGCAGGGCCGCCAAGTCGCCGGCGCTGCGTTCGCCGGCCCGCTCGGTGTCGGCGGACAGCTCGATGCCGGCGGCCAGCGTGAAGGCCACCGACTTGTCCGGTCGTGACTTGGCCTCCCGGAGCCGGTCGCGGTTGTCGAGCACGCGGTCGACCACCTCCGCGGCGGGACTCTGCGTGAGTGCCAGCAGCGCCACCTCGTCGTAGCGGCTCGGTCGGACCCGTTCCTCCCGGCTCCTCAGCCGCTCGGCAACGTCGCAGAACCGGTCCACTCCGGCGTCGGTGCCGCGCGGGTCGACGGCAAGAAGCTGCGAGACGAGCTGGAGTTGCTGGCCGCGAGTGAAGTCGGCGTCATGCAGGCGCGTGTAGGCGCGCTCGATGTCCGCGGCCAGGACGTCGACCGGCACGTCGCGGGAGGCATGCAGCGCCGCGGCCGGCAAGTCGCCGGCGTTGGTCAGCCACCGGTGCTCGGTGCGCCAGCGGCGGTAGATGAGCGCCAGGCGTTCCAGATCCTCTTCCGGTACCGGGGCAGCCTCGCCGTGCAGGGCCATCAGCAGCGCCGCCAGCGTCGGGCCGGTGCCCCGGCTCGGGACCTTGTGCTCCTTGAAGGCGTCGCGCGTGGCGAACACGCACTCGTGGATCGGGGCGGTATCCAGCCCGCGCCGCAGGATCATGGCGGCCACCACGTAGCGGATCTCCGACTTGAGGGGGCTGGACCAGCGGGCGCGCTTGCGCAGGTCGGTAGCCGCCTCCTCCAGCCGGTCGTAGCCGATGGTGGAGGCGGCCGCGCCCAGGCTCAGCGCGACGAACCGGAACGTCACCGACTGCGTCGACCAGCGCTTGCGCGCGCGCAACGCCTCGAACGTCTGCAGGTAACTGGCGACCGGGTCGCCCGATGGGCTCATGGCCGGCAGCATAGGACGGGCCGCGCCGGAGTGTCAGATCGGTGACGGGGCTACGGATCGCGTCGGTTGAGTTCCAGCGCTTCTTGCAACGTGACCTTGAGGCTCTCCAGCAACGCCTCCTTGGTCCGTTCCTGGCAATTGACTCCCGGTACTTCCTCGATCCAGCCGATCCACCAATCCGTGGTCTTCTTGATGACGGCCGTATATCCGTTTTGCACGAGGATGACCTCACCGTGGAGTCGATGAGATGTCCTGTCAACGTGCATGGTCCACGCTGCGGCGTCCTCCGCGGCCCTGGCGTCGCGTTGCAGTGGGATGCACCGGCCCGACCACGCATCTAGAATGCGAGCATGGCTGAAACCACCGGAGACCTGATCGGCGACGGCTGGCTCTCGGAGCCGGCGATCTACCGCACCGACCTGGACGCCTGCCGGCCGGCGGCGGCGCTGTACCCGGGCTCGCGCGCTCGCCACTGGCGGCTGCTGTCGTACGAGCTGGAGGGGCTGGCCGGCACCATGCTGCGGGCCGACGAGGAGACGGACGCTCCCGAGCTGACCTACCCGCTGCGTGCCTCCGGATACCACGCGGTGTCGCTGGGGCTGATGGCCGAGTCCTCGGAGGACATCGTGGTGCTGACCCGCCTGAACGGGGATGCCAGCTCCACCGTGCTCACCTGCCCGATGACCGACCGCGCCGGACGGCACCGGATCCGGGAGCTGTTCTGGAAGATCGCCGACCTGAGCGGCCAGGACCTGGTGATCGGCCAGAACAACCGGCGGATCGCCGCCGGCGACGCGCCGGGGTGCGTGGCGGGCAGCCCCGTGCGCCTAGCGTACGTGAAGCTGGTCCCGCTTACCGAGGGGGAGGTCGCCACCTTCCGGGCCGACGCGGCTCGGCAGGACAACCGGCGGCTGTTCGGGCACAACGACGCCCACGGCCTGCACTACGCCACGCGGCCGACGGAAGCCGGCCACATCCGGCGCCGCATCGAGATGTTCCGCAACACGGATTTCTCGCGCCTGTACTGGGAGTGCGGCATGGGGGACCTGCTCTACTACCTGGGGACCGCCGGCCGGCTGCCGACGCACGACGGCCTGGACGACTTCGCGCGGAGCGGCGACCGCCTGCACCGGGAGAGCTGGCAGATCCTGCGCGAGCAGGGCATCGATCCGTTCCGGGTCGCCCGCGACCACGCCCGCGACATGGGACTGGAGTTTCACGCGACCTACCGGCCGGCCGGGTTCCGGTTTCCGCCCGACCACGACCACTTCGACCATGGCGACTCCTTCTACGGGCGCCACCCCGAGCTGCGGGGCCGCGACCGCGACGGCCGCGAGACGCCTCGCATTTCCTACGCCTACCCGGAGAGCCGGCGCTTCGCAGTGTCGCTGCTGAACGAGGTGGCCACCGACTACGACGTCGACGGCATCTGCCTGGCCTACAACCGGCGGCCCCCGTTCAGCGAGTTCGAGCCTCCGCTGATCGACAGCTTCCAGGCGGAGCACGGCCGCGACCCGCGCACGCTGGCGGACGACGACGAGACGTGGCTGTGGCACCGCTGCGGCGTGCTCACCAGCTTCATGCGCGAGGTGCGCGCGACGCTGGACGAGGTCGCCCGCGCCCGGCAGCGGCCGCGCATTCCGGTCACGGCGATCGTCATGCGCGACGCCGCGGAGAACCTCTACTACGGCATGGACCTGCAGACCTGGGTGCGGGAGGCGCTGGTGGACACCCTCATCCCCTACACGTCGGCGGTGTTCCTGGACAGCGCCGCCGACTCCTGGGAGGACCCGAGCGGGGCGGACTGGTTCGTCGAGCTGACGCGCGGCACCTCCTGCACGCTGTCGATGAGCCTGCTGCCCCGCATGATGCCGCCCGGCCTGTACCGCGATCGGGCGGCGGGGCTGTACCGGGCCGGCGTGGAGAGCTTCTTCTTCTGGGACTGCACGCCGGGCCGCGGCAACTACACGGAGTCGTGGAGTGCCCTGCGGCGCCTGGGCCACAAGGAGGAGGTGCTGAGCTGGGCGGACGGCGGCCGGCCGGACCTCGGCCTCGCGCGGCGTCCGCTGACCAGCCTGGACGGGTGGGACCTGTCGTACGCCACGCCGGGATAGCCTGTGGGTGCGGAGACGTACGAGCGTTCCACCGTTCTCTCTCACTCCCTGGAGCGCGTGTTCGCATGGCACGAGACCGCGGCCTCGTTTGAGCGCTTCCTGCCTCCGTCGCCGCCGATGGCGCTGCTTGAGCGTACCGGGACGATTCGTGACGGGGACCGCGCGACCTTTCGCGTGGGGGTCGGTCCGCTCGGCTTCCGCGGCACGGTGGAATACGAGGGCTACCGGCGGCTCCAGGAGTTCGGGAACCGGCACGTCGGCGGCCCCCACCGTTCTTTGCGGCACCGCCATCTCTTCCGCTCGACCGGGGAGGAGAGCTGCGAGCTCACCGAACGGATTCACTGTGAGCCGCGTCCCATCATGGCGACGCTGGGCCGCGCGTGGCTCAAGCGCACGATGGAGCGCACGCTGGAGTTCCACCAGGAGCGCGTCCGCCGCGACCTGGAGCGCCACGCGGCCGGCCCCGCGGAACCGCTGCGGGTGCTGGTCACCGGCGCGTCCGGGCTGATCGGCGGAGCGCTCATCCCGTTTCTGGAAAGCGGCGGCCATGACGTGGTCCGGCTGGTGCGGAGGTTGCCCGAGTCCGGCCGGGAAATCGCCTGGGACCCCGCCTCCGGGCAGATTGACGCGGTCGCCCTGGAAGGGTTCGACGCGGTAATCCACCTGGCAGGGGAGAACATCGGCGCCGGGCGCTGGACCGCGGCGCGGCGGCGGCGCATCCGCTCAAGCCGCGTCGCATCGACCGAGCTACTTTGTGGTGCCCTCGCAGCGCTGAAGCGGCCTCCCGCGGCGCTGGTGTCAGCTTCGGCCGTCGGTTACTACGGCGACGCGGCAGGCACGGTCGACGAGTCCGCGCCGGCCGGCGGCGGCTTCCTGGCCGAGGTGACCGCCGCCTGGGAGCAGGCTGCCGAAGCGGCGCGGACGGCGGGCATCCGCGTCGCGCACGCCCGCTTCGGCCCGGTGCTCAGCCGCAAAGCGGGAATGCTGAAGCGGCTCCTGCCGGTATTCCGCGCGGGCGCGGGCGGCGTGGTAGGCAGCGGCCGGCAGCCGATCAGTTGGATCGGGCTGGATGACGCGATCGGCGTTCTGTACTTCCTGATGTGCAGCGATCGGGCGCAGGGCGCCTTCAACGTGGTGGCACCGCGTTCAGCCACCAACCGGGAGTTCACTCAGGCGCTGGCGTCCGTGCTGAGACGGCCGGCGTTCGCGCCGGTCCCCGCTCCTGCCATCCGCGCCCTGTTCGGGGAGATGGGCGACCAGCTCATCCTCAAGGGGCAATCGGTGGTCCCGGCGCGGCTCGCCGAGCTGGGCTTCCGCTGGCTGGAACCGACCCTGGACGGTGCCCTCCGTTGGGAGCTGGGCATTCAGTAGCCGGCTTCCTTGTCCACCAGCCCCAGGAGGGGCCGGCCCTCCCGAAATCGGCGCAGGTTCTCGACCAAGTGATCCGTGAGCCGCCGCTGCGTCGCGACCGAGTTGGCCGCGTGGTTGGAGAGGATGAGGTTGTCCAGTTCCCACAGCGGCGAGTCCGCGGGGGGCAGGCCGTGCTGGATCTGCAGGTCCGCGCCGGCGATCCACCCCTCGCGCAGCGCGCGTACCAGCGCGTCCAGGTCGAAGAGCACGATCCGCCCGGTTATGTCGACCAGGTAGGCGGTGCGCTTCATCGCCCGGAACTGCCGCGCGGCGAACAGGCCCTCGGTGAGTGGCGTACGCGGCACGCAGACGACCACGAAGTCCGACTCCGCCAGCAACTCCTCCAGCCGGTCGGGGGCGAGCCAGGCCGCCAGGTGAGGGGACGCCTTCGCGCTCCGCGAGCAGCCGATGACGCGCGCGCCGAAGCAGGTCGCCAGCCGCGCCAGCTCCATGCCGATCCGGCCCAGGCCGACGATGCCGACCGTCTTGCCGCGCAGCTCGTGCGGGGCGACCCAGTCGTGACGCCGCTCGCGTTGCTGCCGCAGGTAGGCCGGCAAGCGATAGGTGAACGCCAGCATCGACGCCATGGCGTGCTCGGCTCCGGTCACGTCGAAGATCCCCTTGACGCAGGCGACCGGGATGGGGCTCGCGACAAGCTCCGGGATCAGCACGTCCTCCACGCCGCCCGTGCACGCGTGAATCAGCTCCAGCCTGGGGGCGCCGCGCAGCAACTCCGCATCCATGCGGCGCGCGATCAGCACGCGGGCCGTGGCGAGGTGCCGCCGTATCTCGGCGCGGTCCTCGGTCATGGTCAGCCTGATGCCGTTCATGCGCCGGACCCGTTCGCCGACCTCCGGCAGCACAAGCATCGACAGCACCTCGATCGGTTCGCGGTCGGTCATGGTTCGTCTCCGTCTCCGTCGCGGAATGCGGTCACCCTGAATGCAGCGCGCCCGACGCGCACGACTTCGGTCGCCATCCGCACCGCCAGCGCCACGGCCTCCAGCGCCGGCAGATCCGTGCTCAGTCCGTGCAGGAGGCCGGCACTGAACGTGTCGCCCGCTCCCACGGTGTTGGCGCCGGCAACCGGATCCGTCGGCACATGCTGCATGGTGCCGTCCGTCGTGCCGACCGTGGCGCCGTTCGCCCCCTGTTTCACGACGGCGCAGGCCGGGCCGCATTTCAGGACGTGCCGCGCAAGCGCCGCCGGATCCTCCACCGGGAACCACGCGGCCAGCTCGGACTGCGTGGCGCTCAGGCAGTAGACGCTCGAGATGAGATCGAACATCGCGTCTCTTTCGACGCGCTGCGCGAACCAGGGGCTGGGGTCGAACACGATCCTCACCTGCCGATCCCGCAGTTCGATGAAGAGGTCCTTCAGCGCCCGGAAGTCCGCCTCGCCTACGCCCGAGTATCCGCTGGCAAAGAACCATCGCGTGCCCGGCACGGAGCGCAGGCTTGGCAGTGAGGCCCGCCAGTCGATCGGCTCCCCCGGATACACGAATCCCGATCTCAGTCCACCCTCTGCTGCCGAGATCACGCTGACCGCCGTCGCCGCCGCGTCGGGGCCGAGCACTTCCACTCCTGCCCTCGCCAGGCGGTCGCGGAGGACGGTGCCGAACAGGTCGCGCCCGAGCCGCGTGTTGAGCTGCACCGGGTGACCGAGCTGAGCCAGCAGGTAGGCCGGCCATCCCGCTCCCCCTGCCAGCGTAACCGAAGGCTCTGCTTCCAGGATCCGGAGCTTGGCGTGGACTTCGCCGATCGCGGCCTGGAACAACACGTCCACTGCGCAGTTGCCGGCAAGATGGATCGGCGTCAGCACCGGCTGTCTGCCTCCAGTCCGCGCACGCCCTGCTCGACGAAATTGCCCAGACCGAGCCCGGGCCGGCTCGACAGCCGCAGGCGGCCGTCGACCAGTTCGGGCGGGTGCTCGACGATCTCGAACTGGGCGATGTGCGCCGGCACTGCGGTGCTCTCGGGCAGCGCGTCGAAGCCCGGGTACTCGACCATGCCGCCCGCGCCGACCGAGGCCAGGATGTGCAGATGCGCGGCGACGGTCAGCGCCGACCACGGGCCGTGGGGGACACATCGCATGCCGCGCTCGCGGGCATTCACGGCCACCTCGAACGCCTGCGTCACGCCCATCTGGGCAGCATCCGGCTGCACGACGTCCACGGCTCGCTGCTCGATGAACGGCTGGAACTGATACACCGTCGACAGGCTCTCGCCGGTGGCGATGTCGATTGTCGTCCGGTCGGTGACTTCCTTGTGGCCTGCCACCTCGTGCGGCGGCAGCGGCTCCTCCAGGAAGTGGCAGTCGAACTGCTCCGCCACGCGCGCTGCACGCAGCGTCGTGGATGCGCTCCAGCCGTCCGACCAGTACGCCGGGCAGCCCACGTCGAGCATCAGGAGCACGTCGGGTCCGATGGCGTCCCGCACCGCCGCCAGCCGGTCGCGGTCTTCGTCGCCGAAGTGCGCGCCCCAGCCAAATTTCAGCGCGTGGAAGCCGCGCTGGACGATGGCATCGCTCTCGGCCGCCAACCGATCCGGGCTCTTGAGCGTGGCGGCGTCCTGAAATGCCGTGCCGCTGGCGTAAGCGGGCACGTCCTCCCCTCCGGATCCGGGCTGGGAGTCTGGCGGGGCGGTGGAGGCGGCTCCGACAGCGTCCGCGTCTGCTCCGCCGAGCAGCCGATGCAGCGGCAGGTCGAGGAGCTTCCCCTTCAGGTCCCAGAGCGCCATGTCGATCGCCCCCATGGCGTTGACCGCAAGCCCGCCTTCCGAGCCGCGCCCGCGCTGTGCTTGCCACCTCTGGAACATCGTCCGCCACAGGCGCCGGGGCTCCAGCGGATCCTCGCCGATCACCAGATCGGCCAGTCCACATCCGCGGACGATCGCGTCGATGGCCGGCACCGGCGAGCCGGTGGCGCCGATCCCGGTGACCCCCTCGCCGGTGGTGACCTCGATCAGGCTCAGGACGCCTCGGGTGCCGCCTCGGACGCGAATGTCCGTAACCCGCGCCGAGCCGGCCGTCATCGAGGAGGGAGCGGCGACCCGCTGCCGTCGAGCAGGGCCACCCGCAGGTCGATGCTGTCGTTCGCCATGCGCCAGTCGGGCCGATAGCGGCACGTCCAGTAGTTGACGATCGCGCTGCCGTCCTGCAGGAAGCAGACGCCGGGGTTGGTGAACGCGCGATCCGGGTCCGATTCGATCACGCTCCGTCGCTGCCACGTGCGCCCTTCATCGCGGGAGACGGCAAGGCTGAGCGGACTGCGCTTGCCGAAGTGGCTCCCGAACCCCGGGTCGTACTCGCCGTCGTTCCACAGCAGCCACAGCTCTCCGCTCCGCGGGTGACGGGCCAGCTCCGGGCAGGACTCCGGCGCGCGCAGCTCCGTCGCCTGGGGCAGCGACCAGGTCATGCCTTCGTCGCGCGAGCGGCAGGAGAAGACGCTGCCGAGCTGGGTGCGCATCACCATCAGCACCGAGCCGTCGGTCAGCGCCTCGATGTGCGGCTCCATGCAACCGCGGAGCGGCAGTCGCACGGCAGCGCCTTCCTGCCAGGTCTCGCCTTCGTCGTCGCTGATGACGCAGCGTGCCTGGATGCTCGCCTCCGCGGTCCAGAGTTCGCCCACGTGGTGCTCGACCGGGAACAGCAGCCGGCCCGATGGCAGCCGCGTGACGGCCGAGCTCGCGGCGCCGAACGGCCGGTGCTTCCAGACGACCCTCCGGTCGCTGAAGTGCTCCCCCTCGTCGCTCGAGCGTGCCAGGTAGCCGGTGCTGTCCACCGCCTGGCCGGCGCCGATCGCCTGGTAGGCGTAGTGGAAGAGCAGCAGGTCGCCGCCCTGCGAAGGCAGCAGGGATGGGCTGTAGACGTTGACCTGGTCCGGGGCCGGCTCTGCCACGATCCGTTTGTCGGTCCAGGAGCGCCCTCCGTCGTTCGACACCACGGCCACCAGCCTGTTCGGGGCGTCATCACCGCCGCCGCGCGGACTCGCCAGATACTCCTGGTAGATCAGCAGAAGCGACCCGTCGCGGCGCGGATAGACGGCGGCTTCGGAGTTGCGCGGGTGGTCTGCCGACGCCGCCGCAACGGTCATGACAGCGACCCCAGGCATTCGAGAACGCGGCGCGATCCGTCCATCAGAAACGCGTCGTCGCTGCCCACGCCGACCAGTCGGAATCCCTGCTCGACATACCCACGGGCGGTGGCCGCATCGTGCGCGTAGGCCATGCCGGGAAGGACGCGGTGCCGTCGGCACGCTGCGAGCACCGTCTCCACGGCCTCGACCACGCGCGGGGCGGCGAAGTCCAGGTGGCAACCCAGGCTGGCGGACAGATCTCCGAGACCGAGCAGGGCGGCGTCGATGCCCGGCACCGACAGGATCTCATCGATGCGCTCGACGCCTCCGCCGGTCTCGATCTGGATGGCTACCACGGTCCGGT
The DNA here is from genome assembly GCA_028818385.1 of Spirochaetaceae bacterium. The sequence continues at coordinate 79,279 of JAPPNY010000131.1, forward strand.
CGTTCGCGGACCGCAGGTATTCCGTCTCGATCCTGCCGTATCCGGCGGCACGCCTGGGACCCATCCCGCGGCTGCCGAGCGGGGGATACCTGCATGCGTCGACCGCGGCCTGCGCCTGCGACCTGTCTTCGACCATCGGAAACACCACTCCGTCGGCGCCACAATCCAGCACGCGTCCGGCCAGGCTCGGCTGACCCGGCGGCGTACGCACCAGCGCGGCGGCCCGGCTGCCGTTCATGGACGGCAGCAGACGCTGCAGCGACTCGATGGTCAGCGGCCCATGCTCCAGGTCGAAGAGGAGCCAGTCGAACCCCTGGTGCGCCAGCATCTCGGTCACGTCCGGGTGGCCGATGGAGATCCAGGTGCCGACCGAGACGCGGCGGGAGAGGATGCTGTTCTTGAGCTCCGACAGACGCACGTGGCCTCCAGGTCACTCCTCAGATGACGGCCCGTACCTGCGCCAGGTAGTGAGCCATCTGCGCGGCGGTGTCGATGAAGATATCAGGATTCGCCTGCAACTCCTCGTACCCGCTGAACGCATGGGACCACTGCCCGGCCGCTTCGTCGATGTAGCAGGACTGGGGCCCGAGGAAGAAGCCGCCGTCGGCCTGCTGCGCGGCCACGATGTGGTCGGCCATCCTCACGGCGGCAGCCAGGTAGCGCGGTTCGCCGGTAGCCTGGTGCAGCGCGGCGCAGGCCCAGGGTGTCTTCCACACGTGGTCGGCGAACCCGGCATAGCCGTCGAACAGGTCGAACATCTCGCGGGCGGCGCCCAGGTACTCGTGCGAGCCGGTGGCTCGGCTCAGAGCGGTCAGGAAGGCGATGATGTAACCGATGTCCCAGTACGCGTTGCCGCCCTCCGGGTTGTCGCGCCGCAGCGCCGATCCGCTTCCCCACGGCATGTCCGCCCCGCTGTCGTAGTCGGCGACAAGCGCGTCGCACCGCGTGTCCCAGACCGTCAGGTAACGGTCGGCCGGATTCCGTTGCATCCGGTGCAGCCGGAGCAGGAACCGCCCGGCCCGCTGTGCGTGCTGCAGATGGCCGGTGGCAAGCAGGGCGATGCCACCGTGCGCGGTCGTCGCGGGGTCGATCAGTCCGGGTGCCTCGATGCGATAGCGGATGCCGCCGCACGGGTCCTGAAAGCCAGCGAGCGACCTGGCCAGCGGCAGGGACAGGTCGGTCCGTCCCCACGTCGCGGCACCGCGTATCAGGTAGGGGTAGACGTAGAGATCGCCGACGTACGGCAGCGGCTCGACGCCGACCGTCCCGGCGGGGGTCACATGCTCGCGCAGGACGAAGTCCAGGCACCGATTGGCACAGCTCCAATCTTCGGGCGACCCTCCGCTCAGCAGTGCCAGCGGTTGCGAGTAGTAACCCCAGACCGAGCCGGCTCCGGCGGTGGACCCGTCGCGCCGTTGCATTTCGCGCAGGAACGCTCCCGCCCGGCCGAGCGCGCGGTCGTACCGGTCGTGCGCGGCAGCCCGGTCGACCTCCATCGGGGCGACGATAGATCGGCCCCGTGGCTGCCACAAGGCTGCGGGAGCCAGGGCGATCCCACGCTGACAGAGGACTGGTGATCCTGTGAATGAGTCGATAG
>JAPPNY010000251.1 GCA_028818385.1 Spirochaetaceae bacterium
CCGATGATCTCCGGTCCCAGCGCGATCGTGACCATCTTCACGGCGGTCATCATCGGCACCTACGCCGACGACCTGGCCGAGGCGTTCACGATCGTGATGCTGGCCGGCCTTCTGCAGATCGCCTTCGGGGCGCTGCGCCTCGGCCGGTTCGTGAACTGGCTGCCCGTGTCCGTGGTCCGCGGCGTGTTCGTGGGCGTGGGCTGCTACATCTTCATGAGCCAGACGCTGTGGTTCCTGGGCGCACCGGTCGAGCCCGGCATCGGGCTGGTGGCCATCATCGCGTCCTGGCCGCAGGCGGTGGCGAACCTGAACGGGGACGCGCTGGGCGTGGCGCTCATCACCCTGGCCGTGTTCATCGTGTGGCCGCCCCGGCTGCACCGGGTGGTTCCCAACGCGCTGGCGGCGCTGATCGCCGGCACGCTCGCGGGCGCGCTGTGGTTCGGCGCCGCGCCCCGCATCGCCGAGCCGCGGATCGGCATTCCGGCGCTGCAGATGCCCGTTCTCTCCCCTTCCGTCCTGCTGGACGCCATCCAGCCGGCCCTGATCCTGGCGTTCCTCAGCTCCATCTACAACCTGCTGACGGCGCTGATCATCGACCCCATCACCGGCCGCACCCACAAGCCGGACCGCGAGCTCTTCGGCCTGGGTGTGGGCAACGTCGCCGCCGGCCTGATCGGCGGGCTGCCCGGCGCCGCGTCGGCCCCGTGCTCGCTGCTCGCGGCCCGCTCGGGCGGGCGCACCCCGGTCACGGGCGTGGTCTGCGCCGCCGTGCTGCTGGCCGTCCTGTTCGGGCTGGGAAGCACCCTGGCGTGGATCCCGCACGCGGCGTTCGCCGGCATCCTGATCAAGGTCGGCTGGGACATGATGGACATCCGCTTCCTGCGGCGGATTCCCAAGCTGTCCGCCGACATCGGCATCGTCACGCTGCTGACCGCGGCGTTGTCGATCTTCGCCGACGTGATCTCCGCGATCGCCGTCGGCTTCTTCATCGCCGGCATGGCCAACGCGCTCCGCTCCGAGCGGCAGGAACTCAACCAGACCGTCTCCACGCCGCTGCTCGACATGGTGCTCTTTCCGGAGGGCGAGCTGCCGCCCGACGCCGATCCGTTCCGCGCGCGCGTCGGGCTGCTGTCGCTGCGCGGGCGCTACTCCATCGCGTCCGCGCGGGAGATCGTGCGCGTCATCAGCCCGGACCTAGCTGACCACGAGGTCGTGATCTTCGACTTCAGCGAGACCGAGGGCATGGACGACAGCGCGGCCATGGCGCTGGAGGAACTGATCAACGGCAGCGTCCTCGGCCAGGACAAGGGCTGCATCGTGGCGGGGCTCTCGGGCGACCTGGAGAAGAGCCTCACCGCGCTCGGCATTTTCGACCGCCTGCCGCAGGATGGCTTCGCCGCCGATCTGGACGAAGCCAAGCGCGCCGCCGCCCGGCTTCTGGAACCGTAGCTCAGCCGACCGGTTCGACCTCGACCACCTCCGAGCGCTCGAACGAGCGGACGCACGCCTCGATGACGAGTTGCGCCTGCAGCGCGTCCACGCCGGAGGCGTCGATCCGCTCCGGCGGCACGCCCGCATCGAGCTGGTCGACCCAGCGGGCGATCCGGCTGTCGAAGGTCTCGTTGAAGCCGAGCATCCCGCCCAGGTAGTGCAGGGTCTCCGCTTCCTCGCTCTCGCGCGTGAAGAAGGTCAGGCGCTGGCACGCCTCCTCCAGCAGGAAGCGTCCCTTGGAGCCGGTCACGTCGCAGGTCTCCAGGCCGAAGCCGCCGCCGGCGTCGTAGCTGCCGGTGAGCGATCCGATCATGCCGCCCGCGAACTCGAAGATGATCTTGGCGTTGGACCAGATCGCGCGGCCCTCACCCTTCATGAAGAAGGCCGCCACCCGCTTGATGTCGCCGCCGAAGTAGCGCATCACGTCGATGGAATGGGGGTGCAGCGCGCGGATATGGAACCAGGGCGAGGTCTCCACCGGGTTGTTGATCCACATGGTCATGCCGATCATGTGCAGGGTCCCCAGCCGGCCGGCGTCCACCCACTCCCTGGCGCGCTCGGCCGCCGGCGTGAAGCGGTGGTTGAGGTTGATCGCGTACGGCAGGTTCTTCGCCGCGGCCCGCTCGACCATCTTGCGCCCCTCGTCGATCCGGTTGGAGATGGGCTTCTCGCCCAGCACCGGGATGCCGGCTTCGAGCAACTCCATGGTCGGCGCGAAGTGGTCGCCGCCGTTCTCCTCGCCCTTGGTGCAGACGCTGCACGCCGCCAGCTCGATGCCGCTGGACAGCATGTCGGGGATGGACGTGAACGTCCGCGCGCCGTGCGCGTCGGCAAGCTGCGCGGCGCGCGCCTCGTCGATGTCGCAGACCGCGACCACGTCGCTCTTGGGGTGCTTGGCGTATGCTTGCGCATGGCGGGTACCGATGCCGCCCGCGCCGACGATGCCGATGTTCATGTCGCCGCGGAGCCTACCACGGTCCCCGCCGAGAGGCATCGATGACGCGGAAATCCGGCTACGTGACCGCCAATGACAGCGTGCGCCTGCACTACGACGAGGTCGGCGCCGGCAAGGCGGTGATGCTCATCCACGGAGGCGGCCTGAGCAACGTCTGGTGGGACCGGAACCTGCCGGGCCTCAGCCGGCGCTTCCACGTGATCGCGCCGGACACACGCGGCTGCGGCCGCTCGCAACGCACCCCGTGGGGCCACCGCACCGCCCGTTACGCGGCGGACGTGCGCGAGATCATCCACGCCTTGGGGCTGCACGACGTGACGCTGGTCGGCTGGTCGATCGGCGCCCGCACCTGCTTCTCCTACCTGGAGCTGTTCGGCGGCCACCGGCTGCGCGGCGTGGTCCTGGTCGACGAGACCGTGCACGTCTCCGTCCACGCACCACGCCCTCCGGGGTCCGAGCAACAGCCGGGCGAGAGCGACCGCGACCACCGGCGGCGCACGATGCGGACGATGCTGGGCCCGGTCTTCGGCCCCCAGGCCACCGACGAGGAGATCGACCGGCTGGCCGACTCCGCCTCCGGCTACCGGCCGGCCGGCGAGACGCTGAGCCCCGACTACCACGCGCAGGATTGGCGCCCGCTCTGCCCGGCGGTCAGGGTGCCCGTACTGGTGACCGCGGGCCGCCACAGCGGCGCGCTCCCGGGCTGCAAATACGCCGCCGACCACATCCCCGACGCCCGCCTGGAGATCTTCGAGGACAGCGACCACGCACCGTTCTACTCGGAAGCCGATGAATTCAACCGCGTCATCGCCAGCTTCGTGAACGATCCGCTCGGAGTCCTGGCTTCGCGGTAGCGAACGCCACGGGGAGTGCCTATCATCGGGACCTGCTGAACCATGGCACCACGGACGACGACCAGGAAGCGAGCGAGCCGGGCTCGCAGCGGCACGCGCTCCTCGTCGCGCGCTCGGAACGGCGGCAAGCTCCGCATCGGCGACCACTGGAACGCGATCACCATCATCGCCCTCTCGCAGAACAGCCCGCTGAAGGCGATCGCCGAGTTCGTCGAGAACTCCATCGACGCCAACGCCAGGAACGTCACCATCGTCCGCGGCCGCGAGCAGGGCGAGCACTACCTGCGCGTCGTGGACGATGGCGAGGGCATCCGGCTGAATCAGGACGGCGTTCCCGACTTCGCCTACGTCGCCACCCATATCTGCGACTCGATCAAGCGCACGCTCAAGCGCCAAGGCGCCGGCAACATTCAGGGCGAGTTCGGCATCGGCCTGTTGAGTTTCTGGACGGTCGGCGAACGGCTCGTGCTCTCGTCCCGCGGCGCGGACGGCCACGCATACGAGATGGAGATGCTGAAAGGCGATCAGCGCTACCAGCTCACCCGGCGCCGCATCCTGTTCGCCCAGCCCGGCACGGAACTGCTCGTCCGGCCGCTGCTGCCCGGCATCCGCCAGTTGAGCGCCGAACGGATCCAGGGATTCCTCGCCAGCGAGCTGCGCGAACGCATCCGCGCCTCGGGCGTGCGCATCAACATCAAGGACCGCCGCGCCCGCGCGGAGCTGGAAGTCGTGCCCCGCGAGTTCACCGGTCGACCGTTGCGGGGCATCGAGCCGATCCAGACTCCCGAGGGCACCGTCGAAGCCGAGATCTACCTGAACGAACCGAGCGCCGACAACTGCGTCGCACTGTTCCGCCATGGCACCCGTGTGGTACCCGACATCTCCCGGCTGCCCGGACTGGACCGGGAACCGTGGACAACGGGGTTGCTCCAGGGGCTCGTCGAGGCGCCGTTCCTGCAGCTCACCCCGGGCACGCGTGACGGCGTCGTCCTCGACGCCCGCTTCGAGGCGCTGTGCACCGGTCTCCGACAGATCGAGCCGGCGATCCTCGAGCAGATCGAGCGGGAGCGAGCCGCGGCGGAGGAGGAAGCCAGCCGCAGCATCCTGCGCTCGGTCCGCAAGGCACTCACCGAAGGCTTCCAGTCACTGCCTCGAGAGGATTACACGATGCTGGAGGTGCCCGAGCCACGCCGTACGCGTGTCGCCGGCGCCGACGGTCACGAGTCCGGGAACGACGGCCTCGGCGAGTTGCCGCTGGGCGCCGACGACCCGCAGCAGGCGGTCGAGCCTGGGCCCACCGAGCCGACGAACGACGCAGAGCCGTCGGCGCCCGCGCCGCGCAAGTTCTACGAGCACGCCGGTCCGCTGCACAAGCTGACCGTGTCCCCTGCATCCTCGGTGGTGAAGGTCGGCGAGTCATGCACGATCCGCTGCATCCCCAAGGACCGTAGCGGCCGTGTGATCGAGGCCGGCGTGGACGTCCGATGGCGGCTCATCGAAGGCGGCGGCAGTCTCGCCGACGACGACCGCGAGGTTGTCCGGTTCTTGGCGTCCGACCAGCCGGGGCTCACCGTCCTGCAGGCGACGGCGAAGCAGGCGGAGAGCGAGTGTTCGGCCGAGGCCACGGTCACGGTGGCCGAGTCCATCGGGGAACGGCTCGGCAACTCCGACCACGGAGGCGGACGCGGGATCCCCGACTACACGTATCGCCACGCGCCCGGCGAGTTGTGGCGCTCCCGCTACGATGTCGAGCACAACCTGATCGTCGTCAACAACGGCCACGGTGACTTCCGCTACGCCGAGCAGAAACGGCCGCGCCACCTTCGCTACATGCTGCGGCTCTACGCCAAGGAGCTCGTGCTGAACAACTTCGCCGGCTACGACCCCGACCAGATGCTGGAGCGAATGATCGAACTGTCCCTCTACACGGAGGAACACCTCCGCTGACGTCAGGTCTACAGGTCGGCGACCTCCTCGATGGTCTCGGCGACCAGGGCGAACAGGTCGTCGATCTGGGACGGCGTGATGGGCAGCGGCGGCGCCAGGGCGATGGTGTCGCCGGTGACGCGGATGAACGCACCCTTCCCGAACGCCTTGTGCAGCGCGGTCATGCCGCGCAGGGTCGGCTTGCCCGGCACCGGCGCGAGCTCGATCGCCGCGGTCAGCCCGATGTTGCGGATGTCGATCACGTGCGGCAGCCCGCGCAGGGCGTGCGCGGCGTTCTCCCAGTGCTCGGCGAGATCGGCCGCGCGGGTCAGCAGCCGATCGCTCTCGTAGACCCTGAGCGTGGCGCGCGCCGCCGCGCAGGCCAGCGGATGGCCGGAGTAGGTGTAGCCGTGGGTGAACTCGATCGCGCCCTCCGGTCCCGCCATGAAGGTGTCGTAGATCTCCTCGCGGACCGCCACCGCCCCCATCGGCACGGTGGCGTTGGTCAAACCCTTCGCCAGCGTGACCATGTCGGGCAGCAGGTCGAAACGCGTGGCCGCGAACGGTGAGCCCAGCCGCCCGAAGCCGGTGATCACCTCGTCGAAGATCAACAGGATGCCGTGCGCGGCGGTGATCTCCCGCAGCCGTTCCAGGTAGCCGACCGGCGGCACCAGCACGCCCGTCGAGCCGGACATGGGCTCGACGATCACCGCGGCGATGGTCTCCGCGCCGTGCAGGGCGATCAGGTCGAGCAGCGCGTCGGCGCGCTCAGCCCCGTGCGCGGGCTGCCCGCGGCTGAACGCATTGCGCTCCGGGTCGTGCGTGTGCGGCAGGTGGTCGACGCCGGGGAGCAACGCCCCGTACGGCGTGCGGTTGGGGCCCATGCCGCCCACGGAGATCCCGCCGAAGCCCACGCCGTGGTAGGCGCGCTCGCGGCCGATCAGGCGGGTGCGGGCGCCCTCACCGCGCCGCCGGTGGAAGGCGAGCGCGATCTTCAGCGCCGTGTCCACCGCCTCGGACCCGGAGTTGACGAAGAACGGGTGGCCGAGGTCGCCCGGCAGGATTGCCTGCAGCTCGCCGGCCAGCTCGAACGCCGCCGGGTGGCCCATCTGGAAGGAGGTCGCGTAGTCGAGCTCCGCGACCTGGCGCTGCACGGCCTCCACGATCTCCGGCCGGCCGTGGCCGGCGTTCACGCACCACATGCCGGCGATCCCGTCGATGAGCCGGCGGCCGTCGCGGGAGCGGTAGTAGACGCCCTCGGCGGACTCCACCAGCCGCGGGGCGCTCTTGAACTGCCGGTTCGCCGTGAACGGCATCCAGTAGGTTTGCAGGTCCAGGTCGCTCGTCTTCGTTGACACCAGTTCCCTCCGATCAGAGAATCGTCAACGGACCGTACCGCCCCGCGGGCTCGCGCTCAAGCACTCAACCATGCCAGTCGAACCACCCCCGTACGGAGTCGTCAACGCCCGCAACTGCGGCATGACCGCGCGCGACGGCGTGCGGCTGGCCACCGACGTCTGGCGGCCGGCCCGCGACGGCGAGCCACTGCCGGGCCCGTTCCCGGCGATCCTGTTGCGCACCCCCTACAACCGCGCGCGCCCCACCCACCAGGAGATGTGCGAGTTCCTGGCCGGCCACGGCTACCTGGCGGCGATCCAGGACTGCCGCGGGCGCTATGCCTCGGAAGGCGAATTCGTGCTGCTCGCCAACGAGGGCCCCGACGGCTACGACGCGATCGAGTGGCTGGCGGCGCTGCCGTACTGCGACGGCAACGTCGGCACCTACGGCACCTCCTACCTGGCGTGGGTGCAGAACGCGGCGGCGATCGAGCGGCCGCCGCACCTGAAGGCGATGTGGGTCAACCAGGGCGGCGCCAACGGCAACACCGCGACGCTGCGCCACAACGGCGCGCTGGAGCTGCGCTGGCTCACCTGGGCGGTGACCTTCGGCACGGTGTCGCGCGAGGCGCTGCGCGACCCGGATCTGCAGGCGAGCCTCACCCGCGCCGGCGAGCGCATGTACGAGTGGCTCAGGCGCCTGCCGTGGCGCGGCGACGACTCGCCGCTGGCCGGCCTGCCGGGCTACGAGCGATGTGCCCGCGACCTGTACGAGCACGGCGACGCGGACGAGTTCTGGCAGCAGCCCGGCCTCAACTTCGCCGCCCACTACGACCGCACCGCAGACGTGCCGACCATGTACGCCGGCTCCTGGTACGACTCCTACACGCGCGCCACGGTCGAGAACTACCAGGCTCTGAGCGCACGGCTGGCCGACCAGTCGCTGCTGATGGGGGCGTGGGTGCACGGCGATTCGACCATGGACACCTGCGTGGCCGGCGATGTCGACCTGGGGCCGGGCATGCCGGTCGCGGGCAACCTGGCCGCCGACTTCCGGCACCTGGTGAAGCGCTGGTTCGACCGTCACCTGCGCGGGGAGGCCAACGGTGTCGAGTCCGAGCCGCCGGTCCGCCTGTTCGTGATGGGCGGCGGTCCTGGCGGACGCACCGCCGAGGGTCGGCTGGAGCACGGCGGGCGCTGGCGCACCGAGCGCGAGTGGCCGCTTGCCCGCGCGGTCCCGACGCCGCTCTACCTGGCGGCCGACGGCGGCCTGACCGCAGACCCGCCGGCCGCGGCCGCCGAGCTGACAGCCCGCTTCGATCCCGAAGACCCGTTGCCGAGCATCTCCGCCAACACCTCCTCGCTGAACGAGATCCTGCCGTCACCGCCGCGCTTCACGCCGGAGGCGCCGAATGCCATGACGCGGGTGATGATCGTGCAGGGCGGCGCCGACCAGCGCACGCGGCCCGACGTGCACGGCTGCGAGCCGCCTTTCATGCCGCTGGAGTCCCGGCAGGACGTGCTGCTGTTCGCGACCGAGCCGCTCGCGGAGCCGCTGGAGGTGACCGGACCGATCTCCGTGACCATCCACCTCTCCTCCGACGCGCCGGACACCGACCTGTTCGCGATGCTGCAGGACTACTACCCGCCGAGCGCCGCCTGGCCGGACGGCTACCGCCTGAACGTCGCCGACGGCATCATGCGCGTGCGCTACCGCGACGGCATGGACCGGCCGCGGCCGATGGAGCCCGGACGGGTGTACCGGATCGCCTTCCCGCTGTATCCCACCAGCAACCTGTTCGCCGCCGGCCACCGCCTGAGGCTGCTGGTCAGCTTCTCGTCGTTCCCGCGCTTCGACATCAATCCCAACACCGGCGAGCCGATGGGCCGCCACACGCGCACGCGGGTGGCCACCAACATCATCCACCTGTCGCCGGAGCATCCGTCGTCGATCGAGTTGCCGGTCGTGGGGAAAGGAGGCCGTTCATGAGCCTGCGAGTCGGGCTGGTCGGCTCGCGCTTCGCCGCCAACTTCCACGCCGAGTGCTACCGCGGGCTGGGCGAGGGAGCGGTGACCCTTGCCGGGGTCTACTCGCCTACCCCCGAGCGCCGCGACGAGTTCGCCGCGCGCCACGGGGTGGCGGCCTGCTCCTCGCTCGACGGGTTGCTGGAGGTCTCCGACGTCATCGACGTCTGCGCGCCCCCCTACTCGCACGAGCCGTGCGTGCTCGCCGCCGCCGCGGCCGGCAAGCACGTTATCGTCGAGAAGCCGTTCACCGGCGCCTTCGGGCCGGCGGACGATCCCGACTGGCGCGGCGACCTCGCCTCCAAGGCCGGGATGCTCGAGGAGGCGATGGCCAGCGCATCGCGCATGCGCGACGCGGTCGAGCGGGCCGGCGTCACCCTCTGCTACGCCGAGAACTGGGTGTACGCCCCGTCCGTGCAGAAAGAGGTCGAGGTCATCGTCAAGACGCGGGCGCGCATCCTGTGGATCCAGGGCGAGGAGTCCCACTCCGGGTCGCACTCGCCGGTCTACGGCATCTGGGCCAAGACCGGCGGCGGCTCGCTGGTCGGCAAGGGGTGCCACCCGCTCACCGCCGCGCTCTACCTGAAGCGCGTACAGGGGCAGGCCACCGACGGCGCCCCGGTGCGGCCGCGCGCGGTCAGCGCCCGCGTCCATCGCCTGACGGCTGCTGCCGGCTTCCACGACCTGGGATGGCTGCGCACGGACTACCACGACGTGGAGGACTACTGCCAGGTGCACGTGGTCTTCGACGACGGCACCGTCGCCGACATCCACTCCACGGAGATCGTCATGGGCGGGGTGCACAACTGGCTGGAGGTGTACGCGAACAACCACCGCATGCGCTGCAACATCAACCCGACCGACACCAACCTCCTCTACAACCCGGAGGAGCGGCAGCTCGACGACGTGTACGTGGTGGAGAAGATCGGCACCAAGCAGGGCTGGTCGTTCCCGGCCCCGGACGAGGACTGGGCCACCGGCTACCGCCAGGAGCTGGCCGACTTCCTGGGCGCGATCCGCGACGGCCGGGAACCGGCGAGCGGCCTGCCGCTGGCGATCGACACCACCGCGGTCCTGTACGCCGCGTACCTGTCGGCGGAGCGGGGCGGCCAGGAAGTGGACGTCCCGCGATGAGTCCGCAACGTGACGAAGGAGGCAGGCGAGGTGTCCGTTGAGCTCGAGGTGAGCCGCGACCGTGTAATGGTCCTGGTCAAGACCGGCCGCCTAGCGAGCTGGCACCGGCTCACTGAAGACGAGCGCCGATCGGCGGAGCAGGAGCACGTCGACCTGATGCTGTCGGTCGCCGCCCGCCACCGCATGCGGCGCCTGGAGGGCTTCCGGCTGATCGGGCAGCAGGGGCGCTGGCAGCGGTTCTGGCTGATCGAGTTTCCGACCTTCGCCGGCGCCGAGGAGTGGATCGAGGCGGAGATGGCGCCGCCCTACGGCCGGGACGGCTTCTACGAGTACCACCTCGCCCGGCCGCTGGCGCCCGCGCACTTCGACGCCTGGCTGCCCGGACCGCCGCGGGTGATCGTTCCGCAGGAAGCCGATCCAGCCGTGATCCCGGTGCTCCGCGCCGACCAATCCAGCGTGGTGGTGCTGCAGTTCTCCCGTTCCGAGGGCGCCGACGGGCGCGCCGATACGGAGCGGACCGAGGGCCTGCGGCGGGTTGCCCGCGAGCACGGGATGCTGCGGCTGGAGTGCTTCCAGCTCATCGACCCCGTCCCGGCGTGGCACCGCGCCTGGATCTGCGAGTTCCCGGACCTCGCCGGCGCCGAGGCGTGGATCGAGGCGGAGGCGGAGCCTGAGCGCGCGGCGCGCGCCGGGCGCATCTCCTTCCTGTCGCGCCGCTGGTCACCCGAGTACACCGCCGCCTGGTGCCGGGCCTCCGGCTGAGGGCCGAAGGCTGAGGCCCGGCGGCGTGAGCGCCTCGACCTGACCGGACGTCCATGCTGCTCGGACAGCCGTTGCCCATCGTGGCGGCGGCCGCGGCGATCGTCGCCGCCTCCTCGGCGCTGCAGGCCACCGTCGGCTTCGGCCTGGCGCTGCTGGCGATCCCGCTGCTCCACCTGAGCGGCTTCCCGCCCGAGCAGGCGATCGTCATCTCCAGCTCGGCGATGATGGTGCAGATGGCCAACGGCGTGCTGCGGCTGCGCGCTTCCATAGAGGCGCGCGAGCTCCTGTGGCCGCTGGCGATCACGATGCCGGCCATGCTGATCGGCGTGCTGGGCCTGCGGGCGGTGGTCGCCGTGAATCCCGACCTGGCCCGGCAGGCCGCCGGCGCCGTCGTGCTCGGCGCGCTGGTGGTGCTGCGGGTGGTGAGGCCGGCCCCGCGCGCGCGGGTGGCCTGGCAATGGACCGCGCTGGCGATGAGCACGTCCGGGCTGCTGGGCGGATCCACCGGCATGGGCGGCGCGCCGCTGGCGCTCTGGTCCTACGCGCACGAGTGGCCGGCGGAGCGCATCCGCGCCACCATCTGGGCGATCGCCCTGCCGGCCACCGGCACGCTGCTGGCGCTGCTCGCGGCCGCGTTCGGGGCGAGCGCGGTGCGCGCGCTGGCACTTGCGGCGCTGCTCGCGCCGTTCGCCCTGGTCGGCTCGAACGCCGGCTTGGCGCTCGCGCGCAGGCTGTCGGTCGAGCGGCTGCGCACCGCCGCCGTCGTGGTCCTGGCCGTGCTGGGCGTGAGCACGATCATCCGCCCGCTGCTGTAGACGCCACGAACCGGCGCTACGCGCCCGCGCGGCTCACGTGGGCCAGGAAGTCGGCAGTCGTGGCGCTGTCCACGATCCACTCGCCCGCTTCGGCGAGGCGATCCGCGTCGGTCACGCCGGCCAGCACCGCCGACAGCCGCTCCGCCGCCGCCGGACCGAACCGCCGCTCCGCCAAACGGTGCAGCAGCACCCTGTGCCGTTCGATCCCTTGCTCGATACCCCGTTCCAGGATTTCCGCTTCCCAGCGATCGATCTTCTCCAACAACA
>JAPPNY010000168.1 GCA_028818385.1 Spirochaetaceae bacterium
GGAGTGGACGGACGTGAAGGCCGCCAACGACCTGGTGATCGACGACCGGGACGTCGTCCATCTTGCCGAGGCGGAAGGGACGGTGGCGCTGGTCGACCTGGACGGCCGCATCATCGGCCGTTGGGGCCGGAAGGGCGACGAGCCCGGCCGGTTCAAGGGCGCCCCGCACGGCATCTGGGAGGACTCGCACGGCGACCTCTACGTGTGCGAGGTCCCGTTCGACCGCGACCGGCTGCAGAAGTTCGAGAGGGTCTAGCATGTATGGCGTTGCTCTGATCGGCACCGGCCGCGTCGGCTACCAGTTCACCTTCAGCGATCTGCCCGACAACCATGCCGCCGCCGTGGCGGCCAGCGACCGCTGCCGGCTGGTGGCGGGTGTCAACCGCGGGCGCGACAAGCTCGTGGAGTTCGGCGAGCGCTTCGGCGTGGAGGCGCTGTATCACGACTACCGGCAGATGCTCGCCGAGACCTCGCCCGAGATCTGCATCGTCGCCACCCACCCCGAGTTGCACTGCGCGATGGTCGAGGCCTGCGCGGCGGCGCCCTCCACGCGCGCGATCATCTGCGAGAAGCCGATGGCGCTCTCGCTGGACGAGTGCGACCGCATGATCGCCGCCTGCGAGCGCGCGGGCGTGCCGCTGCAGATCAACCACAACCGGCGCTGGCACCCGGAGTGGATCCTGGCGAAGGAGCTGGTGTCCGGCGGCGCCATCGGCGAGCTCAACTACATCCGCTGCTCCATGGACGGCGGCAAGCCCACGCCCTCCTGGCGCAGCGAGAACGAGGGGCCGTTGCTGCACGACTTCACCCACTACTTCGACCTGATGGACCTGTTCGCCGGCGAGGTGGAGTGGCTGTGCGGCATGGCCGAGCAGCGCTCCCGGCCGTGGGCGGTCGAGGACTTCAGCGCCGCGTTCATGAAGTTCGGCTCCGGCGTGACCGGCATCGTGCACGGGGCGGAGCTCACCGATTACGAGAACCATGCGTTCGTGCTGAGCGGCTCGACCGGCATGATCGACATGCAGGGCGAGCGGGTGCGCCTGCTCCGGTCGCATCCCGGCGACGTCGAGCCCGACAGCGGCTTCGCGTGGCGGGAGCTCGCCGAGGCCCCGGTCGAGAGGCCGGCCCCGGCCTCGACCTACTGCGCCGCCCTCGACGAGCTGCTGGACGCGCTGGACGGTACGGGGACGCTGCGCAGCGACGGCCGCGTCGGCCGCCGCTCCATGGAGATGATCATGGCGATCTACCAGTCGCAGCTCGACGGCAACCGCCCGGTGAGCTTTCCGGTCACCATGGCCGGCTCGGGGGCGGAGGCGCTGCGCGCCGCCGGCCACTTCGTCGAGCGGAGCGACGATCGGGACTGACGAGGGGGAAGCGATGGCGATGACCGACTCGGAACGGTTCCACTTCGACCTGGCCGGTTTCATGGTGCGACCGGCGATCCTCAACGCGGACGAGATCGAGGCGATCGCCGACCAGATCGACCGCATCAAGCACGATCCCGAGTCCCTGCCGCCGGCGCAACGGGCGGTGCCCGGCGGGCCGTCGAGCGTGCTCATCGACCACCCGCAGGTCATCGACGTCCTACACGACGTGATCGGCCCCGAGATCCGCCTGGAGTCGAGCTTCTGCGTGTGGCGGACCCAGGGAGAGGCGCACGGCGACCTGCACGGCGGCGGACCGCAGCAGGGCGACCCGATCTTCGGCTACCGGGTCAACAACGGCCGTATCCACGCCGGCATGGTGCGCGTCGTGTTCGAGCTCACCGATGTCTCGAAGGACGACGGCGGCACCCACTTCATCGCCGGCAGCCACAAGAGCAACTTCCCCATGCACCCCGACCACCTGTCGCTGGAGCCGGGCAAACGCAGCCCGTTCCTGACCACCTACGAGTGCCCGGCCGGCAGCGCCATCTTCTTTACCGAGAACGTCTGTCACGCCGGACCGGAGTGGCGCCGCAACACGCCGCGGGTGGCGGTGCTCAACGCCTACGCACACCTCGCCACCCACTGGCACCGGCTCACCCTGCCTGCGGCAGTGCTGGAGTCGCTGCCGCGGGAGAAGCAGGCCTACTTCCGCCCGCCCTGGATCGCCGATTTCCGCACCAGGCCGGCCACCCACAACACGATCGAGCGCTTTCTCGAAAACGACGAGGAAATGGTGAGCGTCGACCATCGACCCTGAAGATCCGGCGCCGGACAACGAAACGGGAGGTTCGATGCTGAGCGAAGCGGAGCGGTCCCACCTCGACGAACGCGGCTTCGTGGTCCTGGAGGACACGATCCCGGCCACCCAGGCGGAGGCCCTGCGCGACCGTTCCATGGTCCTGGCGCGGCAGGAGCGCACCGCGTCGGGCGAGCACGTGTACTTGGGTGAGAAGGCGCAGCGGGTCTGGAACCTGGTCGACAAGGGACAGGTATTCGAGCAGGCGATTCAGCACCCGCGCGTGCTCGGTGCGATGACCTGGCTGCTCGGCGCGGACTGCACGCTGAGCTCGTTCACGGTCAACGTGATCGGCCCCGGCGCACCGGACGGCGGCCTGCACATCGACCACCCGCTGGGGACGCTGCCGACGCCCCGTCCGGCGTTCCCGCTGTCCGCAAACAGCATCTGGTTCCTCGACGACTTCACGGCCCAGAACGGCGCCACGCGCTGCGTTCCCGGCAGTCACCGCCGCCTCGAAGCGCTGCCGGAGCCCGGCGTGCGCTACGACGACGAGCTGCAGGTCACCGGGCGCAAGGGCTCCGTGATGATCATCAACGGAGCGCTGTGGCACGCGTCGTCGGCGAACCGCACCGACCGCGAGCGCGTGTGCCTGCTCGGCTTCTTCTGCCGCGCGTTCCTGAAGCCGCAGCAGGATCAGATCCGGATCGTCTCCGACGAGGTAGTCGCGCGCGCCACCCCGACCCTGAAGCGCCTGCTCGGCTTCGACTCCAGGCCGAACACGCTCGCCTGAGCGGTCATGTCCAGCGCTCCAGGCACGCAGGTGTCGGTGTCGAGGATGATCGAAGGTTGACTTCGCGTCCCGGGGTTCGTTGGTCGTAGATGTCGGCGATGATCCGCTCGGTCGAGCGATCGTCCTCCCACGACCCGGAGATGCTGCGCCAGATCCTCAATTGGGTTTGTTTGGACATGACGGCGGCGCGCCGGCTCTGTTCGGCATGCTCCACCTGGAGAGCATATCAAATGCTGAGCGCCACGCAGCGCAAGGGATCCGTCGCGCCGCAGCCGAGGCGCCCGACGCGGCGCGGAAGAATAGGGTACCGTCACGTCTGGAGCGAATGGTGAGCGACAACGGGATCGATCGGGGACCGGGCGGCTGCGTCATCTGCGGGCTGCAGTTCGGGGACGAGGGCAAAGGGCAGATCGTCGACTACCTGGCCGGGGACTTCGACGTGGTGGTGCGCTACAACGGCGGCGCCAACGCCGGCCACTCCGTGTGGATCGGCGACCGGCGCAAGGCGTTTCACCTGATGCCGTCCGGGATCCTCCGGGACGGCGTGCTCAACGTGATCGGCAACGGCACCGCCCTGGACCCGGCTCAGCTCATCAAGGAGATGGACGAGCTGCAGGCGGAGGGCTATCCGGTCGACCCGGACCGGCTGGCGATCAGCGATCGCGCGCACGTGGTGATGCCGTACCACAAGATCGAGGACGAGCTGATGGACCGCGCCTTCGCGTCCGGCGAGAACGGCGAGATCGGCACCACGCGCCGCGGGATCGGCCCGTGCTACGCGGACAAGGCGCACCGCGTCACCGCCGTACGCATGGCCGACATCAAGGACCAGCCCTATCTCGACGCACGGCTTCCCCGCTTGGCGTCGCTCAAGAACAGCCTGCTCGGCGCGTTGGCGACCGAGTCCGGCCGGGACTTCCGACAACTCGCGAGCGAGCCGATCATGGAGCAGTGCGCGGCGTGGGGGAGCCGGCTGGCCCCGTACATCACCGACACGGAGTACGTGCTGGACGACGCCCGGAGGAGCGGCAAGAACATCCTGTTCGAGGGGGCGCACGCGGCGCTGCTGGACGTGGACTTCGGCACCTACCCGTACTGCACGTCGAGCGTTTGCTCGCCGGGCGGGGCGCTGGCCGGGACCGGGCTGGCAGCCCGAACCCTGGGAGAAGTGGTCGGCGTCGCCAAGTTGTACATGAGCCGTGTGGGCGAGGGGCCGTTTCCGACGGAGATCCCCGGCGAGGCGGCGGATCGGATCCGGGAGGCCGGCAACGAATACGGCACCTCCACCGGACGGCCGCGGCGCGTGGGCTGGCTGGACCTGGTGGCACTCAGGCACACCGCCCGGGTGACCGGGGTGACCGCGCTGGCCGTGACCGGTCTGGGTGTCCTGTCCACGCTCTCCGAGTTGCGCGTCTGCAGCGGCTACTCGATCGGCACGGAGCGGGTCGACCGCGTGCCCGCCAACGTGCGGCGTCTCGGTGACGTCCAGCCCCACTACGAGGAGCTGGAGCCCGTGGGTGGTCCGCTCGACGGCATCCGCCGGCGTGCCGACCTGCCGAGCGGGGCGCGGCGGCTGATCGAGCGCGTCGAGTCGTTCGTGAACGTCCCGGTCCGCTACATCTGCGTAACCAAGGGACGTGCCGGGGTGATCGCCGAGTAGACGCGGCGCCATGTCGGCTCCGATCCTGCTATCTTACGTCCCATGAACGACGAACGATGGACTGACATCTTTCCGGCCACCTGCCTGCCGCTGCACGACGATTACTCCGTGAACGAGGGGGAGTTGCGCCGCTACGTGCGCTGGCTGGCCGGTTTCGACGAGATCCGCGGCCTGGTCTGCAACGGCCACACGGGCGAGATCACCTCGCTGTCGCCCGCGGAGCGCCGCCGCGTGACCGAGGTGATCGCGAGCGAGGTCGGAGGCGACGTGCTGGTGGTCTCCGGCGTGTCCGCCGAGGGGACGCTGGAGGCGATCGAGCATGCGCAGGAGGCTCAGGAGGCCGGCGCCGACGGCATCCTGCTGATGCCGCCGCACAACTGGCTGCGGTTCGGCATGAAGCCGGAGACGCCGCTGCGGTTCTTTCAGCGCGTGGCCGAGTCGATCGACATCGGCATCGTCATCCACCTGTACCCGTTCTCCACCAAGGCGTTCTACCCGGCCGAGACCGTCATCGAGATGGCGAAGATTCCGAACGTGAAGGCCCTGAAGACCGGCACCCGCCACATGGCGCTGTACGAGCGCGACTGCCGCCTGTTCCGACGCCTCGCGCCGGAGCTGTCGCTGTTGACCTGTCACGACGAGTCGCTGCTGTCGTCGATGTACGTGGGCGTCGACGGCGCCCTGATAGGCTTCGCCGGCTGCATCCCGGAGCTCATCTGCGAGGCGTGGACGGCAATGAAGGCGGGCGACTTCGCGCGCACGCGCGAGCTGCAGGACCACATCTTCCCGATGGCCGAGGCGATCTACGGCATCGGCCAGCCCTCCGGCGAGGCGCACGCCCGCATGACCGAGGCGCTGTATCAGCGCGGCGTCTTCTCGTCGCCTCTGATGCGCGAGCCGGTGCTGCCGCTCGACGAGGCCGAGAAGGCGCAGGTGCGCGCGGCGCTGGCCGAGGCGCAGGTGGCGCCGGTGGCTCGGGAGCAGCCGCAGCCGGCGTAGGGCCTCCGAGATGGCCGAACCCGGGCCGAACGCCGGCGACTTCCCGCGGCCGTTCCCGGCGCTGACCCCCGAGCAGCGCCTCCATCTGGAGATCTACGGCTACGTCGTAGTGCCGGGGACGCTGTCGGAGGCGGAGACCGGCCGCATCCTGGAGGCGCTGCAGCGGCTCAAGCGCGAGCTGCACGCCGCCCGCGACCGCACCGGCGACCCGTCCGTGCGGGTGCGCGGCGCGAACCTGCTCAAGGACGAGCCGCACCACGTGTACATGGGCGCGATCGTCGAGTCCGATCCGGCCATCGCCGGATACGCCATCCACCCGCGGCTGGTGGGCATGGCCGAGGAGCTGATGGGAAGCGAGGCGCGCATCGTCGAGGTCAACGCCCACATCAACCGCCGCGATCCGGACATGGACCTGTCGGCCCCCGCCACCTACGGCTTCCACCGCGGTACCGACGTGCCGTTCGGGACACACCGCGACGGCGACCTGTTCCACTGCAACTTCGTCAAGACCCTGACCAACCTCACCGAGCTGGGGCCGGACGACGGCGGCACCACCGTCATCGCCGGCAGCCACAAGCTCGCGCAGCCGCCGGAGGAGCTGATCGCCTGCGCCTACCGCGACCGCTCCCTGATCCACCAGGTGGTGGCGCCCGCCGGATCGACCCTGCTGTTCGGCGAGACCCTCATCCACGCCACCGGCCAGGTGCGCAGCGACCGGGAGCGCGCGATCGTCATCTGCGGCTACGCCCCCACCATGTACCAGAGCTGGGACGACGGCGAGCTCTCGGACGCCTTCGTCACCGGCCTGCCCGAGCGCTACCGCCCGCTGTTCCTGGGCCGCAGGCACTGGCTGCGCGGAGCGCGGCGCCGCTCCCTCTCCGACCCGGTGGAGGTGGATACCTTCGAGCTTCCCGAGTGGCCGGTGCCGGAGGCAGCGGACACCTGACCGGCGGCCGACCGGGCGCCTGAGTGCTACGGGTCGGCGGCCTCTGATCGGGCGCGCACCGGATGTTCTACCAGCCGACGATCGACGCGGTCAGATCGTACGACACGAGCCTGTACTACCGGAACGGCATCCACCATCTGTTCATCCAGTACCGGAGCCCCGGGCACACCGGACCCGGGTGCGATGGCATGGCGCTGGCCACCTCCGCCGACGGTGTCCATTTCGACGAGATCGGCCCCATCTTCACCAAGGGTGACGCCACCGATGCCATGGGAGGCATCTCGCGGACCTGGAGGGCGGGCGACCGCTACCTGCTCAGCTTCAGTGAGCGGCAGGGCGGCGTTCAGTACATTCGCTTCGCCGAGTCCGACGATCTCGTTCACTGGAGACGGCTCGGAGACGAGCATCGATTCGGTCCCGACCCGCGCTGGTACGACGATACGCCGGTAGGGCGGTGGGACGACCTGTGGGTGCTGCCGAAGGAGGATGGGACGGGATTTCTGGGCTACCTCACGGCTAGACCGTGGAACCGGACCGAGGGCATCCCCTTCGAGTCGTTTGCGCTGGCGGAGTCCGAAGACGGGCTCCGCTGGCGCGCGCGGCCGCCGGTCGTCATCGATTGGGGTGACTGGCCGCCGATGAGCGTCGGCGAAGTGGCCGGCGTGGAGAAGATCGGCGACCGCTACTACCTCATCCAGCACTACGCCGAGCACATGCTCGGGAACCGGCAGGTGCGCGAGCACCTCGGACGCGACGAAGGCATGTACGTGTTCGTCGCCGACCGCCCCGACGGGCCGTTCCGGCCCGACCTGGAGAGCTATCGGCTGCCGCCCACGTACAACGTCTTCATGCGGTTCCACGCCGCCGGCGGCGAGACCCTGGTCAATCACAAGTCGGTGGCGCGCTGCGGACGCGGGTCGAGGTCCTGGATGCCGCCGCTGAAGAGAGCCGTGGTCGACCCTGACGGGCATCTGCGCCTGGGCTACTGGCCGGGCAACGATGCGGTGAAGGGCGAGAGGATCGGGATCGACCTGGCCCGCTGCGCTGTGGTGGGGGTGCCCACCTATCGCAACGCTGCCGGGCACCGGTGGCGCATGTCGCCCGGCTGGCTGGAAGCGCACGAGCCGCACGGCGGTGGGGTCGCCCTGCTGGCCAACCGGTTCGACCTGGACCGGGGGATCGTCCTGGAAGGGAGCATGCGCATCGAGGAGCCGCCGAAGCGGTGGAGCGGCATAGGCCTCTTCGTCGAGGAAGACGCGGAGATCCATGCCGGCACGGGGATGGTGCTGCAGACGCGCGGCCGGGCCGAGCTGGGACCCTTCCGGGCCAGCGGCTCCACGAAGGTGATTCCGTATTCGACATTCAAGCCGGACGACATCGTGCAGGCGACGATCGTCCCGGGACGAACGTGCCGGTTCCGCGTGCTGGCTCGCCGCGGTCTGGTGGAGCTCTACCACGACGAGCTGCTCATCCAGTGCTACAGCCTGCCGCGCGAGCCCACCGGCAGAATCGGCCTGATCGTGGAGTCGGGCAGCGCCGTCTTCGAGGGGCTGGAAGCCTGGCAGATGAACCTGTAGAAGGAGCGATTCGGTGAAGAGACCTCACATCATCTACGTCCTGTCCGACGAGCACCGGGGCCAGGCCATGAGCCACGCCGGGGATCCCAACGTGAGAACGCCGTGGATGGATCGGCTTGCCGCCGAGGGGGCGAGCTTCGAGCGCGCCTACGCCAACTGCCCGATCTGCACGCCGTCGCGGGGGACGATCTTCTCCGGGCGTCACGCGCACGCCGGACCGGTGGCGGGGTTCTTCGACGTCTTCAAGCCCACGGCGCCGAGCACGGCCACGCTGCTGCGCGAGCTCGGCTACCGCACCGCCTACTTCGGCAAGTGGCATTGCGGCATCGTGCGCAACCAGGTGCCGGCGTCGGTGACCGGGGACACGACGGGGCTCTTCGAGGGGGGATCGCGCAACCGCACGCCCGAGTACTTCCGCGCCGGCTTCGAGGACTGGTACGGGTTCGAGAGCCTGAACCGCCACTTCAACAGCTCGATCTACGAGCTCGACAACGCCGATCCGACCCCTCTGGACGGCTACGAGACCGACGTCCTCACCGACAGGGCGATGGAGTACCTGCGCGGCCATGATGGCGACCAGCCGCTGTTCGTGGTGCTGTCGGTGACGCCGCCCCACTTCCCGCTGATCGTTCCCGACGAATGGAAGCGCTTCGATCCCGCTGAGCTTGCGGTGCGGGCGAACTTCACCGACACGCCACAGATGCGCGGGCACCTGGCCGACTACTACGCCATGATCGAAAACCTCGACTGGAACATCGGCCGGCTCATGGAGTGCGTGCGGGGGCTGGCGGGGTTCGAGGACGTGCTCACGGTATACATCAGCGACCACGGGGACTACATGGGCTGTCACGGGCTCTACAACCAGAAGGAGCACTGTCACGAAGAGTCGGTGCGGATTCCGGCGATCTTTCACTGGCCCGGCGAGATCGCGGCGACGGGACTCAGGGACGGACTGTTCAGCCTGGTCGATCTGATGGGGACGACACTGGGGCTGATCGGCGCCGACGTGCCGCCCTGGAACCAGGGCACGGACTTCTCTCCCGCACTGCGGGGCGAGCGCTTCGACGCCCCGCGCGACGTGTTCCTGGAGATGGTGGGCAGCCCGCGCTGGGACCTGGGCATGCCGGACTGGCGCGGGCTGGTGAACGACCGCTGGAAGTACGCCTTCAACGAGCACCGGATCGAGATGCTCTTCGATCTCGACACCGACCCGTTCGAGCAGCACAACCTGGCGGACGCAAACCCGGCCGAGCGCGATCGGCAGCGCGCACGCCTGCTGGAGTTGCTGGCCGAGACGCGGGATCCCTACTGGGACGTGCTCATCGAGCACGGCGTGGAGGCAGCGGTGCCGAAAGACGTCGCGCCGAAGCCGGGCCGCAAGCCATACTGGCTCGGAGCGATGGCGGGCGTGCGGGAAGACGCAGGCTGAGGAGGGCAAGCGATGCAGCCGTTGGCGCAGGACTACGTGGTGGTGGCGGAGTCGCCGGACAAGGAGCGGCACTTCGCCGGCTCGCCGGGCATCACCCGGCTGCCGGGCGGGGAGATGGTCGCCTCCTACGAGTGGTTCCAGCCGAAGCCGTACACGGAGACGTTTCCCAACCAGACCGAGGTGCGGGTGAGCGCGGACGGCGGCAGGACCTGGGAGCTGCGCGGCAAGACCGACATC
This sequence comes from Spirochaetaceae bacterium, assembly GCA_028818385.1. The sequence continues at coordinate 9,805 of JAPPNY010000168.1, forward strand.
ATCTGGCCGAGCTGCTTCGTGCACGCGGGCGCGCTCTACATGATCGGCAACCGGCGCCAGTCGCGGGAGGTGATCATCAGCCGCTCGGAGGACGGCGGCCATACCTGGACGCCGGAGGTCGAGGTGTGTGACCGGCGCAGCCACGGCGCGCCGACGGCGGTGACCTTCCAGGGCGGGCAGGTCTACCGCGCCTTCGAGACCTGCCCGCGGGTGGGCCGCTCGGGCGGCGGGCGCTCCTCATGGGAGTCGTTCGTGATGGCCGGCGACCTGAGCCGCGACCTGCTCGAACCCGCGGCGTGGCGTGCATCGCCGATGGAGCGTTTTCCCGGCGCGCCGCAGCCGATGAACACCTTCGCCTATCCGGCGGAGACCGGCACCGAGGACTGCTGGATCGAGGGCAACCTGATATCGGTGCGCGGCCGGCTGCGCAACCTGCTGCGCCTGCACGTGCTGGGGCGCGCCACGGTGGGGCTGGCGGCCATCTGCGACCTGGAGGACGACGGCCGCACCATGAGCTATCGGTTCAGCCAGTACTGCCCGATGCCGGGCGGGCAGTGCAAGTTCCACATCGTCTACGACGAGGTCTCCGACCTGTTCTGGACGTGCGTGAATCCGGTCTCCGACACGCTGAGCCCCGTGAACGACAAGCTGGCCGAGATCGGCTTCCGCGGCATCGTCGCCAACGAGCGCCGCATCCTGCTGCTGATCTACAGCGCCGACGCCCACAACTGGTTCCAGGCCGGCTGCGTGGCGATGAGCCGCAAGATGACCGAGTCGTTCAGCTACGCGTCCAACCTGATCGACGGCGACGACCTGGTCGTGCTGTCGCGGACCTCGGTGGGGGGAGCGAGCCAGCACGACACGAACCTGGTCACCTGCCACCGCGTTTGCGGCTTCCGCGACCTGGCGCTCGACCTGAGCCGCGACTTCACCCGCTGAGGACCCTCGGAGCTCTATGCGCGCCGGCTCCCGAGGGCCGGATCCGTTGACTGCTCCCGACTGAGGTGATAGCGCCCGGCTTCGGATGGCGTTGTCGAGCAGCCAGGACACCGTCGGTCCTGCAGCGGTACTTTAGAAGTTTGCTTCTTCCACGGGTCTCTCGTCACTCAACGGCAAGCGCCTGACGGGCCCCGTCCCGTTAACGGGCCGTCGGGCGCCTTCCCGAACCATCACCGGGCCGAGCTACCCCCTACTGTGCCACCCTGCGACAAGGGGGATATTCCCCCGGACAATTTTGAGGAGTCGGAAACGACCACGACCCGGGGTTATTTTGACATATACGCTCGACTTCTTCATTGACCGTTCTTAGCATCCTGTTGCAACGGCCTTTCGTCATTTCCGTGCCATCAATCCCGGATGCCACGGAACCCAAATTAGAACATCGAGGACAATTGCACGTGCACACTTCTCTTTCTTTGCACGTTTCGTAGGGACATATAGTATCTCTATAAATAATTCCGCACTCGGGGGTGCCCTCGGGAGTGATCCAGCAAGTTCTAAAGGGCCTCCTGCAAGGTCTCGTCTCGGTCTTGCAGTCGTATTCTTCCATGTGGCACCCAGAAGTGCTGCCGGCCGAAGGAAGGCTGTTACACCATGACGGAACGGAGCCGGAAGAGGGATGATTCGTCGCCAGCCAATAGCACTCTGCCGGGCTAAATGCCGCCCCGATTGACGACAGGCGGCAATTGAGATGTAAGCGTCCGCTGAACCCCACCTTACGAGGGCTGAAGTAGCAAGCGATCGT
>JAPPNY010000101.1 GCA_028818385.1 Spirochaetaceae bacterium
CTCCTGGCCAGGGTTACACCTTAACCACCTGTCCAGTTTTCCGGGACCACCTCACTGGTCTCGCTGGCGATCCACGAGCTGAGCTCCGTCTGGCCGCAGGCGCACGGGACCGGAAGATGAACGCTCCATGCCGACCGCTTGCCGGACAGGCTGCCGTGGTCGCCGGGGCCACGCGCGGCGCCGGCCGCGGCATCGCCCGCATGCTGGGGGCGGCAGGGGCGACCGTCTACTGCACGGGCCGCAGCGTGGAAGGGAACCCCGCGACCGCGGGGCGCACCGAGACGATCGACGAGACGGCGGCAATGATCGCCGCGGAAGGTGGCCGCAGCATCGCTATCCGCACCGACCACACCGTGGAGCGGGAGGTGGAACGGCTGTTCGGACGGATCCGCGCCGAGCAGGGCCGGCTTGACGTGCTGGTAAATGACATCTGGGGCGGCGACGAGCTGAGCGAGTGGGGATTGCCGTTCTGGGAGCTGTCCACGGCCAGGGGGCTGGCGATGCTGGAGCGGGCCGTGCACAGCCACATCATCACCAGCCGCCACGCCGCGCCGCTGATGGTCGAACGCAACGCCGGACTCATCGTGGAGGTGACCGACGGCGACACCCTCGGATACCGCGGCAACCTGTTCTACGACCTGGCCAAGAACGCGGTGATCCGGCTCGCCTACGCCATGGCGGCGGACCTGCACGCGCACCGCGTGACCGCGTTGGCGATCACGCCCGGGTTTCTGCGCTCCGAGGCGGTGCTCGACGGACTCGGCGTCACCGAGGCGAACTGGCGGGACGGCATCAAGGCCGACCCCTACTTCGCGGAGTCCGAGACCCCCTGCTACGTCGGCCGCGCCGTGGCGGCGCTCGCCGCCGATCCGCACGTTGCGGACAAGAGCGGCGGCCTGTTGTCGAGCTGGGCGCTGGCGAAGGAGTACGGCTTCACCGACCTGGACGGCCGCCGCCCCGACTGGGGAACGTTCTTCGTGCGCAAGGTGCACGAGATCGTGCACCGGGACTCACCGCCCAACGAGATGGACGTGTTCGTGGTCCGGACCCGGCTCCGCCAGGCCGAACTCGACTCGTCCGCCGTCCGGGAAGCCGCCCACCTTCGCGCCTGGCTCGAACAGTCATCGAACCAGGGAGTGTGCGACTAGCGTTTACGACGCTGCCCTGTCGATGGCTTGGTGCAGGTCCCAATCCGCCTGGAGCCGCATCCAGAACTGTGGCGAGGTCTTGAACAGGCTCGACAATCGCAGTGCGGTGTCCGTGGTGATTCGTCGTTTGCCGCGCACGACTTCGTTGAGACGGTTTACCGATACCCCCAACTCCTTCGCGGCGTCTGCCTGACTCAACCCGAGGGGTTTGATGAACTCTTCCAGCAGCATTTCGCCCGGAGGAATCGTCGGTCCCCGCCAACTCGGATCTCTAGTGATAGTCTTCGACTCTGACCTCGTAGGCATCGCCGTCCTCCCATCGAAAGGTCACACGATACTGATCGTTGATCCGTATGCTGTGTTGCCCTGACCGTGCGCCTCTCAACCGCTCCAGTCGATTGCCGGCCGGAATACGAAGATCCTCGAGCCGGACCGCGACGTCGAGCGCCTTCAGCTTCCGTTGCGCAACGCGCCAGATGTCACGCGGGATTCGTCTCGCGTGACGCGTATCGAACTCGCGGAACAGGTCCACGGTCGTCTCATCGGCGAACGACTGAATCATGCCACCGACACCTACACGATACACGTGTAGCGTGTATCTACGCAACTCACGCTGCGGTCCGCGAGCCCTATGCCGGGTCGTATGTAATCAGCAGTTCCACCCCATCGATCCGGAGCGGCTCGTCCGGCTCTCCGGCCCGCTCGTCCAGGACGACCCGCAGCCGGTTGGCGCCTTGGTGGGCCGGTACCTCACCGCAGATGAGCTGTTGGCCGCTCGCCTCGCAGGCCAGAGGCTGACCGTCAAGCTCCACGCGCAGCCGGTCGGTTCCCTCCCGGTAGCCGGCCAGGGTGATCCTGAGGACCACGCCGGCGAGCGCACCGTCGCTCCTGGCTCCGTCCAGGTCGTCGGCGACGGTCAGGTCGATCTCCGCGGCCTGACCGGGTTCGGCAAGGTCGACCGGCAGGGGCTCGTCCGGCCCACCGCTTCTGCGGTCCACGTCGTGCGCGACCACGTAGTGCTTGTCCTTGCGCGCGATGCCTTCGCGGTCGCCGATCTCGGTGAGGATCCGGTACTCGTCGGGGTTGAACAGCGGCACGTCGTCGAGGCCGATGTGCTCCTCCACCGAGTGGTGCTGGATGCCCGTGCAATGACAGTCGTAGTTGAACACGTGGATGGCGTCGACGCCGGCGTGCCACAGCCCGGCGGCCGCCGCGCGGAACATCGGCACCGAGGCGCGCGGGTTGCGCTTGCCGTCCCTGTCCGGGTAGGCGGTGTAGTACGGGACCCAGAGGTCCGAGGTGCCGCCGTACACCTCGCACCCATGCTCGTGGCCGAGCGCCACCATGCCGCTCACGTCCGGGGTCATGTTCAGGTAGCCGCGCACGGCCGGCGCCAGCGCGTCCACCAGCCCCTCGGCAGCCCAGGTGCGCACGTCCATGCCGATCGCCAGGCACTGCTCCTCGCTCGGCAGCACCCGCGCCAGCAGCGTCAGCTCCCGACCCTTGGCCGCCCCGGCCCTCTGCACGACCGCGCGTACCTCGCGCATCATCTCGGTCAGGTACGGCGCTCCAGCGCGCTCGCGGCCCTCCTTGAAGTACATGGGGTGGCTGAGGAAGTCGAGCTCGAAGCCATCGATGTCGTAACCCCTGCACAGCTCCTCGATCACGTCGACCTTGAGCTGGCGCACCTCGTCGATGGAGAAGTCGAACGCCCAACTGAAGCCGTCCGAGGGCTGTCCCGGCCGCGGGTAGCGCCGCTTGTAGCGCTCCGGCGCCTCATGGCCCAGGCGCACGTGCGGGCGCGCGAGCTCCCAGCGGGTGCGCAGCGACGGCCACCGCTCCGACCAGTCCTTGTGGATGTCGTTCATGCGCATGCTCGGCCAGAACTTCATGCCGGCGGCGTGGGCGCGCTCCGCCCACACGGTCACGGGGTCGTTGCCGGACTGGATGAGCCCGCGAATGTTGTCCGCCCAGCGGCGGAAGTTCTGGCTCTCGAACTCGTCGTCGGGCGTGTCGAAGCCGTACACCTCGCCGATCTTCGTGTCGTGGCAGAAGAACGACCCCTCGGAGACGCAGCCGATGTACACGTCCACCTGTGTGCCGGCCAGCGAGTCGATGACGCGGCAGAGCTGGTCGCGGGTGATCGGCGGCTCGAACGCGTAGACCGCGGCGGAGCCGCCGTCGCTGTTGAACAGGAGCCGGGGGCGGTCAGGATCGGTGAACTGCGACATCGTATCCCTCCTGGTCACGGAACGTGCCGGTGGTTCGCGGAACGGAATCATGGTACACCGGGGCCAGGAGGGTAGCGATGTCTGCATCCTGGCCGCCGCGCCTGATGTTCAATTCGGACGGCAACTGGGTGAACAATTACCAGGAGCGGCACGACCCGTCCGACCTCACGCGGATGATCGGCCCGCTCCGCGACGCCGGGGTCGACCTGCTGTCGGTGCTGATCGGCATCGACGACGACCTGTCATGGCGAGGCAGCCCGCACGGTCAGCTCTGGTGCGACAACGTCACCGAGTGGGACGTCGACGGCGTGCCCACCGACATCCATGGCAACCCGATTTCGGACGGAGCCGTGCACATCCACGGGCGCGCCACCGCCAACCGGAAGGCCACCAACGCCCACGAGGAGCTGTTCAACACGATCGCCTCCGTGATCGACGACGGCCACGACCTGATGCAGATCTACGTCGACCGCGCCCACGAGCACGGGTTGCCGGTGTTCGCGTCGATGCGGATGAACGACGCCCACACCGATATCGAGGACCGCATGTGGTACGGACGGTCCACGCTGAAGATCGAGCGGCCCGACCTGCTGATCGGTTCGGCCATGCCGGAGGCCAGGCACGGCGCCGAGTGGACCTTCAGTTGGATGTGGGACTACGCGCAGGACGAGGTGCGGCAGCGGTTCCTGGGCATCGCGGACGAGACGCTGACCCGCTACGACTTCGACGGGCTGGAGTTCGACTTCTGCCGGCAGCCGCCCTACTTCCGCGGCGGCGAGGTCGTGCAGAACATCCCCGTCATGACCGACTTCGTCCGGCAGGGACGCGACGTCGTGCGGCGGCATTCTCAGCGGCGCGGGCGCGACCTGCGCTTCGTCGTACGCGTCCCCACCAGCATCGGCGAATCGCTGTCCATCGGCATCGACACGCTGGCGTGGATCCGCGAGGGGCTGGCCGACGCGTTCGTGATCTCCTCGCCCGGCTACTGCGTGACCAGGGCGGACGTGGCCGCGGCGGTCGAGGCGGCCGGCGGCGCGGTACCGGTCTACCGCGGGTTCGACGGCAGCACCTACGCGGTCTCGCCGCAGGAGGGCTACGAGCGCAACGCCCCGGCCGTGCTGCGCGGCGCGGGTCTGAACGGCTACCGCGACGGAGCCGCCGGCATCGCGCTGTTCAACTACGACTACGGCACCCACCGGGCCGGCCCGGTCCCGGGCGACTACCACGACCTGACGACCGACCACCTGCAGACGATCCGCGACCTGCGCGAGCCGGAGGCGCTGGCACGGCGCGACCGCTGCTACTACCTGGGAGGCCCGGCGGCGCCGTCCGGCTGGGGCGACCACCGGCCGGTCCTGCCGCGGAGGCTGGCGCTGCGCGGCCGCGGTGCCAGCGACGGCCACGCCCTGCACGTGACGATCGTCGACGACCTCGACGCGGGGCGCGCCGACGGCCGCATCAAGCGAACGGAGCTGCGCCTGCGCCTCACGGACTACGAGCAGTCGAAGGAACGCCTGCACCTGGCGGTCAACGGCCAGCACCTCGCCTTCGAGCCAAACCGCACCATCGCCAACAAGGCCGGCGACGAGTGGCTGGTATTCGACGATCCCGGCCTGCGAACGGGCAGCAACGCCGTGCTCCTGATCCTGAACGGCGCTTCGACGCCGAAACCGTGGCCGGTGCTGCATGGCGTCGAAGCGATGGTGGTCTGCTCATGAGTGCGTTGGACATCGGTACGCGGCGGCAACTCTTCATCGACGGGCGGTTCATCGACTCCAGCGAGGGCGTCTCGCTGACCATGAACCCTCCGGTCCAGCACCCGGAGCCGGTGGTTGTCGCAGACCGCCCCTGGGAGGAGCTGGGCATCGGCGCCTACAACACGGTGTGGCGGGAGCCCGACGGCGCCTTCCGCATGTGGTACGACGCCTGGATGAAAGCCGGCCTGCCCTCCGAGGGCGCCCGTCGCCTCGCCTATGCCGAGTCCGACGACGGCATCCACTGGACGAAGCCGGAGCTCGGGCTGATCTCCTTCCGCGGCTCGGCGCGCAACAACATCGTCGCGCCGCACATCGAGCGCCAGAGCATGCAGGGCGCCACCGTGTTCCGCGACGACCGCACCCCGGCCGGGGAGCGCTACAAGCTCTGGACCAAGTTCCGCCCCACCGACGAAGAGGTCGAGGCCGGCGCGCTGCAGGGGCTGTGGGCCATGCACTCGCCGGACGGCATCCATTGGGAGACCTATCCCGATCAGCCCAACCCGCGCGACGCCATGTGCGACGTGCAGAACATGCTGTTCTGGGACGACCGGCTTGAGCTCTACGTCGGCTACATCCGCGTCCGGGACACCCAGATCGTCGACGAGGCGGCGGAGGCGGCGGGCCGCGGCAGCTACCGGTGCGTCGGCCGCATCACCTCCCCCGACTTCCGGGAGTGGTCGCCGCTGGAGGTCGTCTTCGAGGCCGACGCCCAGGACCTGGGCATCCCCGTGCCGTGGCAGCGCGACGATCCGCGCCCGAACATCGACTTCTACACCAACTGCGCGATGAAGTACCCGTGGGCCGAGGACGTCTACCTGATGCTGCCGTCGGCCTTCTACCACTGGGGCGAGAACGACTTTCCCGCGACCATGGACGTGCAGCTCCTGACCAGCCGGGACGGGGTCCGCTGGAGCCGCGCGGGCGCCCGCAAGCCGTTCCTGCGGCGCGGGCTAGACGGGACCAACACCAGCGGCATGCTGTACGCGAACCCGTGGCTGGTCCCGGTGGGAGACGAGCTGTGGGTGTACTACGCCGGCATGAAGCGCCTGCACGGCGGACCGGTGGAGAGCGAGGACGAGCGCAAGCTGGGCAAGCACTCGGGCATCTTCCGCGCGTCGCTGCGGCGCGACGGGTTCATCTCCGCCGACGCCGACTACGGCGGCGGCGAGTTGACCACCCCGCCGGTGCGCTTCTCCGGGCGCACGCTCACGCTCAACTGCGACGCCGGCGCCGGCGGCTGGCTGAAGGTCGAGCTGCTCGATGCCGAGGGGCATCCGCTGCCTGGGTTCGAGCTCGACGCCGCGGACGCCGTGCTGGGCAACGGGGTGAGCAAGCCGGTCACCTGGCAGGGGTCGGACGATCGGAGATCGGGCGACGTTAGCAGTGCCGCCGGCCGGCCGGTGCGGCTGCGGTTCGTGATGCGCGACGTGAAGCTGTACGCGTTCCAGTTCGGGAGCTGACGCGGCCCTGCGGGAAGGGGCTGCAGGGAGGATGACGATGGCAGCACAGGGTTCCGGGCCGCCACCGGCGGCATCGCAGCCGGCGGCATGGCCGCCTCGCCTGCTCTTCAATACCGACGGCAACTGGATCAACAACTACCAGGAGCGGCACGAACCGGCCGACATCACGCGCCTGGCCGGCCCGCTGCGGGCTGCGGGCGTCGACCTGCTGTGCACGCTGATCGGCATCGACGACGACCTGTCGTGGCGGGGCAGCGCGCACGGCCAGCTCTGGTGCGACAACGTCACCGAGTGGAACGTGGACGGGGTGCCTACCGACATTCACGGCCACCCGATCCGGGACGGCGGCGGCGTGCACATCCACGGCCGGCCGGCCGCCAACACGCAGGCCACCAACGCCCACCAGGAGCTCTACAACACGATCGTCGCGGTCATCGAGGACGGCCACGACCTGCTGCAGATCTACATCGACGGGGCCCGCGCGCACGGCATGGGCGTGGTGGGATCGATGCGGATGAACGATGCCCACACCGACTCCGAGGACCGGATGTGGTACGGACGCTCGAGCCTGAAGATCGAACGCCCCGACCTGCTGATCGGCCCGGACCTGCCGGAGGCCGTGCACGGCATCCCGTGGACCTATAGCTGGCTGTGGGACTACGCCAAGGACGAGGTGCGGGAGCGCTTCCTGGGCATCATGGACGAGGCGCTGACCCGCTACGACTTCGACGGGCTGGAGCTGGACTTCTCGCGGGCGCCGCCGTTCTTCAAGGGCGGCGAGGCGGTGCGGAACATCCCGACCATGACCGGGTTCGTGCGGCAGGCGCGCGCGATCGTTCGGCGCCACTCCGCAGAGCGCGGGCGGGAGCTGCGGCTCATCGTGCGCGCGCCCACCAGCATCGGCGAGTCGCTGCTCATCGGCCTGGACACGCTGGCGTGGATCCGCGAGGGGCTGGCCGACATCGTCGTGCTCTCCTCGCCCGGCTACTGCATCACCCGCGCGGACGTCGCCGAGGCCGCCGCCGCGGCGGGCGACGGCCCGGTGCTGGTCTACCGCGGGTTCGACGGCGCCACCTGGGGCGCCTCGCCGCAGGAGGGGTACGAGCGCAACCCGCCCGCCGTGCTGCGCGGCGCCGCCCTGAACGGCTACCGGGAGGGCGCGCAGGGCATCGCCGTGTTCAACTACGACTACGGGAGCCACCGCGCGGGTCCCGTCCCCGGCGACTACCACGACCTGACCGAGGACCATCTGCGCGTGCTCAGCGAGCTGCGCGACCCCGAGGCGCTCGCGCGGCGCGACCGCTGCTACTACCTGGCCGGTCCCCCGCAGCCGGGCCCCGCCTCCGACCACCGGCCGGTGCTGCCGCGGCGGCTTGCCCTGCGCGGACGCGGCGCCGACGCCGGCCACGCGCTCTGCATCACCGTGCGGGACGACCTGCGCGCGGGACTGGCCGACGGCCGCGTCCGGGGCGTCGAGCTGCGCCTGCGGCTCGGCGACCACGAGGGGTCCCTGGAGCGGATGCACCTGGCGGTCAACGGCCGCCGGGTCCCGTTCGCGCACGATCGCACGCTCACCAACGCGAAAGGCGACGAGTGGCTGGTGTTCGACGATCCGGGGCTGCAGGAGGGCAGCAACTCGGTGCTGCTGATCCTGGACGGGGCCTCGACACCCAGGCCGTGGCCGTCCCTGCTGGGCTGCGAGATCGTCGTCACTGGCGGGGACGGCTCATGATCGACGTCGGCACCCGGCGTCAGCTCTTCATCGACGATCGCTTCATCGCGTCGCGCTCAGGCGTCACCCTGACCATGAACCCGCCGGTGCAGCACGCGGAGCCGGTGCTCACCCCGGACAAGCCGTGGGAGGAGCTGGGCATCGGCGCCTACAACACCGTGTGGCGGGAGCCGGACGGGACGTTCCGGCTGTGGTACGACGCGCTGCTGAAAGGCGGGCTGCCGCAGGAAGGCGCCCGGCGCCTCGCCTATGCCGAATCGGACGACGGCATCCACTGGCGCAAGCCGGAGCTGGGCCTGGTGTCGTTCCGCGGCTCGACGCGCAACAACCTGCTGGTCCCGCACGACGAGCGGCAGAGCCTGCAGGGCGCTACCGTCTTCCGCGACGATCGCGCCCCGCCGGAGGAGCGCTACAAGTTCTGGACCAAGTTCCGGCCCACCGACGCCGAGATCGCCGCCGGCGCGGCGCAGGGGCTGTGGGCGATGCGCTCGCCGGACGGCATCCACTGGCAGCCCTACCCCGGCCAGCCCAACCCTGCGGATGCGATCTGTGACACGCAAAACATGCTGTTCTGGGACGAGCGCCTGGAGCTCTACGTGGGCTACATCCGCGTCCGGGAGACGCAGCGTCTCGATGAGGCTGCCGTAGCGGCCGGCAAACGCGCCTACCGTTCGGTGGGACGCATCACCTCGCCCGATTTCCGGGAGTGGTCGCCGCTGCATATCACCTTCCAGGCGGACGCGCAGGACCTGGCCGTCCCCGTGCCGTGGCAGCGCGACGAGCCGCGGCCGAACGTCGACATCTACACGAGCTGCGCCATGCCGTACCCGTGGGCCGAGGACGCGTACGTGATGCTGCCGTCGATCTACTACCACTGGGGCGAGGACGAGTTCCCGGCGACCATGGACGTGCAGCTCCTGACCAGCAGGGACGGCGTGAGCTGGAACCGCGCCGGCGGCCGCAAGGCGTTCCTGCGCCACGGCTTCGACGGCAGCTCGACCAGCGGCATGCTGTTCGCCAACCCGTGGCTGATCCCGGTGGGGGACGAGCTGTGGCTGTATTACGCGGGGATGAAGCGCCGGCACGACCCGGGCAAGGACCCGGCGACCGAGCGCGAGCTGGGCAGGCTCTGTCACCTGCGGCGGGCGACGCTGCGGCGCGACGGGTTCATCTCCGCGGACGCGGACTACGGCGGCGGTGAGCTCCTCACCCCGGTGGTGCGCTTCGCCGGCCGCGCGCTGGTGGTCAACTGTGACGCCGGCGCCGGCGGGTGGATGAAGGTCGAACTGCTCGACCGCGAGGGCCATCCGTTGCCCGGCTTCGAGATGGACGCCGCGGACGCCGTGCTCGGCAACGGCGTGTCCAAGCCGGTCACCTGGCAGGGTCGAAGCGACGTTGGAGCCGCCGCCGACACACCGGTCCGCCTGCGCTTCCTGATGCGCGACGTGAAGCTCTACGCCTTCCAGTTCCTCGATTCCACCGGTTAGCTGCCAACCTGTCATTGGCCCTCTTCTCCTCCGATCGGGAGCGCCGCCTCTGGCTGTGGACGCTGGCCGTCGTGGTCGCGATCTACTCCACCCTGGGCCTCGCGCAGACGCTGACCCGGGCGTTGCTCGAGAGCGGCCTGTTGGGCGCCTCTTTCCCCCTCGTCTCCTTTCTCGTCGCCATGTTCCTGGTGGGGGCGACCGTCGTCGCGCACGGCCTGAAGGCCCGGCCGGGCGGAGCACAGATCGCCGTCGCCCTGGGCGTGACGGCCGCCTACGCGCTGGTGTTCCTCAGGATGGTCGGCCCGGAGGAGCGCTCACACCTCATCGAGTACGGCGTGGTGGGCGTCTTCATCCACGAAGCGCTCGCCGAGCGCGCCAGCCAGGGTCGCCGGGTCCCGGCGCTGCCCCTGCTCGCCATCCTTGCCACGGCGGCGCTGGGTGTGGTGGATGAGTGCATCCAGATCCTTGTGCCGAGCCGCGTCTTCGACCCGGTGGATATGCTGTTCAACCTGCTCGCGGCCACGATGGCGGTGGGTGCGAGCGTCGCGCTGGCGTGGGCGCGGCGGTGGACGAAGTCCCGCCGTACCGTCAGTCCATCTCGGCGACCGGATCGGCCACCTCGGCCTTGATCAGCTCCGAAAGGTGTCGCCGTTGATCAGTCGGCTCCTGAAACCCATGGGCCTGAGCCAGTACCGACTGGCAAAGGAAGTGGATGTCCCTGCTCAGCGAATCAGCGCCATCGTTGCCGGCAAGAGGGCGATTACCGCGGACACCGACCTGCGGCTCTGTAGGTTCTTCGGTCTGTCTCGCGGTTATTGGCTTCGGGCGCAGGCTGCGCACGACACCGAGGTTGCCGAACGCGAGATGGGGCCGGCGCTGGACCGCATCGAGCCCTGGGCGCAACCAGCCCCCTCCGTGCCCGCTCCCGCGCGTGGCGTGGCGGAGTCCGGCGAGCGCTACACGACCTGACCGTCGTCACGCCGCCCGAAACCTCTCGTACCGCCACGCCAATCGGTCGCGATCAGGACGGTCTGCCCGTCGGCTGGGCAGGACAACCCTGGACTTATGCAGCTCCTGCAAGCCATGCAGGAACATCGGGCCATCCGTTTCCTCACGGACCTCCGGGCGGACGCGCACGGTGTAGTCGGGCGATATGCCGATCAGGTCGTTGTCGTAGGCCGCGTGGTGGATCTTGCATAGGCACAGCCCGTTGGGAACGATCGGATCGCCGCGCGGCTCGCCGTCCGGAACGATGTGCGCGGCGTCAAGCAGGTTTCGATGGCGAAGTCGACACAGGGAACAACATGCGGAGTAGGCATCGAGCACGCGCTCCCGAAATGCGGTCTGATGGAGGCGACGCCTGGTCTCGCCCGTGATGTACCGGCGGATCCCGAGGATCGAGTCTGATCCAATGACGTTGGGCGATCCCTCCGGTGGGCTCAGCCCATGCGCCACCTCGATCGCCACCATGCAGCAGAGGTCATGCGGACGATCTGAGGTGGTCCCGGTCGGTTGGACAGCTCAAGGGGTAGGCTAAGGTGTAACCCG
>JAPPNY010000056.1 GCA_028818385.1 Spirochaetaceae bacterium
CTCGAATCCTCAATTCAGCCAACTTTCGGGCTGGAGCGCGAATAACCCGGGGTAAAGGCCGGGTATCGTTCTCTGGAGGAGCTCATTTAGTAGCGCATAGCCGAACGCACGTTCCTCTACACGCCCTTCACGTCGCCGACGTCGTGATGGCAGGGCGGTATCCGGCGTCAACGAGAACACTTGCACTCCGCGATGCGTAGGCGGTTCGCGGGTGGGCATCAGGCTCGGACGATCAACTTTGGCAATCGCCGTGTGACGCTCGTGATCCGGTAGGAATGACACGAGCCGTGCGAGGTTTTGCGTGGCGATCGCGAGGTTCGAGCACACGTAGAACACGCGGAGGGGAGCTGTGTATCTTCTTGAAATACGCTCGATGATTCCGCATGCGACGACTGTCTTGCCGAGCCCGACTTCATCGGCGACGAGGAACCGATGCGATCCTAGGCGATTTCTGAACGCGCGGATCGCGGCCTCGATGGTCGCACGCTGGAACGGCATAGGCTCGACAGACATGGACTGACTACCCGCTCAACTCCGTACGCAAGATTTGCCAGCTGCGCGAGAACGCCTCCAGATGCGCACGCGCTTCCGCGTCGTCTTCTGCTTGGGAGGTGTCTATTGCTACTGCGTTCAGAATTCGATCGACGTTGGCCAACCGGTCGGGGTCCCGCACCCATGCACGGAGCACCTGTTCGACTGTCGGCATATCGAAGGCAAATGTGCCTCTTGGGGGCCCACCCGGGAGATGGCGTTCTGTTTCGTCGTCCCAGGCTCCGCCACCGTCGGTTTCCATTGCGTCGTCCAGAACGTCTCGAATCCAGGAAAGAACCCCACGGGCGCCAAGATATTCGCGGAGGATGGCAGTATCCCGACTCATCGGGAGTGGCGGATCAAACGGGACAAGCTGCGTCCAGGAAAGAGACTGATCTCTTAGCATAACGCGCACTGAAACCAAGTCTGTGTCAGCACTGCCATCGGTTTCTGGGAAGGCCAGGCTGATCGTATCACGGGGCCACGGAACCATGTTCCCCCCGATTCGGCCAACGATGAGGGAGATACGTGGATCGTTCGGATGAGGCGGCCGATCAAGCGCCTGAACGATCGTCACTTCTCCCTCACCGCGTCGCTGGTGACCGCAAAGCCGCGTCGCGACCTGACGGCGTGCGACCTCCAGCGCTCCCTGATCGCTATCCTCGGACATAGTGTCTTTGAGGTCTTCTCGGCGAACCGCCCGTGCAAGCTGCAGGAAGGTCTTGATGCCTTCGTAAAGGGACTTTGCGGCTTTAGCCCCTCCACGGAGTTGGGCGCCAATTTCAGCAAACGCCTCGGCGTTGCGGCCCCACGCGCGCGTCGTCAGGTTGGGACTCCCCAGCCACAGGGTGGCGCCACCCGCATGCTCGGCCCAGAGGAGCTTGGCGTGAAGGCCGCGTGCGTCCGGTGAGGCGTCGAGGGAGGCGGCATCTTCCTCGGGCGGTGCTTCGTTTTCCTCGGGAGTACCGGGCAACGTGAGCAACTCGAATCCGTCGAGCGGCCTGCCCGACTGATTGATCAAGCGTCCGAGCTCTGTAACCGTCGAACGGAGCGTGCGCGTTTGATCCGTCCAGGCGCCGAGCCGGCGAACCGTTTCACCATCGAGAAACGGAGCCACGGCCAGAAGAAGCCGGACATTACGCGGACATTGCGGTAGGCCGCGGTCGGTGTCTTCAGGGAGCATCAAGACGACTCTTTTTACGTGGAGCCCCCGCGGCACGTTCCATCTGATGTCTGCGAGTTCTTGAATTAGAGGCTGCCAGGCACTGGCCTCACCCGCATGATCGGAGAGTCGCGCCGCCGCCTGTTCGATTCCAAGGATACTCTGTCCGCCGGACGATCCGGAGGGGACGGTCTCTAGCGAAAGCCCGATGTCCCACGACGTATCGCGCGTCAAATTGCGACTACCGAGCCAGAATCTCCACTCCGCCGGCACGTTGCTATCATCGTCTGCCACCAGCCGAACGAGCGCCAGCTTGGCGTGCCATGATCGGCCAAACGCTCCCTCCGCGTCGCCCTCATTCCACGGAACGTCGCGCACGAAGCGGTCGAGCAACGCGAGCACTCGGGGAGCCTTGTGCGCTGCAGTCATCCGGCCCCGCTGCACAAGGAATGCAACCCGACCCCGCAGATCGGTGAGTGATCGTGCCAGCGCCACGCGACTTCCACTGCCCACGTCGTCGTCGCGTCCCGACAGTGCGAGGAGCAGAGCGACGAGAACCGCCGGCTCGGCCGAATACGCGCTCACGATCGCACGATCGGTCCGCCATCCCGGCGGAGGACGCAAAGCTTCCAGGAGCGGCACAGTCGAGAGATGGTTCATGTGGGTTGTAGGTCGGTAAGCAGCCGGCGGACGTTGGGCCATCGATAATGGAGCGGCTGGGCCAACGGGTGCTGCTGCGGGTCCCATTCGACACGGCGCTGCCGACCGGCAAGATTGTCCGGCAGTCGAGCACGCAATCCCTTCCGGCTACGCTCGGCCTTGACATAGGAATCGCCAAGTACGCCAGGATCCGGATCGCCAGCGGTCAGCCAGTCGCGGGTTTTGGAAAGGACACCACGGATGTGTTCGGAAAGGTTGGGCAAGAAAGCGGACAGTGCCGTCAGGTCGACGGCACAGGCGTCATCGCCATAGAGCTCGATCACTTGGCGCAGGTGGCTCCGATGGATCGTACTCTCGGACAAGCCGTCCGTCGCATGCAATCTTTCGACGAGTGCCGCATAGACGCCACGGCCGATTCCTGCGAGCGCGGCCGCCTGCCGCGCGGTAACGAGTGCCGCGCGGTCCTCATCGTCGGCGAGGTCCGCTACGTCCGTCACCCAGAGATCGGCGGCCTCAGGACCGACGTTGGCCCCCGCCAAACGAGCAAGCAAACAGGGATCCGAAACGCCAGGCCGTCGAACCCCCAGCAGGTGCTTACGTAGGAACTTCCGTTCGGCCGACGCCAACGCGAAGTCCAGAGGTTGGCCGCGCACATCTAAGGTCTTAGGCACACAGGGCAACACGACGAACGGCGATCCGGAAGCTTCGCTCAGCGCACCACCCTCATCGTCCGTCATCCAAGTTCTCTTCGAACGATGGCTCTGGACGAGCTGGCGCATGGTCTCGAGGCGGCTCGGCGTAGAGCCGTCCGGGCGTGGCCTGAGAATCCCCCAGGTTCCCAGCGCGCTCCAATACGACATTGATGGCGGCTGCGCAGTCGGACGGGGCCATACGCGTCCGCCGATAACCCCGTCAGGATCCGAGCCGGCTCGCAACTGCCCGGCGAGATTGGTCTCTGCACTAGAAAGTCTTCGGGCGAAGTCGGTTCCTCCGTTCGCCGCCAACTTGCACATCAACCAGGGAACGAAGAGGGCATATCGCAGCCGTGTATGAAGGACAGACGTGCCAGGAAAGAACCGATCTGCGAAGCCTTGGTGAAGGGTGAGAAAGCCGACTTCGTCGCGCACGCCCTTCTCGTCTGGGGCGAGAGCGTCCTCGGCCCTGGCGACCGCTTCGCGCGAGAGTAGAATCCAGCCAATCATAAACCCTAAAGTCCCATTCGGAAAGCCTCTCCCCTTTGCTCGTTACTGCATGAGCTTAACTCGGACTCTTCCGCTATGCAGCTCTGACCGCAGACGTGCGCTATATTCTGGCCTCTCACCCAGAGGCGGCTCGACCTACGCTCCCCGACTTCAGCGGCTGATCCCAAGCAGCGTTCTCCGTCCATCACAGCGGCTCTATTGGCGCCAACACTCTCGGCCTCTGCCTTGACCGGGTCAGCGGCCAGGTGGGCACAGCGGGCCGTGGTTTGGATCTGGGTTGGCAGAGGAGCTGCCGATCATGGGGAGGCCCTCATCCAGGGCCGCGGCGCCGGAAGCAAGGAGTGCCACAGGTCGTGGCAGCGCACGCCGACTAGTCCGGCCGGTAACTCCAGCGTCCTGTTTCTTCGCCCGCCTGCTCGAATGCGGCGTGTAACGCCGATCGGTGCGCTCCAGGCCGAAGGGAACGGCGACCTCGGCGTCGCCCACCCAGATCGGGTTGTCGGGATGCTCCTGCCAGCGGATGCCGTCCGCCGAGAAGCCGACGCAGTGGCCGAGCAGCCAGCCGCCCTCCTGCGAGTCGTCGCGCCGCCCGCCCCACCACACCGCCTTGTAGCGCCGCCGCGGATCGGGGTCGGCCGGATCGATGATCGGCGCCGGGTCGTGCATCATGCAGGTCGCCGCCAGCACGATGTTGTTGTCCGTGCTCCCCTCGAACTCGACGGCGCCGAGCGACGGCTTGTGCCAGTCGATGCCATCCGCGGAGGTGGCGTAGCACATGTTGGAGCCGTCGTCCGGGCCGTAGCAGGCGCCGCCCTGGTACCAGGCGCGGAAGCGGCCGGCCGCCTCGTCGTAGACGACCATCGCCGAGTCGATGAACGCGGCGTCCCTCTCCCACGGCCGGTCGGCGCGGATCACCGGATTCCGCTCGCACTTCCGCGCCTGATGGAAACGCCGGGTCAATCCGGATGTCTCCGCGACGAAGCGGTCGTCGATGAACAGGTGCTTTGCCACGGCGAGCTCCCTCCTTCGAGAATACCCGGCAAGCGGCGCCGGCACCGCCGACGGCCGCTCGACCGGGACCGATCCTCGGCGTACCGTTGCCCGCAGCATGCCACGCGCGCAAGAAGCCGGGTCGGCTCCGTTCGACCTGGTGGCACGCGCCGAGCTCGCCCTCAACGCGCTGACGCGCAACGTCGACCCCGCGCTGCGATTCACCCCGTACTTCGACTGCCGGCTGCAGCTCGATCCGCCGGTGCTGAGTCACCACACCTACTGGGACCACTGCGACGGCGCGGGCCGCGCCGTCGACGCGCTGGTGCTGGCGCGCGAAATGACCGGGTCCGACCTGGGGAGCGAAGTCGACGCCCGCCTCAAGGAACTGGTCGCCTCGTACCAGGGCGAGCAGGGCCTGTGCTGGATACCCGAGCCCGACTTCCCGCCCCGCCCCACCCGGCGGCCGCGTCCGCCGGTGGCCGAATTCTGGGGACAGCGCGCCTGTCTGATGGCGTTCGTGACCTGCTACCAGCAGAGCACCGACGCCGCGGAACGCGCCGGGCTGCGCCGGCGGATCGACGCGCTGATCCACGGGCTTGCGAGCATCGCGGTGCGGCGTGACGGCTACTGCTACTACCCGGTGCAGGTGCGCGACCGCCCGACGGATGCCGACGAGCTGTTCTACCGCCGAGACGGATGGGACGGCGACGGCGAGCCCACCGGCACCGGCGCCATGTGCGCGGCCGCGCCAATCCTGCGGCCGATCGTGCAGTACCTGGCGACCGGCGCCCGCAACGACGAGGCGACGGCGCTCTGCGACGGGATCGCGCGCTACGTGGTCGAGCGCGCAGGCGATTTCGGACCGGACGGGAGCTTTCGCGGGCATTTCCACAGCCGGGTGGCCACCGCCGCCAGCGTGCTGCACTGGGGCCTCTTCTCCGGACAGCCCGACCTGGTGCGGTGGGCTCAGGGCGTCTACCGCTTCGCCCGCACGATCGGCACCAGGTTCGGCTGGTTCCCGGAGTTCGTCGGCAAGCACGCCTGCGAGACCTGCGGCATCACCGACATGATCGACATCGCCATTCAGCTCGCCCGCTCCGGACAGCACGACTATTGGGGTGACGCCGAACGCTTCGGGCGCAACCACCTGGCCGAGTCCCAGTTCGTCGACGCCGACTGGGAGCCGCAGGTGCCCAAGCTGACCCCGGGCAAGGCCGCCGAATTCATCGCTGCCTGTCCGCCGCCACAGCTCAAGCGCGACGGGGTCCGCGACGTGCTTCCCGGGGCGTTCACCGGCGGCAGCGCCCCCAACGGCGTCGTCGACACGCGGCGCGGCCACTGGTGGATGGGCTGCTGCAACGCGCACGGGGTGCACGGGCTGTACCTCCTGTGGCATCACGCGGTGCGCGCGACGCGAACCTCGGTCCGCGTCAACCTGCTGTTCGACCGCACGACCCCGTGGGCCGACGTGCACAGCCATCTTCCGCGGGACGGCGCCGTCGAGGTCGTCATGCGCCAGGGCGGATCTCTTGCCGTACGGACCCCCGACGGCGTTCCCTCGGACGAGGTTTCGGTGGAGGCGCCCGGCCACTGGCGGTGGAGCGAGGGCTACGTGCGCGTCGACGGGCTCGCGCCTGGACAGGTGGTCAAGGTACGCTTCCCCCTGCTTGAGCATGACGAGCGCGTCGACGTGCTCGGAGACGAGTATCTCGTCTCATGGCGCGGCGACACGGTGATGGCCATCAACCCTCCGGGGCGCGTCGGACCGCTGTACCGCCGCCGCGAATCGCCGGGAGACGCACGATCCCGCCGCGACGCAGGCCACCACTCGTCGCGTCATCCGCGTGCCTCACGCGTCGAGTGGTGATGCGGGGCGCGGTTTGCTCCCGCTTGCGCAAACGGGTACCGTCGGCTTTGGCGATACCCGCCTATGGCTGACCATGGAACGCTGATACAGGATCGGCGGCCTGCGGTGGGTACCGCCCGTCGTCCCGGGCGCCGGGCGGAGTTGATCCGCTCGATCAGGGCGGCGCCCCTGCTCTACCTGATGATCGTGGTCGTCATGGCATGGGCGATCCTGTTCCACTTCATCCCGATCTGGGGCATCAGCTTCGCCTTCCGGCGCTTCAACCTGGTCAGCGGCTTCTGGAGCGCCGACTGGGTCGGCTTCAAGTACTTCGCCCAGTTCCTGAGCGATCCGTTCGCGTTCCGGATCATCAGAAACACGGTGCTGCTGGGCTTCTGGAGCATCGTCTTCACCTTTCCGGCGCCGATCGTCTTCGCCCTGCTGCTCAACGAGATCGGCAACTCCGCCTTCAAGCGATCGATCCAGACGCTGACCTACCTGCCGCACTTCGTGTCGACGGTGGTGATCGTCGGCATCATCTTCCAGCTCTTCGAGTGGGAGCGCGGCATCGGCACGGACATCATCGAGCTGTTCACCGGCGAGCGGCGCGACGTGTTCATCGATCCGCGCTGGTTCCGCCCGCTCTACATCGTATCGAGCATCTGGCAGGAGCTCGGCTGGGGGACGATCATCTACCTGGCGGCGCTTGCCGGCGTCAACGCCGAGCTCTACGAGGCGGCGCGCGTCGACGGCGCCGGGCGCTGGCAGCAGGCGCTGCACGTCACCGTTCCGGCCCTGATCCCGACGATCACCATCCTCTTCATCCTCAACACCCGCAACCTGGTGCAGATCGGCTTCGAGAAGGCGTTCCTGCTGCAGAATCCCGGCACCTACGAGACCGGCGACATCATCGCCACCTACGTCTACCGGCGCGGGATCGAGGGCCTGCAGTTCAGCTACGCCACCGCGATCGGCCTGCTCAACAGCGTGATGGCGTTCGCGATCGTCCTTGCCACCCACAAGATCGTGCAGCGGCTTCGCGGCGAGGGGCTCTGGTAAAGGAGGAACGACGGCCATGCAGCGTGTCCGGCAGCCGCTCTCCTCGCGCCTGTTCGACGGCTGCAACTATCTGCTCTGCGCGCTCATCGCCGCCGCCGCCCTCTACCCGTTCCTGTACATGTTCGCGCTGTCCGCCAGCGACTACATCCAGATCTCCTACGGCAACGTGCGCGCCTTTCTCGTCGGCTTCCACCTCCGCTCGTACCAGAACGTGCTGCGCAACACCATCATCCTGCGCGCCTACTGGAACTCCATTCTGTACACCTCCACCTACACGATCCTGGTCATCGTGCTGTCCTCGGCTGCCGGCTACGTGCTGGCCGACCGCCGGTTCCGCCTGCACGGGGTGGTGACCGTGCTGTTGCTGGTCATGATGTTCTTCGAGGGCGGCATGATCCCGACATTCCTGTGGGTGCGGCAGCTCGGGCTACTGGACTCGATCTGGGCGATCGTGCTGCCGACCGCTGTGGTGCCGTTCTATATCTTCCTGTTCCGGGTCTACATCAAGGAGAACGTCCCCGACGAGCTCAAGGAGTCCGTGCACCTGGACGGCGGCAATGAGCTGGTCGTCTACTCCCGCATCGTCCTGCCCTTGATCAAGCCGATCGTCGCCACCATTGGCCTGTTCGCCGCCGTCTCGATGTGGAACGAGTTCTTCCGCCCGCTGATCTACCTCAATGACCTGCAGAAGCAGCCGCTGACCCTCATCCTGCGCCGCTTCGTCGTGCTCTCCGACTTCGGCGGCGACCTGCAGAACTTCACCGACGAGAATTACTACACGGAAGCGGCGCGCGAGGTGACCGACTACGATCTGTTCACGTTCGGCTTCCTGAAGTCGATCAAGATGGCCATGACCATGATCACGGTCATCCCCATACTGCTGGTCTACCCGTTCGCGCAGCGCTATTTCGTGCGCGGAATACTCGTGGGCTCGCTCCGCGGCTGAGCCGAAAGGAGGTAGCGACCGTACACCAGACATCTCTTCGCACTCGTTATCTCGAGGAGGAATCCGATGAGAACGACAACACTACGTATCGCCGTCGCCGTCACCCTGCTGTGCGGCGTCGCGCTCGGCGCCGGGGCGGCAGGCCAGACCGGCACCGCGACAGGGGAGCTGCCGCTGGTCGAGTTCGTCAACGACTTCGCCTACGACGGGGTCGCCGAGACCCGGTTGGCGGAGCTCTGGGGCGAGCTGACCGGCACCACCTTCGTGCCGATCAACATCCCGCGCAGCGACTACGACGCCAAGATGGCCACCTTTCTGGCTTCGGGCGACATGCCGGAGATCGCCAGCGTGCTGGATCAGACCCTGACCAACGCGGTCGACCAGTTCAAGGGCGCCCTGTTCGTCGACACCCTGGCGGAGATCGAGGCGGGCGCCATGCCGGGGCTCGGCGTCCTGGTGGACGAGATCCCGGGCATCCTGCAGTACTCGGATGACGGACGCGTCTACACGCAGCCGTTCGTGAACATGGGGTTGCGCGCCGCCAACTCGAACATCCTGCTGCGCACCGACCTGCTGGCCGACGCCGGGTACGAGGTGGATACGCTCGACGACGTGGCGCGCACGCCGGGCGGCCTGTTCGAGCTGTTCCGCGCCAGCCACCTGGCCATGAACGGCGGCTCCGCGCCGATCCTGACCAACCGGCGCGGCATCGGCCCGCGCGGCTGGATCGTGTCGCCGATCGCGCTGCAGTTCGGGACCTACAATCGCATCTACTTCAACGAGGACAACCGCTACGAGTACGGCCCGACCATGGACCGGTTCCTGGTCGCGATCGACTTCATCCGGCAACTGCACGCCTCGGGCATCCTGTTTCCGACCTGGGCGACCATGCCTGAGGAAGATCAGAAGCGCATCTGGCTGGAGGAGGAGCGCGCCGGCGCCTTCATCGGCAGCATGCACGGAAGCTGGATCGGCTGGTACAACAACGGGCAGCGGCCGGCGTACCAGGACGCTGGCGACTTCCACGTCATGCCCCCGGTGATCTTCGGCACCCGCGGCAGGATCCGCACGCCGTCGCGGTCGAGCGGCGCGTTCGTGATCAGCGCGACCTCCGAGAACAAGGACGCGGCGGTGCGCGCCTCCGACTGGGCCTACACGGACGAGGGGGCGAACCTGCTGCGCTTCGGCGAGGAAGGCGTGGCCCATGCCGCCGACGACAACTCGCCCTGGGGCGGCATCTGGTTGATGAACCTGGTCGGATGGCCGGAGGACGTGCGCAAGGCCGACCCCGACGGCACGCGGGCGACGGAGTACGGCTTCGGCCGGCTGTGGCGCACCTCGCCGCGCATCATGTGGGGCAAGTCGGACCTGATCGTCTACCGCGACCACACCCTGCCCACCTACACCGGGGAGTTCATCGATGCCGTCTGGATCGAGAAGCTGCGGGAGTTCGGCGCCTGGAACGACACGCCGGAGCCGAAGTTTCCGTTCACGGCAGACGAGCTGGACGAGAGAATCCAGCTCGAAGGCGTGCTGTCCACGCTGGTGGACGAGAACGTGGTCAAGTTCACTCACGGGCAGCGGCCGATGAGCGAGTGGGGCCAGTTCCAGCAGGAGCTCGTCAACGCCGGGGCCGAGCGGCTGGTGGAGATCTACAACACCGCGCTCGACCGTTTCCTGGAGCAGACCGGGACGAAGCTGTAGGCCGTTCGCTGCGACCCGACGGTCGCACTGACCCGACGGCGGGCCGGATCCGATGGGTCCGGTCCGCCTCGCATTTCCGGGAGAGAGCATGAAGAGCGTTCCAGATACCGGGACGGCATTCGTGGCGCGCGATCCGGGCACGTGGCAGGGGTTCCCCGGCATGTGCCTGACCCCCGCCGGCCGACTGGTGCTCGGCGTCAAGCAGGCATACGGCCACGGCGCGTCCCGCTGGCAGCGGGTGGTGACGATGGTGAGCGACGACCGCGGCCGTACCTGGAGCGCGCCGGCCACCCTGGCGGAGGGCGACTTCGACCGCGAGTTGCCGTTCGTGGCCACCGGCGGCCTCTACCTCACGGCGCTGCGCGACGGGCGGGTGCTCATGCACTACTTCACCGAGGACTGGCCGGAGCGCAAGCCCACGACGCCGGTGATCCACGTCAGCGACGACGCCGGCATCACCTGGTCCGCGCCGATCCGCATGACGCGGGACCTGGAGTTCCGCCAGGACGGCGCCGTCCTGGAGCGGCGTGCCGGCGACCTGGTGGTCTACAGCGGCTTGAACCGGTTGCTGCGCTCGGTCGATCGCGGCGAGACGTGGGAGCCGTACGGCGAACCCGTGGTGCCCGCCGACTGCCCACTCCGGCTTGCCGAATCGTGTCTGGCCGAGCTGACCGACGGCCGCCTGATCATCCTCATGCGCGAGAACCACTACGCCAACTTCCCGATGTTCGCTGCCGTCTCCGCAGACGGCGGGCGCACCTGGAGCCGGCCCCGCCCCACCCCGTTCGTCGGCCACTGGCCGGCCGCCTGCGACCTGGACGACGGAACGCACCTGCTGGCCTACCGCAACGTCGGCGGCCGCGCGGGCAGCGTCGTGTGGCGAGGCGACCTGGGCGCACTGCCGGAGTACCGCGTGTCGTCGACCCGCTATGGGGAGGCCGAAGCGGCGGCGGCTCTCACCGGCGACGGGCTGGTGCTGGACACCGAGCGCCGGCCGGGCTCGTTCGTGCAGTTCTACCTCATGCCGGCCGACGATCAGGCCGCGCGCGTGGTCATCGAAGCGGAGCCAGGACGATCCCACGCTCGGGTCCGTTGGTCGGGGCGGAACCCTCGATCAGCG
>JAPPNY010000014.1:0-6877 GCA_028818385.1 Spirochaetaceae bacterium
CGCCGCCGCTCGCCGTGAACGCCATGTCCTCGACCCGCGCCGCGCGCCGCGCCTCGGTGAGCAGGAGCTGATCGTCACGCTCGTAGCGGAAGCTGACCTCCCGGAACTCCAGCCGGCCCTCGGCCCGCTCCAGCCGCTGCGCGTGCGGCGACTCCTCGATGTCGACCGGCAGGTCCAGCACCTCGAACACGCGCTCGAAGCTCACCAGCGACTGCGCGACCACGACCGCGACGTTGCTCAGCGAGCGCAGCGGCCCGTAGAGCTGGGCGAGGTACGTGCTGAAGGCGACCACCGTGCCGATGGTCAGGCCGCCGCGGATGTGCAGATGACCGCCGACCAGGTAGATCCCCGCCGTGCCGACGGCGGTGGCGATCCCCATCAGCACGAAGAAGCGGCTGCCGATCACCGCCTGGCGGATGGCCAGGTGGCGTACCCCCTCGGCCTGCTCCCCGAAGCGCCGCTGCTCCTCCTGCCGGCGCCCGAACAGCTTCACCAGGACCAGGCCGCTGATGTTCAGCGTCTCGCTCATGATGGCGTTCATGCGCGCGTTGCGCTCCATCGACTGGCGGGACACCTCGCGCAGCGCCTTGCCGAAGCGGCGTCCGAGCAGCAGGAAGATCGGCAACACGGCCAGGCCCAGCACGGTCAGGCGCCACTCCAGGGCCAGCATGATCGCCAGCGTGCCGGCCACCTGGATCAGGTTGGTCGTGACGTCCACCAGGGTGTTGGTGACCGCGCTCTGGGCGCCGATGACGTCGCTGTTGAGCCGGCTCATCAGCTCGCCGGTCTTGTTGCTGGTGAAGAAGCGCATCGACATGCGCTGCAGGTGGGAGTACAGCGCCGTGCGCAGGTCCAGGATGATCCCGGAGCCGATCGTGGCATCCAGCTTGCGCTGCCAGATGCGGATCACGGCGCCGGCCACGGGGATGGCTATCAGGCCGGCGGCCAGCAGGTTGAGCCGCGCCGCGTCCTTCGCGGGCAGCGCGGTGTCGATCAGGTCGCGCACGATCAGCGGCGTCAGCAGCCCCAGGCCGATGGTCGAGCAGATGCTCGTGAACAGCAGGATGATCCTGCCGGCGTACGGGCGCGCGTAGGCGAGAACACGGCGCAGCAGCGCTCGGCTGACCTGCGGGCGTGCCTGCTCGTCCCCGTGGCGGAGCAGGTAGCCCATGCCGCCGCGGCCGCCGCCTCCGCCGAACATGCCGTACACGCCGCGATCCTACTGCGGAATCAGGATGCCGGCGCGGTGAGGCTGCGGCACGGGCGTGCTGGTCCGGCACGGCGGAGCGCTCAAGCTCCTCGTGGAACACTTGAGCCGCTGAAGCAGCGGACTGACGAGTGACGCTCTCGCCGGCACGTGGGAGGCATGGCTCGCCGTCGACTCGCGTCAGACGGTCAGGGCGCGGTCCCGTGCGGTCACCTCGTACGTCGCCTGCACGCGGCCGTCCTGGACCGCATAGAACTGGCGGTGCAGGGCCACGCACGGGCAGACGTGCCTGGGTATCACGTAGTGCTCCTCGCCTACCCGGAAGCGCAGGTCGGGGGAGACGGCCAGCAGCCAATGCTCCTCGTTGTGGATCAGCGTGCGCGCGCCGTCGATCGCAAGGAAGCGGCCGCGCTCGCCAGGCGGATCGGCGGCGATCGCCTTGTTGCCCAGGTCGAAGGTCACGTACCCGGGGGTGGAGGCGCTCAGCACCCGCGTGAACAGCAGCCCTGCGAACTCGAAGGTCAGGTCGGGGAGCATGTCGGCGTAGCCCAGATCGTGCAGGAAGCAGGTGCCCGGGGACAGGTCCGCGTCCGCGTGGCGGGCGTGGCAGGGGAAGGTGGGCGTGCCGCCCATGATGCGGCGCGGCACCGGCAGGCCGGCCGCCTCGATCGCCGCCTGCAGGGTCTTGATCGCGGCCGTCCCCCGGTCGCAGGCGGCGATGCGCTCATCGCGGCTCCGCTGGTGGTTGTGGCCGTCGTAGCCGTGCAGGCCGGCGGGCTCGACCCCCGGCAGGTCGGCGATCAGCCGGTAGAGGGCGATGGCCCCTTCGCCGCCGGGTGCGATGCCGGTGCGGTGCATGCCCAGATCCACGTCGAGCATGACACCGATCGTTGCGCCGGCCGCGGAGGCGGCCGCGGACACCGCGTGCAAAGGGCCGGGGTCGTCCACCAGCGTCGAGAACCGGGTGCCGGGGTGGCGCCGGGCCAGCTCCGCCAGCCTTCCGGGGTGCGGTCCCAGGAGCTGGTAGGCGACCAGCACCTCCGGCGCTTCCACGCACGCCAGCATCTCCGCCTCGGCGATGGTCGAGCACTTGAAGCGGCGAAAACCGCGCCGCATCAGCCGGCGCGCCAAGTCGGCCGACTTCTGGGTTTTCATGTGCGGCCAGACCCGGTCCGGCGATCCCGCGATGGCGATCACACGATCGGCGTTGCGGTCGAATCGATCCAGATCGATCAGCAGTGCCGGGCTGGGCAGTTCGCTCGCATCGTGGAGTCGGTAGTGCGTGATCGACCTCCCCGTGGGGCTACCGTCAGGCATCGCGGTGCAGGACGATGCCGCGCATGCTGTGGAAGAGCGTCTGCAACCGCTCACACTCGGGCGCGGCAAGCGCCGCCCGCGCCAGGATGTCGCGGAGGAACACGCGCAACTCCTCCGGACCGGCTTGGCGAAAGAAGTCTATCCCGACCAGCAGATCGAGCAAGGGGTCCAGGGCGGCATCGACCTCCGGAAGCGCGACCGGCTCGTAGTAGCGGGCGGGGAGGTGCCGCCCACGGGCGCGGAACAGCTCGTAGGTGACGATCTGGACGGCGTGGGAAAGGTTCAGGGACGGGAAGTCGGGATGGGTGGGGATGGACAGCATGCCGGTGCAACAGGCGATCTCCTCGTCGCGCAATCCCGTCGCCTCGGTGCCGAAGACCAGCGCCGTGGTGCCCGGACCGCGGGCGGCCAGGTGCTCGGACAGGTGGGAGAGCGGCATGGGCGCCTGCTTGCGGCGCTTGCCGCGGCGCCGGCTGATCGCGATCGCCTCGTCGCAGTCGGCGATCGCCTCCGGCAGCGTGTCCGGTCGCCGCGCGGCATCGAAGACGTCGGCGGCGTGCACGGCGGCCGCGCGGGCGTCGGCGGGATCGAAGTCACCGGCGACGATGGAGAGGCCGCCCAGCCCCATGGTCTTCATCGCCCGGCACACCGAACCGACGTTGCGGCCGTCGCGGGGGCCTGCCAATACCAGCCGGACGTGTCGCTCGGGTGCGTTCATCGCGCGGCGGCCACGATGCGTCGCAGCGCCTCGAACTCCTCGAAACAGTCGCCGCACGCCTGCAGGTGCAGGTACACCAGCGGCAGCAGAGCGCGCACGTCCTTGCCCGCGGCATGCATCTCGGCGAACACGTCGAGGAACTCGTGGACCTCGTCGCAGTCCAGCTCCTCGTCACGCGTGATGTCCAGCGCTGCGCGGAGCGCGTCGCGAGCCAGGCGCGTCATCTCGTCGTGCAGCGCTGCGGCCCGGCGGCGCGGCGGGCGCGCGGGACGGCCGTGCGCGGCCTTCAGCTCGCGGTACGGATCGCCGCTACGCGCGGGCATTCCTTCCACTCCTCCCTTGTCATCGGTCCGTCAGAATGCCGCCAGTATGTCGTCCGGGCTGATACCGTCTTGGAGCATGCGGCGCCGCAATCGCTTACGTGCGTCGTGCAGAAGTTTGTAGAGGGCGTTGCGATTCATGGACATGCGCCGCGCCACCTCCTCCAGCGGCATCCCCCGGAGAATGGCGGCGGTCATGGCCGTGCGCTGCCTGTCGGTGAGGTCTTCGCGGATGTAGCGCAGCACCCGTTCCAGGCTGGCCGCGCGCTGCGCGGCTGCCTCGGGACCGACCGACGGGTCCGCCAGCGCACGCGGGATCGACTCCCCCTCCGAGGACACGAGCAGGGTGTCGAGCGACACGTCGTCCCAGCGCTTGCGGCGCAACTCGGTAAGGGCGACGCGGATGGCGATCTTGTGCGCCCAGGTCACGAAACGGCTCTCCTCGCGGAACGAGTCCAGGCTGGCCAGGATCTTGACCAGCGCCTCCTGGGCGAAATCCTCCGCCTGCTCGGCGAACTCGCGCCGCCGCATGCCGCGGCTGCCGAGCAGGCCGCTCCGCAAACCGGCCACCAGGATCTGGCGAAGATCGGCGATCGCGGCCGACCGCTCGCGCGACTCGGGAGCGAGCGCAGCCAGCCACTCCGCGTTGCTTCGCTCGGCCGCGGACGTTCGCGGAGCCATCGTATTCAGATAGTAGGTCGGAGGCGCCCGCCCGCCAACCGTGCCGCAGGACAGCGAGCTGTCGTCGCGCGCTACCGCGGCGGCTCGCTCCCGGCCAAAGACCGGCCTTGAGGGCCGCAGCCTCTCCAACGGCGGCTTGGTGCACGTACCTTGTACACTTGGTAAGAGAAATCCGGGCGTCCTGTCGCTCGCCGGGCGACGAGCCGACAGCAGTCGGAACGCGACGGCGCGCGGGGTCCCTGCTTCATCGTTCCTCGCCCGTCGCTCTCCGGTCAGCGTCGGCGATCGACCAGTCCTCGCTGTCGAGACCCTCGACGCGGGAGAACTCGCGGCTGTTGGCGGTTACCAGCACCAGATTGCGGGCGCGGGCCTGACCGGCGATCAGAACGTCGTACGGCCCGATCGGACGGCCGATCGCTTCGAGCTCGCTGCGGATGGCGCCGGCCATGCGAGCGTCGGCCGCGTCGAAGGGAACGATCTCGAACTTCATGCGATCGAGCAGATCGACGTTGCGCCGGGCGTGGCAGCTCTTGTATGCGCCGTAGTAGAGTTCGTAGGCGACGGTCGCCGGCATTCCGATGTCCGCCGGGGCGTAGCGACGGATCCTCTGCAGGAGTTGAGGCGATGTCTTGTTGAGCACCGCGATGCACGCATTGGTGTCCAGCAGATAGCGCATCACCCGAACGCGCGGTCAAGCTCGGGACGAGGTTCGAGTTGAGGCTGGTTCCGCCCTTCGGCAAAGAAGTCCGAGGAGAACCGGCCCGCGACGGCATCCAGCCATCGCCAATCGTCCGCGATGGGTTCAAGCACCACCGCAGCACCCTGCTTGCGGATCCGCACCTCGTCTCCCTTCATGCGAAACTCCTTCGGCAGCCTGACAGCCTGAGACCGGCCGGACCAGAAGATCTTGGCGGTCTTCACCACATGAGTCCTCCACTGCGAGAAAAGATCTATCTTTGATATATAGCATGCGCCAAGCAAGGTGTCGACAGAGGGTGTCCACTTCCCTCCTTGGCGGCATCAATTCAGCCCCGCTCGCGGGAACGTCGACCCCGCATGGCGAGACACCGCGGTCGCCAGGAGCGGACTTCGTCGAGGCAGCGTCGTCCTTGACGCCGCTGCCTGCTGCGAGTGCCGCTTCTGCGTATCTCGGGTCGGTATGGGCGAGGATTCGATCGACAATTATTCGCCGTGATCCTGGCGGCGGATCCGGACGCTTCCGGGCGAGATGACGCTGAACACGGAAGTCAGCTCGCGACCTCGGCTGGCGAGGACATCCGATACGGTACCTGCTTTCATCTCGGCAGACAGCCCTGCGAGACGAATGAGGACTACGCCGGTGTGAATCCGGCCCATACGGAACACGAGTTCGCTGAAGTCCTTGTCCGCCGTGATCAACACGTCGCCACTCCGGTTCGCTAGATTCAGCACGGCGTCATGGATGCCTGGATCCGATTCGGCAATGGAGCGGACGGAGTGACCGTCCCGGCGGAGACGGTCGACGATGGGTCTGTCGACGCTCTCGTCCGCCAACAGATTCACGTAATCGGTGCAGCGGTCGGATACACGGTGTCCGCGCGGAGGGATCGTGCGGCGAAACCCAAGGCTGCGAGAACCGCTTCTCTCGTCAGACGCGGATGCGCCTCAAGGAGCTCGTCGATCGTCTCGCCAGCGGACAGCTTCTCCAGAATCAGCTCGACGGTAATGCGCGTTCCGGTGACGACCGGCTTCCCCATCATGACCGCGGGATTCGATTCAATGAGGTCAGCAACCATGTTCATCTCCTGCGAGTTGGCGGACGACGATTCTGTACCCATTACGGCGTGATGGATCAATGCGGCCCCGGTCGCGGAAACGACGGCCCTGCATGGCGATGCCGATGATGGGCATGACAGAGCAAGCGGAGGTTGTCGAGCCGGGCCCCTCCTCCCCTCGCCCAGGGCCGGATGTGGTCGATCTGAAGCAGGTGCCGAGAGCTGCAGCGGCGTCCGGTCGTCGGATCGACGTATGAACAGCGTCCCTGATCCCGCTCCCACACGGCCCGCTTGATCGCGGCGGCGATGCCCCGCCCGGTCGGTGCCGGCTGCTGGCGGCCGGCATCGCCGATTCCCGGTTGGTTCGGGTTCGAATGAGCCGTACCGCCGTCCACAGCAACGCACTTCGCCGTCGAAACAGCCTCGGCCGGCTCCGGCGAGGTTCCGTTCTCCGCCGGCGGGCCGTCGTGGACAGGCTGCGCCTCCCGCTTCGACGCCGAAGGAGCGCCGGCCGTGGCCGCCGCGCGCTTCGCGGCGGCGGCTCCGTTGCTGCCGGGATGCTTGGCGGACTCCGCATGCGTGGTCCGCTTCGCCGCCGGACCACCGGTTGCCGCCGGCCGGGTATCGGTGCCGGTCGATCCGCGCAGGCGAGGGTCGCGGCGCCGCAGCTCATCCTGCACGAGCCGGTTCACCAGTTGCCCGTACGACATCGCCGGGTCGACGTGGGACAGCAGGGACTTGAGCTGATCCAGCCCGTGCCGGCACTCCCGGTCGACGACCACCGTGAACGTCCAGGTGCCGTCGCCCCCCGCGCGCAATTTCTAGCCCGGCGAACCCAGGTTAGGGTACAACGAAGCGAGCACCTCCAAGACCAGGCGCG
>JAPPNY010000014.1:6887-11114 GCA_028818385.1 Spirochaetaceae bacterium
TCTCTCTGCCCCCGCCGGCCCCGCCCCCCCCCTCCCCCACCACCGCTCACCGTCTTGGCCCGGCGCCCCGCCCCCGGCTGGTCGGGGCGCCCCCACGCCAGGTTCGGGTCCACCGATGCGAGCAGCTCCTCGACCTGGCGCGAGCTCTTGCCGGTCGCCTGCCTGACCAGCTCGCGCTGTCCCGTGGCGTCCAGCACCACCACCGGCATCTGCGCCCGGACCGACCCGGCCGCCGGCGGCGGTGCCGTCTCCGTCCCGGCAGGCAAGCGGTCCATCGAATGCCGGTCCAGCGCCGCTACGGACGCCGGCCTTGACGGCGCGGTCTGCTCCGCCCGCCGCTTCTGCTGGTGCGCCCACGCGCGCCGCCGCTTGCGCTCCTGCCGCTCGAAAGCGCTCTGCAACTGCGCCGCGGTGCTCAGCGTGAGCGAGCCGGTCCGCAACCGTTCGCGCACGTCGGGCATCCGCCGGCACAGCCGCATCGCCAGCGTGCGCCGCCACGCGGCTCCGTTGCTGTAGCCCAGCTCGTTGACCGAGTAGTCGAACAGCGTGGAGAAGCCGCGCGCCAGATGCAGGTCGCGGTCCTCGATCTCGCGCAGGTGATCGACGATCTCCACGTGCAGATGGCGCTCGCGCTCGACGAGCTGTCGGGTGCGGGCAAGGAGCACACGGTCGGGCAGGCGGCTCAGGGGACGAGCCGTCGTTGTCTGCATCGGGTCTCAGCCTCCTTGTCTACGTCAATGCGCAGAACGACGGCCCTGCTTTACGAGCCGTGTCCCGCGGACCGACGGTCACCGGCCGTCGCCGAGGTGGCCACTCGCCAACACTACTTGGCATGTCCCTCTGAGTATGCTATACTGCAAACATGACAAAAAGTCAAGACTACGCGAGCCTTCTGCGTACCATCCGAGGTCGTCTCGACCTCACGCAGGAACAGCTCGCGGACCGGCTCGGGGTCTCCTTCGCCAGCGTCAACCGCTGGGAGGGCGCCCTCAATGTTCCGCAGAAAGCGGCGCGGACCGCAATTGCCGCGCTCGCCGCCAAAGCCGACATCGACGTCGATCGGCTCGACACCGAGCCGGCCGAGGCCGCCACGCAGGTCACGCGCCGCCGGCGCACGCGGCGCTCGGCCGAGCCGTCCACCAAGCCCATGGAGCAGATGCTGTGGGACGCCGCCTGCTCCATCCGTGGCGAGAAGGACGCCGCCAAGTTCAAGGACTACCTCCTCCCCCTCCTGTTCCTCAAGCGCCTCTCGGACGTGTTCGACGACGAGATCGACCGGCTGGCCGAGGAGTATGGAGACCGCGACGCCGCGCTCGAGATCGCCGAAGACGATCACGACATCCTGCGCTTCTACCTTCCTACGGAAGCACGCTGGGCCGTCATCAACGGCCGCGCAGCCCACGAGTGGCCGCTCGACGACCAGGGCCGCAGCACCCGCCCGCGCGACGTCGGCGAGCACCTCACGAAGGCGGTGCGGGCCGTCGTCCGGCACAACCCTTCCCTCTCCGGCGTGATCGACCTGGTCGACTTCGCCGCCGAACGCAACGGCGAGCGCGACGTCAACCCCGCCAAGCTCGCCGCCGTGGTCGAGACCTTCTCCGACCCGCGCTACCGGCTCGGCCTCGCCGACGTGCAGCCCGACTTCCTGGGCCGCGCCTACGAGTACCTGCTCCGCAAGTTCGCGGAGGGTTCCGGCCAGAGCGCAGGCGAGTTCTTCACCCCGACCGAGGTCGGCTTCCTGATCGCACAACTCATGCGCCCCCGGCCCGGCGAGACCTGCCACGACTACGCCTGCGGCTCGGCCGGTCTGCTGGTCAAGCTCCAGCTCACGGCGCGCGAGCTCGACCCCACCAGCCGCGTGCCCCTCAAGCTCTCCGGCCAGGAGCTCCAGGCCGAGAGCTACGCCGTCGCCAACATGAACGCGATCATCCACGACATGGAAATGGAGATCGCCCGCGGCGACACCATGATCAACCCCAAGTTCAAGACCGCGGCCGGTCAGATCGCCACCTACGACATCGTGGTTGCCAACCCCATGTGGAACCAGCCGTTCAGCCCCGACCTGTTCGCCAACGACCCATTCGACCGCTTCCGCACCGCCGGCGGCGCGACCACCGGCAAGGGCGACTGGGCATGGCTCCAGCACACCCTCGCCTGCCTCAACGAGCGCGGCCGGGCCGCGGTGGTGCTCGACACCGGCGCGGTCACCCGAGGCTCCGGCAGCCGGAACGAGGACAAGGAGCGCAATATCCGCAAATGGTTCGTCGACCACGACCTGATTGACGGTGTGATTCTGCTGCCGGACAACCTCTTCTACAATACGAGCGCCGCCGCCGTGATCGTGGTGCTCTCCAAGCGCAAGCCGCCCGCTCGAAAGGACAAAGTCGTGCTGATCAACGCCGGCCGCCATGTGCGGAAAGGCCGGCCCAAGAACTACATCCCGCAAGAGGACATCCGACCGCTCGCCTCAGCACTCCTTCAGGGCAAACCTGACGACAACGAGATCGCCATCATAAGCACGGAGCAGGCGAAGCAGTCCGACTACAACCTCAGTCCGAGCCGATGGACCGGCCAAGCGGACGCCTTGATTCATCGCCCTATCAAAGACATCCTGTCGGATTTGCAGCGTCTCGATTCCGAGGCGCATGCGATCCACTCATCGATGACTAAGATGCTGACGAACCTGCGATGAGAAGTTCGTGGCCTTGGCGACCGATCGGAGAATTGTTCGAGATCGGAACGGGAAAGACCATGTCCGCTGCTGCCCGCAACGGCCCCAAGAAAACTCCCTTTCTTCGGACCTCGAACGTACTCTGGGACGAGATTGACCTCACGTCCGTCGACGAGATGACGATCCCCGAATACGAACTGCCTGACAAGCTTCTTCGTCGAGGAGATCTCCTCGTGTGCGAGGGTGGAGAGATCGGTCGAGCCGCAATCTGGAACGGTGAATTCGAGACAATCGCTTTCCAGAACCACATCCATCGTCTCCGGCCGCGAGTGCCTAACGTCATGCCACGCTTCTACGTGTACTTCTTACAATCCGCATTCACCCAACTTGGAATCTTCGAGGGAGTCGGTAACAAGACGACGATCCCTAACCTTTCACGTGGGCGTCTCACCACCCTTCACGTTCCACAACCAACGATAGATGAGCAACAGGCGATCGTCAACACGTTGTCGCGAGTCCGGCGAGCTATCAAGTTACAAAACAGAATTGCGATGGTTGTACAAGAATTGAAACAAGCAGTAACGAGTACAACTCTCAGAATAGGACTTAGAAATGAGTCGATAAAAGAGACCACAATCGGGCCGATGCCTCGGAGTTGGGAACCCAAATCAGTTCTTGATTTGTGTGGGATTTTGAGCGGCGGTACGCCGCGCAAATCGGTCGCTCATTACTGGGACGGTGACATCCCCTGGGTGTCAGGAATAGAGCTCAAGTCGTCCGTGATTAAGGAGACGAGATTTCGCATAACGTGGGAAGGCGTAGAGGCTGGAAGCCGGGTGGCACCCGCGGGATCGGTTATGTTGCTAGTGAGGGGAATGGGGCTCGCGAACGACCTGCCGGTTGCGGTAATCAAGCGACAAATGGCCTTCAATCAGGACGTAAAGGCGTTAGTCCCGCGAGGAACGTATTCAGGAGACTTTATCAGAGCGGCGATATATGCGGGCAAGGAACGGCTGCTGAGTCAGGTCGTTCCGTCTGCCCATGGAACCTTGACAATGCAATTGAGGGATATTGCCACGTTGTGTATCCCATGTCCTTCCGACCCTCAAGAAGCCGACGAAATCGTTAGCATTGTCGATACGATTCAGCGCAAATCGGACGTGCATCAACAACTCGTTGGCACGCTTCAAGTCCTGTTCGAGTCTCTGCTCTATAGGCTAATGACAAGAGATTTAGCCGCCAGCGAAATTGAGCTTTAATCTTGTGATTGGACATCCCAGCTTGTCAGTCGCTATTTGGCCACAGTGTGTATCAGCGGTTCATGGGACCAGAGCTGCTGAGCAGAGAGTGATCTGAGTAGGATCAATCTCATCGCATAGGGAAGTCTCGTTACGCCTATAACCCAAGAAAGGAGTACTTGAGTAGAACCTATGGAAAAAAGGGAGAAGCTGCGCCGTTACTTCAAGCTTGCGGCGGCATTAGTAGACGCGATGGACACTATGCAAGTTCCTGTCCGGCAATCCCCGGTTTGAGAGAAGGAGCCAGCGGGGAGCGCC
>JAPPNY010000032.1 GCA_028818385.1 Spirochaetaceae bacterium
CTTCAACTTGGTCCCGGAGACTGCCTGATTCTGCTTGTTTCTAAGGAGCTCGCACGCTGATGATGTGGAGGGAGCGGGTCCGGCTGCTCAGGCGGGCTCGGGAGGCGGCTCGATGAACGGGCCTTCCCGTCGCAGGCGTTCGAGGGTGGCACGGTACGCGGTGCTGCCGTCGGCAACCCAGCGCTCGAGCCTGATCCCGGGCTGCGCTCCTTCCTCGAATCCGGTCAGGCGCTCCAGGTCCGGGTCATCCAGCGTGTACAGCGTCGCGCCGCCGGACAGGCGGGTTACGCCGACGAACTCGGGGCGCGGCCGCGGCTTGCGGTCTGCCGCGCGCTGCAGCGCCTCCTCGTCTACCTCCACGCCGAGCCCGGGCGTCTCCGGGACCCGCGAGCTGCCCTCGACGACCGGGATGCGGGTGGTGGTGATGTCTTCCGCGTACTGGTCGTCGGCGTTGACGGTGTGAGCGGTGGCCGTCGGCAGGACCGCCGCCTGGTGCAGCGTCAGGGCTTTCATCAGCGTGTTGCCCGTCTGCTGAATGATCACCTGCTTGTTGGCGGCCGCGTACGCGTACCCCTGCCGCATCGCGCGGCCGATGCCGTGCGCGCCGATCATGTGCAGGTCGGCCGCCGCCAGCACGCTGCCTTGCGCCACAGCGAGTGGCGGAACGTGCATCACCAGCGGAATGCGGGTCCTGCCGCGCAGATTGCGCCACCCGTCCAGGTCGTCCCACGGCAGCGGATCCTCGATGAAGCCGACGATGGGATGGTGCCGCAGCTCCTCCACGATCGGGAGCACGACGCCCAGCGTGCGCGCGCGGTTCAAGTCCCAGTGGAGGCGGAATCCGGGCGGGGCGACCTCCTCGGCTGCACGGGTCTGCTCGATCACGTCGTAGAGCGGGCTGCTGTGCATCTTGAAGACGCGATAGCCCTCGGCGACGGCGCGCCGGACCTCCTCCCGGAAGACGTCCGGCGGGCAGGGGCGGGTCCAGGCCGCGGCCGGCACCGCGTCGCGCACCTTCTGGCCCATCAGCTTGTAGGCCGGCACGCCCAGGTGCTTGCCCATCACGTCGTAGAGGGCCATGGCCAGCGACATGCGGAGGTCGCTGTTGATGAAGTCGAAGGGGCTGTGCCCGACGACGCCGGCGATCGTCTCTTCCGGGATGGGACTCGCGTCGTCCTCCTCGCTGCCGTAGCCGGTGACCCCGGTGTCGGTGCGCACGCGCACGACGATGTTGCGGTCGATGTCGTGCATGCGGATGTGCGCCTGCGGATCGTCGTACCGGGACGCGAATGGAAGCGCGATGGGGATGACCTCGACGTCGATGACCTTCATGGGACGGGTGTACTGTAACCGGGATGAAGCTCATCGGCATCGAGCCGACGCCCAATCCGAACAGCATGAAGCTGGTGCTCGACGAGACGCTCGCGCGTGGCGTCAAGGCCACCTATCGCGCCGGGGACGAGGTTTCGGCCCCGTTGATTCGAGACCTCCTGTCGATCGCCGGCGTCGCCGGCATCTTTCACACCTCGGACTTCATGGCCGTGCAGCGGACGTCCGGCACGGACTGGCAGGGGATTCTCGCTCAGGTCCGGGCTGTCTTCGATGCCGCCACCGGCGTGGATGCCGAGGTCGCCGTGCCCGGCGAGAAGGGGTCGGCGCGCGAGCTGCTGGCGTCGATGCAGGTGTTCCGCGACATCCCCATGCAGGTGAAGGTGGCCGGCGGCGGCGGGGAGATCCGCCGAGGACTCGGGCGCCGCTTCGACGCGGCCGTGAAGCGCGCCATGCCGGCCGCCAGGAACCCGCTGATGGAGCGCCGCTGGATCGAGCTCGGCACGCGCTACGGGGACCCCGAGGAGGTGGCCGCGAGCGTCGTGGCGGAGGTGCTCGCGCTGTACGACTCGGATCGGCTCGCGCGGCTGGCCGACCGCGCGCTGTCGCCCGATCCGGATGAGCCGGAGGCCGGGCCGGACCGCCGGAGGCTGATCGGAGATCTGGATGCCCCCGACTGGCGCGCACGGTATCGGGCGCTCCGCAGGCTGGGGGCCGACGCCGGGCTGCTGCCCAGGATCGTCGCGCTCGCCGGCGACGCCCACCTGTCGGTGCGCAGGCAGGCGATCGTGCTGTTGGGGCTGTCCAGGGACGAGAGGGCTCTGGCCCCGCTCCTCGACGCGCTGCGTGACCCGATCGCGGCGGTCCGTCGAACCGCCGGAGATGCGCTCAACGATCTGGGCAATACCGAGGTCGCGGCGGCGATCGCCGAGACCCTGACCGACAGCAGCGCCCTGGTTCGCTGGCGTGCTGCACGGTTCCTCTTCGAGCTGGGCGACGAGCGCTCGCTGCCAAGCTTGCGGGCCGCCAGGGACGACCAGGTGTTCGAGGTGCGCATGCAGATCGAGCAGGCGATCGAGCGCATCGAGAGCGGGGCGAGGCCCGAGGGGCCGGTCTGGCAGCGGATGACCCGCAGCGAAGGCGATGCAGACGCCGCTCGATCGTAGCAGAGCCCGTGCAGCCCCTGCTGACGGGGCAGCGCCGTGAACGTCTCCTTTGCGGCGCCGACGCGGCAGGCGGTGTGGTCCCCGCGACACGGCCATACCGTCGTGCGCTTCCGGGACCGCTTCTGGCTCTACGGCGGGTGCGAGGAGCAGAGCGAGGATCCGGCGGCGATCCTGGGGGACACTTGGTCGTCCGCCGACGGCGCGGCGTGGCGCCGGGAGGCGGCTTCCGCCGCGTGGCCCGCCCGCTACCTGCAGCAGATGGTCGTGTACCGCGGTCGGATCTGGATGTTCGGCGGCATGCACCGCTATCGGCCGGAGCGCGTGAATCTCAACGACGTGTGGCGCTCCGCGGACGGCGTGAGCTGGGAGCTGGTGACCGGGGCGGCGCCGTGGCCGCCGCGCCACGTGTTCGCCGCCACCGTCCACGACGGGCGGATGTGGGTGGGCTGCGGCGCGCCGGACGGCGAGGTGTACTACGACGACCTGTGGTCGTCCACCGACGGCGCCAACTGGCGCCGCTGCCCGGCGGACGGTCAGCGCTTCTCGGTCCGCAAGAGCCCGGCGCTGGTGAGCTTCGGGGGATCGCTGTGGGTCATCGGTGGCATGGAGCTGCTGCGGCCCGGAGTGTGCGTGGCGGTCAACGACGTGTGGCGCTCCGCGGACGGCTCTGCGTGGACGCAGGTGACCGGCGCGGCGGCCTGGTCGCCGCGGGACTTCCCCACGGTGATCCCGTTCGGGGACCGGCTGTGGCTGATCGACGGCCGCGAGGAGCGCTCCGGCCGCCACGTGCCGGAGCTGTGGTGGTCTGTCGACGGCGCGCACTGGCACCGCCACCCAGCGTCGCTGCCGTGGCCTGGGCGGCACTGCGCCTCGCCGCTGCTGGTGGGCGGCACGGTGTGGCTGTTCGGCGGGTGCGAGAGCGGCCCGCGCGAGGCACACTACAACGACGTGCGCACGATGCGCTTTCAGGAGTAGAACGATGGGCGGGGCGCTGGACTACTTTCGGGGCGAGCCGCTGGAGGTGGGGACCACCCCGCAGTTCCTGTTCGACGACCACGTGGTGGAGGACGTCTGGAGCCTGAAGCGCGTCTCCCAGGCGGCCGCCAAGTTTACCGGCAACCCGGTGATGGTGCCGGATCAGGTCGGCGAGATGTGCTGCTACGAGGCGCACGTGCTGCGTGACCCGGACGACGGCCGCCTGCGCATGTGGTACCAGGACTCCGACGTGGAGGCGCACTACCGCGATCGGGCGGAGCCGGGCTCGGCGGAGGGCCACGCCGACTTCTGCCGCTACGCGGAGAGCGAGGACGGCGTGCACTGGCACAAGCCCAGGCTCGGGCTGCTCCGCCACCGCGGCACCGACCGCAACAACATCGTGCTGGCCGGCGTGCGCGAGTGCGATCGTTCCGCGGTCGTACTCAATCCCGATCCCGACGACGGCGAGCGCCGCTACATCATGGGCTACCTGGACCAGCCGCACGGCGTGAGCGGCGTCTGCCTGGCCTATTCGGCCGACGGCATCCACTGGCGCGAGGAGCCGAGCAACCCGGTCATCCAGGGACACTACGACTGCGTGAACACGCCGGTGTGGGACCCGCTGGCCGGCCACTGGCTGTGCTACACGCGGCCGACCGTGCACGCAGCCGGCTTCCTGAACCGCGAGCGGATGGCGACCGACTCCGACAAGGAGCGTGGCCTCGAACGGCACCATCGCCGGCACGTGGCCGTGGCGGTGAGCCGGGACCTGCGCGACTGGGGGAAGGTGCGGACGGTGTTCTATCCGGACGAATTGGACCCGCAATGGCCGGACATCGATCACTTCCGCCCGTTCTTCCACGAGGGGTTGCTCATGGCCAACGCCTGCTACGTGGACCCGACCGGCCGCACGCTTGGCCAGCTCCGCTACATGTGGAGCCGGGACGGGTTCCGCTGGCAGCAGGCGCCGGATCGGCAGTGGCTGGTGCCGCGCGGGCCCGAGGGCCACTTCGACGACGGCTGGGTGCTGGGAGCGTCCGCGCCGCTGCGCATGGGCCACCAGATGTGGTTCTACTACGGCGGCCAACCGCTGCACACGCAGTCGGGATCGGGCGGCGGCGGATCGGCGGTCGGCTTGGCCAAGCTGGTATGGGACCGCTTCGTGTCGCTGAAGGCGGAAGGTGAGCCCGGCTTCCTGCTCACGCGCGAGGTGCGGATCGCCGGCAACGAGCTGCGGCTGAACTGCGCCACCGGGCAGCGCCATCCCACCCTGACCGGCCTGGCGGTGCTGGGCGACATCCGCGTGGAGCTGGTAGAGTCGCTGCCGGCGCGCGAGGCGGTGGTCGGCGGCCGGCCGGTGCCGGGATTCACCATGGACGACTGCGACGTGATCCGCACCAACCGCACCGAGCATCGCGTCACCTGGAACGGCAACTGGGACCTGAGCGAGGTGCGCGGCAGGGCGCTGCACCTGCGTTTCCGGCTCAACGAGTCCGAGCTCTACACCTTCGCCTTCGGCGAGGGGGCGGCGTGAACGATGAGTAACGGCAGCTACTTCCGGGGCGAGCCGCTGGAGGTGGGCACCACCCCGCAGTTTCTGTTCGACGATCACGCGGTGGAGGACGTCTGGAGCCTCAAGCGGGTCTCCCAGATCGCCGCCAAGTTTCCCGGCAATCCGGTGATGGTGCCGGACCAGATCGGCGAGTCTTACTGCTACGAATCACACGTGGTGCGCGAGGACCAGGACGCCCCGGACGGGGGCCGCTTCCGGATGTGGTACCAGGACTCGGATGGTCAGGCCCACCATCGCGGTGCCCCGGAGCC
This sequence comes from Spirochaetaceae bacterium, assembly GCA_028818385.1. The sequence goes on from JAPPNY010000032.1 coordinate 5,295, forward strand.
CGGCTCGGCCGAGGGGCACGGTGACTTCTGCCGGTACGCGGAAAGCGAGGACGGCGTGCACTGGGTCAAGCCCAGGCTCGGTCTGCTCCGCCATCACGGCACCGACCGCAACAATATCGTGCTGGCGGGGGTAGGCGAGTGCGACCGCTCCGCCGTGGTACTCAACCCCGATCCCGACGACCGCGAGCGGCGCTACATCATGGGGTACCTGGACCAGCCGCGCGGCACCAGCGGCGTCTGCCTCGCCTACTCGGCCGACGGCATCCACTGGCGGGAGGAGCCGAGCAACCCGGTCATCCAGGGGCACTACGACTGCGTGAACACCCCGGTTTGGGACCCGGTGTCAGGCCATTGGCTGTGCTATACGCGGCCGACGGTGCACGCATTCGGCTACGTGCGGCCGGAGCGTGGCTGGACGGACGTGGACTGGGAACGCGGCGAGGGCCGCCACCACCGGCGCCACGTGAGCGTGGCGGTGAGCCGCGACCTGGTGAGCTGGGGGAAGGTGCGCACGGTCTTCTATCCGGACGAGCTCGACCCCGAATGGCCGGACATCGACCATTTCCGGCCCTTCTTCCACAACGGCCTGTTCCTGGCCAACGCCTCCTACGTCGATCCGTCGGGCGGCCGCTTCGGACAGCTCCGCTTCATGTGGAGCCGCGACGGCTTTCATTGGCAGCAGGCGCCGGACCGCGCCTGGTTCATCCCGCGGGGCCCGGAGGGCCACTTCGACGACGGCTGGATCCTGGGGGCGTCGGCGCCGGTCGCGGTCGGCCACCAGATGTGGTTCTACTACGGCGGCCAGCCGCTGCAGATGCAGGTGTCGGTGGACCGGGGCAGCGCCGTGGGACTGGCCAAGCTGCCGCGCGACCGCTTCGTGTCGCTCAAGGCCGAAGGCGAGCCCGGCTTCCTGCTGACGCGGGAGGTGCGGATCGCCGGCAACGAGCTACGGCTGAACTGCGCCACCGGCCAGCGCTTCCCCAGCCGGACCGGCATGGCCGCGCTGGGCGACATCCGCGTCGAGCTGGTGGAGTCGCTGCCGGCGCGGGAGGCGGTGGTGGGCGGCCGTCCGGTACCGGGCTTCACCATGGAGGACTGCGACCCGATCCGCACCAACCGCATCGATCACCGGGTGACCTGGCAGGAGAAGTGGGACCTGGGCGAGCTGCGCGGCCGGGCGCTGCACGTGCGCTTCCGGCTGACCGAGTCGGAGCTGTTCACGTTCGCGTTCGGCGACGCGGATTGAGCGGGCGGCGGGGCTCCCTCGCCTGAAAGACGAAGCGGGCACCTCCCCGGTCAGGGAGATGCCCGCACAAAGTCGGAGAAACGTATCGCCTAATACGGTACGAAGTCCGCCTTGCTGATGTCGCGGATCGCGCGCACCTGCTCCAGGCCGGCGCGCTCCAGGGCGGCCAGGTAGTCGCTCCAGTCGCCATCGTCGTTCGGGTCCAGGGTCCCCATCAGGAACTTCGACCCGTACTCGTCGCGCACGTCTCGGACCACCACTTCCAGGTCGGCCAACATGTCCGAGTCGTCCGAGCTGAGGTTCCAGATGATGTGGTTGCTGTTACGCAGGAACGGGTGCACGGACAGCGCGTTCTGCGTCGGCATCGTGTCCCCCTGTCCGGTGGCGGCCAGGGCGTACTCGGCCGGGTAGTACATACCCTTGACGAAGCCCTGCTCGTACATGCTCTGGCCCTGTGGGTTGGCCGTGGTGGCCATGTGGTCCATGAGGATCGGGATTCGCTCTCCGGATTCATCCGTGCCCCAGTTGAAGGTCACACCCTCGACGCCGTAGTACATGAAGATGCCGCCTTCGGGCGAAGCCAGGAAGTTGGTGTACTCCAGCCAGCGCTCCACCTGTTCCTCTGTGGCGCTCGTCGCGATCGAGCCGCCTTCGCCAAACGGCCTGCCGCGCGCGACGATCGGTTCCAGGCCGGGAGCGGTGACCACGCCGTCGTGCACGATCTTGAACTGGGCGGTGGGATCGTCCGGATCCACCACGCTGTTCACGTGGCCGATGCGGCCGACGTTGAAGAACATGATGTGGTGCCGTCCCTCGGCGAGGAGCTCCGACCACTTGGTGAAGTCCTTCTGGTCCACCTCCGGGAAGACCAGGTCCTCCGCATACAGCTTGTTGATGAACTTCATGACTTCCCGGTACTTGTCGGTCTGCGGACCGTAGGTCACCGCGTTGGTGTCCGGATCGATGAACCAGTCGTCCCAGGTTCGCCACGCCAGCAGGTAGCCGCCGGTGAGGGACCGGTATCCCTTGGTCTTGGCCCATCCCTGGACCGGCCACGAGTCGGGATATTCGGCCTTGATCCGTTTCGCCGCCTCGTACAGCTCGTCGGTGTTGGAGGGGAAGGAGATGCCCAGCGCGTCGAACACCTGATCGCGGTACCCCCAGCCGTTGGCCAGGTAGATGGAGTTGGGGCTGGGATAGGAGTAGATGTTGCCGTCAGGTGACGGCGCAGCCTTCATCACGTACGCCCAGGAGGCGTCGTCGAAATTGGCGCGAATGTTCGGCATCTCGTCCAGCAGGTCCTGCAGCGGCAGCAGGTATCCCTGCATCCCCCACTGGTCGGTCGTCGCCTTCGGCCACGGAAAGAGGATGTCGGGCTCGTCCCCGGCTGCCAGGCGCAGCTCCATGATCGAGATGTACTCGCCGGACGGGACCATCTCGAAGTTTATGTCCAGGTCGAAGCGCTTCAGCATCTCCTCCACCCACAGGTTATCCGGCGGCGGGATGAGGTCGCGCGAATAGCGGTACATGTAGTCGAGCTCGACGATGTCGCGCCCGTCTGCCGCGGCCGCCTGCTCGGTGGTGGCGCTGGCCCATGCCAGCGACCCGCCCAGGATGAGCAGCATCGGCAGGATAACGAAAGATCGTTTCATCGTGGTTCTCCTTAAATGGTTGAACGTTCCGATTTATCGTGATAGCGATCGGGTTGCTACATTCGGTACCCTCCGTCGGACGCGGGGCGGCTCACGCCTTCAGCGATCCGATCATGACGCCCTTGGCGAAGTATTTCTGAATGAACGGATACACGATCAGCATCGGCAGCATCGCCGCGATCAGCGTGGCGTGCTTGAGCTTCTCGTAGTTGATGTAGTTGTCGCGGGACGCGACCAGCCGCATCGCCTGCATGTCGGACTCGTTGATGTCCAGCTCCTCGGCGATCATGCCCTGCTCCAGGATGATGTTGCGCAGCACGACCTGCAGGGGCTTCAGGTCGTGATCGCGCAGGAAGATCACCGCGTAGAACCACGAGTTCCAGTGAGAGACCAGGTAGAACAGGCCGATGGTGGCGAGCGCGGCCTTGGAAACCGGCATGACGATGGAGACCAGGATCCTGATGTCGTTGGCGCCGTCCAGGTAGGCGGACTCCTCCATCTCCTGCGGGACGGCCTGGAAGAAGGTGCGCAGGATGATCACGTTGTAGGCGCTGACGGCCGCGGGCAGCACCACGGACCAGATCGTGTCGAGCATCCCCAGCTTCTGTACCAGCAAGTAGAGCGGGATCAGGCCGCCGCCGAAGAACATCGTGACGACCACCAGCACCATGTAGAAGGAGCGCAGGGTCAGCCGTCTCTTGGAGAGCGGATAGGCCATCGCGGTGGTCAGGGTCAGGCTGATCGTGGTGCCCAGCGCAGCGTACAGCACCTGGTTGCGGTAGCCGATCGGGATGTTCCGGGAGCTGAAGATCAGCTCGAAGGCGCGCATGCTGAAACCCTTGGGGTAGAAGGTGACGGTCTTCTTGATCACGGCGTCCCCGCTGCTGATGGCCATGGAGGCGACGTGCAGCACCGGATACAGCGTGACGATCACGACCAGCAGCAGCGCGCCGTAGACGAAGACGTCGAGCAGCAGCGAGCCGGGCGACGTGTCGCGGATCATGCCCGTTCTCACCACAGGCTGTGCTCCGTGTAGCGGCGCGCCAGCCGGTTGGCGGCGATCAGGAAGCCCAGGTTGACGACCGAGTTGAACAGCCCCACGGCTGCGCCGTAGCTGAAGTCCGCCTTGAACAGCCCGCGCCGCACCAGGAAGGTGCTGATCACGTCGGCGGTCTCGTAGGTCGCCGGGCTGTACATCAGGTATACCTTCTCGAAACCGACGCTCAGCAGGGCGCCCGCCCGCAGGATGGTCAGGACGATGATCGTGGCGGCGATGGTCGGAAGGGTGACGTGGCGCATGCTCTGCAGGCGGGAGGCGCCGTCGATCGTGGCCGCCTCGTAGAGCTGCGGGTCCACCTGCGAGATCGCCGCCAGGTAGATGATCGCTCCCCAGCCGGCGTTCTGCCAGATGCCGGTGAGGATGTAGAGTGGTCGGAACCACCCCGGCTCGTTCATGAAATAGATCGGCTCGATGCCGAAGTTGACCAGGACTCGATTGAGCACGCCCTCGGAGGGCGACAGGAACAGCGCTGCCAGCGACACCAGCGCGACCAGCGAGATGAAGTGCGGGAGGAAGCTGATGGTCTGCACCGAGCGCTTCACGGCGCCGTTTCGCACCTCGTTCAGGATCAGGGCCAGCACGATCGGCACCGGGAAGCCGAAGAGCAGATCGTAGAAGCTGAGCAGGAAGGTGTTGCGGATCAGCCGGAAGAAGTACGGGTGTTTGAAGAAGCGGATGAAGTTCTCCAGGCCGACCCACTCGCTGCGGAACACGCCGATCCGGGAGTTGTAGTCCTGAAAGGCGACCACGACCCCGTACATGGGGACATAGTGGAAGATGATGAACCAGGCGAGTCCGCCCAGCATCAGGAACTGCAGGTACTTGGTCTTGCGCAGGCCCCGGATGGTGGCGGCCGTCCAGGAGAGCCCCTGGTCGGCGGTCAGCCGCTCCGCGCCCGCGCGTGCCATCAGTCGCTGCAAAATCAACCGGAGCGCCGCGGAGGCCCGGTCCCGGTAGCCGAGCGCGCATGCCGCGGTGCCCGATGGTGGAACGACGGCGAGCCGTCGATGCAGCCGCCCATTGGAGCGAGTATACCGCATGGCGCGTCGAAGGCGCGGGACTCTCGCCCTGTGCCGGGCACAACACCCCTGTTCTCGCGTCCGGCCTGCATCGGCGTACCATGGGTTGACCGGGACTCGATGGAGGAGCGCATGAAGAACCCACCGACCGGATGGCCGAGAATCGTGCCCGCCGTGTTCTACGACGACGCCGCGGCCGCGATCGACTGGCTGACGCGCGCCTTCGGGTTCGTCGTGAGGGAGCGCGTCGAGGACGACCGGGGACGGATCGTGCACTCTCAGCTCGTCCTGAACGGCGGCGTCATTATGGTCGGACAAGCCGGCTTGTCTCCGGAGCGGCCGCACGCGCGATCACCGCGCGCGGCCGGCGGCGCGAACACGCAGGGCTTGGCCGTGTTCGTTGACGACGCCGATGCCCACTGCGAGCGTGCGCGCGCGGCCGGTGCGGTCATCGCGACGGAGCCGGCGACTCAGGACTACGGCGAGGGCTACTGGGCGGACCGAACCTACGAGGCGGAGGATCTCGAGGGCCACCACTGGTGGTTCATGCAGCGCCTGCGCGGGTGAGGTCGCCGGAGGTACTGGCATTTGATCCCAGGTTCGTCCGTCGAGTGTCCGGCCAGTCCTCTTCTTGAATACACCACCCCATTGTTTGAAGAAGAACGCACATGGCTCGATACGCAGTTGTCGCGGATGTCCCGCACCCATTCAGCCTCCATGGGCCGGGCTCCGGGTCCAGACTCACCGCCGACGATCACCCAGTCGATTCCTTCAAGTGAGCCCGGGTTATTCGCGCTCCAGCCCGAAAGTTGGCTGAATTGAGGATTCGAG
>JAPPNY010000174.1 GCA_028818385.1 Spirochaetaceae bacterium
GGTTCCTTCCCTGCCGGAGCGCCCCCGCCGCGCAGCCGGCGGCGGCCAGCAGGCCGGCGATCCATAGAGCCGTCCGTGGCCACGCCGTATCCGCGCCGCGGCGGAGCCCGGTCAGGCCGGTTTCGGACTCGATCGCCACGAGCGCCGCCCGCGTCTGCGGCCACCCGCGCAGCCGCAATGCGGCCCGCAGTGCGAGCACCGCGGCGGCCGTGTCGCCCGCGGCAAACCGGTCGATGCCCAGTGCGTGCAACTCCGCAGCCCGGCAGGAGCGCCGCCGAGCGCGCGGCGGCTCCGCGCCGCAGCCGCGGTCGTCCGGGTCGAGCGCAGGAAGCTCCGCCGGCGACGTCCCCACACCCGCCGGCGGGGGAAGCGTGACGGTTTCCGCCGCGATCAGCGCGCGCTCCCCGCCGGGGAGCCGCAGGTACGGCAGCGCCGGAACCACTGCCGCCAGCATGCCGCTGCCGTCGCCGCTCAGCCGGTAACGCCACCGCTTGCGCGCGCCGGCCGCATCGACCTCGACCGCCGTGTCGACGACGCTGCCGCCACGCACCGCCGGCGGCTCGTGCTCGACGAACGGCACGCTGCCCGCGCCGGTCAACTCCACCGTCAGCTCCACCGCGTCCGTGGCCGGCACCAGCATCTGCACCGCGCGGTCTAACGAGCCGACCGCGCGCGATGCCGCGACCGGGCCGGCGACCGCGCGGACCGCCAGCCTCACGGCGCGCGCCGTGCGTTCCGTGCCCGCGACCGTCACCCGCGCTGCCGGCAACGCCGCGCGGCCGGCAGCCGTCGCGGTCAGCCGGTACCGAGCCACGGGGATGACGTAGAGGTCCGTTCCCTCCAGCGCCGCGATGCCGTTCTCGGCGGGCAGCAACCACAGCTCCAGAGCCGCCGCCGGCTCGACCAGCGCCGGCCCCACCAAAGGCAGCGGCGCCGGCGCGATCAGCTCCAGCACTGCCTGGACCCCCTGCCAGACGAACGGCGTCGTCGTGTCCACGCGCCAGCGCAGCGCCGGCTCCGCGGGCGCCGATTGGCCGGCTGCAGGCAGCGCGCCGGCCACCGCCAGGACCAGCGCTCCCACGACGCGGGCGTTCACCAGGAGTCGGCGGGATGCTCGTCGGCGCTCCGCGAGCCCCATACGGTGTCCTCCTGCTGCACGGCGAAGCGCAGGAGCTGCTCGGCGGCGCCACTGTCCCCGCCATCACCGTCCGCCGGCCCCGACGCTGACGGCGGCGCGGCCGCCAGGCGGCGCAGAGCCAGCTCCAGGTTGCGCTTGGCCGACCGGTCGTCGCCGCGCACGGCGAGCGCGCTGCGGAACGCCAGTGCCGCGGCGCGGTAGTCTCCGCGCTCGAATGCCAGGTTGCCGCGGTTGAAGCTGATCCGGAACCGCAGCTCGGCGTCCGCGACCTGATCGGCCAGGCGGGCCAGCACGCGTTCGGCGGCCTCCGCCTCGCCGAGGGCGGCGTAGGCCGCGGCCAGGTTGTAGGCCGCATGGGGAGCGTCGACCTGCCGGTACCTGACGATCGCCTGCGTGTGCTCGCCGCGCGAGAAACGCACGCTGCCGCCCAGCACCCGCATGTGCTCCCGCAGCGGGACCGCGACCGCGAGTCCCGCGATCAGGAGCCCCGCCAGCGCCCCGCCCGCCGCCGCCCGAAGGTGGGCGGGAACGGTCAGGACGGGCCGCAACGGAAGCCGCACACGACCGTCCACGGACGCTACAGGGTTCCGCGCCATCGGGTCGTCCGCACGAGCTCGGCGGCCAGCGCGGCGGCCAGCGCCACCAGGGTCAACTCCAGGGTCCGCGAGCGCGGCCGCCATCCGACCCTGCCCGTGCCCGCGCCCGGCCCGACTCCGGCCGCGGCCGCCACCGCGCGTACCGCCTCTTCCACCTGGCCGGCGGCGGCGACCTCGACGACGGCGGTGCGCGAGGCGGTCGCGATGCCGGCCAGACGTGCGGCGCGTGCTCGGGTCGTCACGGCGTTGCCGGCGGCGTCGAGCACGGGACGGCCGTCGCCACGCAGCAGCTCGATTCCTTCCGCCGTGCCGATCACCACCGCGACCACCGACACCCCGTCGCCGACGGCCAGAGCGGCACGGGGTCCCGCGCCGAGCGCCAGCCGGCCGGGACGGTTGCCCACCGTGACCTCGCCGTCGGTGACCAGCACGACCGTGTGCCGGAACTGCCGCTGCCCGCCGAGCCGCGCCAGCACCTGCTGCAGCGCCCGCGAGATGTCCGAGCCTGGAGTCGGCAGCGGCACCCGCGTCGCCGGCTCATCCTCAGTCGCACGCCATCCGGGCGTTCCCACCTGCGCCGGCGTCGGCGCCGGGGGGAGCGCCTCGGTGACCCGAGCCAGCACGGTCGACAGTGCATGGCGGTCCGAGGTCGGCGGCAGCAGGTCGAGGGTATCTCCACGGAAGACCGTCAGTCCGACGGCCGCGTCGTCGAGGAGTGCGGCGCTGCCCTCGATGACCGCCGCCGCCGCTTCCAGGCGCGACGGCCGCACGTCGGCGGCGCGCATGCTGTGGGAGAGATCGAGCAGCATCGTGACCTCATGACCGGAGACGGCCGGCGCGGCCTCCCGGCCCCAGCGAAGATCCGCAGCCGCCAGAGCGAGCAGGCCGATCGCCGCCGCCAGCAGCGCGCCGCGCGCCACGCGTTTGGCGCGCACGGCGCGCACCAGACCAGGGCCGCGCGCAGGCCCGACGAGCGCCGCCACTACCTCGCACGCACGGCGGCTCCCGCTCCAGGCCAGCGCCGCGGCCAGCGGAGCCGCCGCCAGCAAAAGCAGATACGTGGGTGCCTGGACCGTCACCGCCCGCTCACAGCGCCTCGCGCAGCCACACGCGCCGCAGCGTCGCGTGCAGCAACAGCCCGATGAGCGCGGCGATCGCGAACGGACGCCCCGCGGCGGTGCGCTCCAGCACCGGGCGCCCGGCCCGTTCCCTGACCTCGGCGCGGTCGATCTCGGCCAACGCGGCCTGCAGCCCGGCCGCATCGGCCGCCCACGCGAAGCGGCCGCCGGTCCGCTCGGCCAGCGCCTGCAGCAGCCGCGCGTCGGGCTGCCCCTGGTAGCTGCCGCGGCGCACGGCGCCGGTGTCGGGATCGGTGAACTCCAGCACGGTCGGCCGGTCGGTGCCGACGCCGACGGTGTGGATCGTGATCCCCAGCCGTGCGGCCGCCTCGGCGGCGGCCTGCGGGGCGATCGGTCCGGTGGTGTTCTCCCCGTCGGTGATCAGGATGATCACCCCGTGCTCGGCGCCCGCGGACTGCAGGTGGGCGGCGGCGACGCTCAGTCCCATGCCGATCGCCGTGCCGTCGCCGGACTCCATGATGCGCAGCCGGCTGATGCGATCGGTGAGGTAGTCGTGATCGTAGGTCACCGGAGAGCGCAGTCCGGCGCGCTCCCCGAAGCTCACCAGGCCGATCGGATCGTCCGGCCGACGCTCGACGAATGAGCGTAGCGCCGCGGTTGCGCCGCGCAGGCGGCTCCGCGTCCCCAGATCCAGCGCCGCCATGCTGGGCGAGGTGTCCACGGCGAAGACGATGTCGGTGCCGCGGTCGAGGTGGACGGTGGTCCGCTGCACGCGCACGGGTCCGGCTGCGGCAAGCGTCGCCAGAAGCAGCGCACCCCAGAACAGCGCCGCGGAGAGCCCCCGCGCGAAGCGCAACGGGTATGCGGGCGCCCGGACCGACGCGCCGCCCCACGCGCTCAGGGCAACGGGAACGGCGCCGCCTCGGCTCCCGCGGCGGGAAGCCGCGAACACCGCGGCCAGGGCGACCAGTGCCAGCAGCGCCAGCGGTCGGTCCAGCGCCAGCGGATCAGCCCTCGTCCAGATCGCGCTCGGCCGCCGAGACGGCGGCCCGTGCCTGATCGGCAAGGGCCGCTGCGTCCGTGTAGCGCAGCGGGGCGCCGCCGAAGGTGAACCGTTCCGTGGCCGCGATCGCCCCGGTGACCGCGGCGGCGGCCTGCGGGGTGAGTCCGGCGTCCGCGAGCAACGCCGTCAGTTCCGGAGCCGTCTTCGAGCGGGCCGCGACCTGGAGCCGCCCCGTCAGGAAACGGCGCGTCAGCCGGGCGACCTCCGCCGAGTACGCCGCGCCCGACGTTCCGCGTCCCTTCAGGGCGCGCAGGTCGCGCTCGAACCGCAGCCGCGGGCCCCGCCGGCGCCCCGCGGCGAGAAGCCGGCTGGCCACGCGCGCGACACGGCGCGCGCCGATCGCCGCGGCGGCGGGGCAGATGAGCAACAACGCCCCTGCCGCCACCAAGCCCGCAACGGTCCCCGGCAGCGCCATCGGCGCGCGCGACGGTTCCAGTTCTCCCACTCCGGCCGGCAACGTGGCGGTGGTCGTCACTGCCGGGAGTTCCACAACCGCTCCGCCAAGATCGATCGCGGGAAGGGAGACGGTGCCGGGCTGGAACGAGCGGAAGGACACGCTCAGGAGGTGTCTCCCGCCGGCGAGCGGTGCCACGGTGACGGCGTCGACCATGATCGGTTCGAGCGCCGCCGCGGGCCCCGCGGCCGGCCGGGGCGTCCCGTGTCCGTGATCGATCAACCCCACCAGCACTACCTGCAGCTCGACCTGATCGCCGACCGTGAACCGCGGCGGAATGAACTGCACCTGTTCGATGCGCGCCGGCGCGAAGCCCTCCTGCGCGACCGCGCCGGCCGCGACGGCCACCGCCAGAGCGGGCAGCGACACCAGTCGGAGCAGCCACACCAGTCGGAAGGGCGTCCTCATGCCGCCCTCCGGCGCCGCCGGACCGCGAAGAAGCGCGCCAGCGACGCACCCGCATCCTCGCCCGTGCCGATCTCCAGCACCTCCACGCCGGCCTCCCGGCAGTGGGTCCGCCACGCCTGCACGTGCCGGTCCCAGAAACGCCGGTACTCGTCGGCAACGCCGAACCGGCGGAGCCCGGTCTCCGGGTCGACCAGCTCCACCGCCGCTCCCGCCGGCAGGGCGCGGTCCAGCGGCTCGGCGATGCGGACCGCGATCACGTCGTGGGCGCGCGCGGCGGCGCGCAACTCGTGCCGGTACCCGTCGGTCTTGAAGTCCGACAGGATGATGCACACGCTCCGCCGCTGCAGGTTGGCGGCCACGGTGCGCAGCGCCAGCGCCAGATCGGACCCGCGACCGGCCGGGCGCGCGTGCAGCAGGTCGTTGACCAGGCGCAGCACGCGCGTCCGCCCCCGTGCCGGCGCCACCCACGACTCGATCCGGTCGCTGAACAGGCAGGCGCCGATGCGGTCGTCGCTGAACTGCGCCGACAGCGCCAGGATCGCCGCCACCCAGACGGACAGGTCGCGCTTTTCCACCGAGCCGGCCAGCATCGAGGCCGACCGGTCCACCAGCAGCAGGATGGCCAGCTCGCGCTCCTCCCGGAACACCTTGGAGTAGGCGGCCGAGGCCGCCCCGCCGAGCCGCGAGGTGACGTTCCAGTCGATGGTGCGCACGTCGTCGCCGTCGTGATATTCGCGCACCTCGTCGAACTCGACGCCCTGCCCGCGGAAGGCGGAGCGGTAGCCGCCGGCGGCCAGCGCCGCCGCCACCCGCTCCGCGGCGACCTTGATGCGGCGCGCATCGCGGGCGAGGTGTGCCGGGGCCGCTCCCGGCGCGCTCACGGCACCTCCACCTGGTCGAGCACCAGCGCGACGATGGCGTCGGCCGACACCTCCTCCGACTCGGCCTGGTAGGAGGTGATGATGCGGTGGCGCAACAGCGGCGCCGCCACCGCCTTGACGTCCTCCGGCAGGACGTAGGCGCGGCCCTCGAGCACGGCGCGGATCTTGCTGCAGCGGTAGAAGGCGATCGACGCACGCGGCGAGGCGCCGTGCTCGACGAAGCGCGCGTACTCGACGACGCGGTCGTGGGTGGCCCGGTCGGCGGCGCGCGTGGCGCGCACGATGGCGACGATGTACTCCTCGATGCGGCGGTCGACCCGCACCCCCGCGATGATCCGCTGCAGGTCGGCCACCCGCTGCGGATCGAGCGCGCGGCGCACCTCGGAGTCCGGCCGGTCGCCGACCAGGCGCACCACGGCGAGCTCGTCCTCGAAGCTGGGATACGGTACCTGCAGCTTCAGCAGGAAGCGGTCGAGCTGCGCCTCCGGCAGCGGATAGGTCCCTTCGTGCTCCAGCGGGTTCTGGGTCGCCAGCACCATGAACGGTTCCGGCAGGCCGAAGGTCCGCTCGCCGATGGTGATCTGCCGCTCCTCCATCGCCTGCAGCAACGCCGACTGCACCTTGGCCGGCGCGCGGTTGATCTCGTCGGCCAGGACGATCTGCGCGAAGACCGGTCCGCGCCGCGCGACGAACTCACCGGTCTGCGGCCGGTACACCATGGTGCCGAGCAGGTCGGCCGGCAGCAGGTCGGGGGTGAACTGGATGCGGCTGTAGCTGGCGTCCACGACCTCCGCCAGCGCCCGCACGGCGCGCGTCTTGGCAAGCCCCGGCGCGCCTTCCAGCAGCACGTGGCCGCCGGCGACCAGCGCCATCAGCATGCCGTCGACCACCTCGTCCTGGCCGACCACGCGCTTGCCGATCTCCGCCCGCGCCTGCTGCAGGGCGGCGCGCACTTCGGCCACCCGGCCGTCGAGCTCCGCGGCGGAGCTCATGAGCGATAGTCCGCGTTCTCCGTGACGTAGCCGTGCGAAAGATCGGCTCCCAGGACCACCGCGTGCCCGCGGCGGCCGGCTGCGGATGCCTCGAACTCGACGTCGATCTCCACCGCGAGGTCGTGCGGCGGGTAGTCGAGCTCGTGGTCGATGCTCCGCTCCCGCAGGTAGGCGGCCAGCGCCTCCTCCTTGCTCCCGTCGAGCCGGAACGCGCCTTGGGAGAACACCGTGACCCCGCCCAGGCGGACGGTGGCGCCTGCCAGCGGCGGCGGATCGGGCTGCGTGCCGAGGTGGTCGCCGATGGAGCTGACCAGCCGTCCCACGTTGGGGTCGCAGCCGTTCACGGCGGTCTTGACCAGCGGGGAGTTGACCACCGCCTTGCCGATGGCCGCAGCCCGCTCGTCCGTGCCCGGCGCGCTCACCGCGACCCGGATGACGTGCTCGACCCCCTCGCCGTTGCGGACGATGTCGCCGGCCAGGTCGCGGCAGACCCCGGCGATGGCCTCGGCGAGGGCCTCTTCCGGCACCCCTTCCGCGCGCTGCGAGCTCAGCGCCAGCACCATGTCGCTGGTGCTCTGGTCGCCGTCCACGGAGATGCGGTTGAAGCTGTCGCGCACCGCGTCGTCCAGCAGGCCCTGCAGGGTGTCGCGGTCGACCGCGGCGTCGGTCAGCAGGAACGCCAGCATGGTGGCCATCGACGGCTCGATCATGCCGGCGCCCTTGGCGATGCCGACCACCGTGGCGTTTCCCGCCCGCCGGCCGCGCACCTTGGGGTAGCGGTCGGTGGTCATGATCGCCCGCGCCGCCGGCACCACGCTGCCGGGGGCGCAGGCGGCGACCAGGCCGGGCAAGACGGCGCAGATCGGCTCTGCCGGAAGCCGCCAGCCGATCACGCCGGTGGAGGCGGGGGCGAACGCCTGCCCGGCGGCGCCGGCGTGCGCGGCCAGGCGGTCGAGGACGGCCGTGGCGTCGTCCACGCCGGTGGCGACGCCCACGTTGGAGACCGCGTTGTTGATCACGACGCCGCGCACGGGCGCGCGCCGCGCCAGGAGGTCGGCGACGATCTGCACCGGCGCCCCGCGCAGGGTGTTGCGCGTCAGCGTGGCCGCGAAGGCGTCGGCCGGCTGGTCTGCCAGGAGCAGCGTGACCCGGATCGGCAGCTCGTTGCCGGGACGTTCCGGGGGCTCGAACGCGGTGGCCGCGGTGGCGACCCCGAACCCGGGCGGCAGGGCGCCGCGCGAGGCCAGCGCCGCCAGATAGTCAGCGGATGAATCGTAGCGCTCCACGCTCCGCAGTGTAGCGTGCGGACACGCAGTTGGCTCACCGATTCCGGGCCCCTTGCTCCGCTTTATGTCCAAAGGATAAAGAAGGTCTTCAAAGGACCTGTGTTATGACCTCGATCGCCGTGACAGACCTCAAGCGGCCTCGCGAGTTGCGGGGCATCCTCGAACGAGCGCGTCAAGTGGTGGTGACCAAGGACGGCCGCCCATTTGCGATCATGATCGGGGTCGATCCCGAAGGGACAGCCGATACCTTGCGAGAGGTACGGCGCGCGCTGTTCTCGACGGCGGTCCTTCGCGCCCGTCGCCGGGCGACCACCGCCCCCATCAGCGCCGCGGAGATCCAGGCCGAGGTCGATGCCCAGCGTGCGCGTCAGTCGATGTGATCACTCCGCGCCGGAGTTCATGACCGATAGTCCGCGTTCTCCGTCATGTTGGCGTGGCGTGCAGTCGTGGTATATTGCTCGGTGACCACAAATATGTCAATGTAGTCTCGAAGAGAATCGGCTCCCGACGCAGGAGAAGCCGGTCCGAATGTGCAGGGGGAATCTTTCACATGATCGTCGCAGGCATTCGGGAGACCAAGACACGCCTCAGCAGCTACCTGGCCGCGGTGCGGGCCGGCGAGGAAGTACTCATCACCGACCGCGGGCGGCCCGTAGCGCGGATCATCCCCGAGCCGGCTCGTACCGCGTCGCTCACGGAACAGCTCGCCGGGCTGGCGGCGGCGGGAATCGTCACGCTGCCGACTGAACCGGCTCCGCGAGCACGGCCCATTCCGCAGCGGGTCACCGGTACGCCGCTGTCCGATATCGTGCGCGAAGATCGCAGGTGATCGCGTACTTCGACACGAGCGCACTGGTAAAGCGCTACGTGCAGGAGGCGGACAGCGATCAGGTGCTGGCGCTCTGGTCGACGGCGCAGGCACGGGCCGTATCTCGGCTCGCCTTCGCCGAGACCTTTTCTGCGGCCCGGCGCAAGCAACGCGAGCGACCCGACGCCCATGCGGTCGTTGAGACATCGCTCGCGGAATTCGGGCGCGACTGGCGGACGTTCCTGATCGTGGAACTGACGGCGGATCTCGATGATTCGATCCAGCGGCTCCTTGCGGACCACGCGCTCAAGGCTGCGGACAGCATACACTTGGCATCCTGCCTGGCCCTCTCGGAACGGCTGGATCAGTCACTGGTCTTCGCGTGCTGGGATGAAGCTCTCCTGCAGGCGGCGCGCGCTGAGGGCTTGTCGACGCTTCCGGAAGAGCAATCCTCCTACTGACGCGAACCCCTCGCGCTGCAGGTGCATGAGGATCGGCCGGTGGCCGGTGACGGGCGACACCAGGCCGTCGCGGATCAGGGCGAAAAAGATCGATGATTCTTGTCTCAGGGTCTTGACGGGGGCAATGCGCCTGCGAGGTAGCACGTGACCGCACGAACGCCCCCCTTCCGGCCTCCCGGAAGCTCGGAGGTCCGTTCGGCCGCCCAGCACCCCCTTCAGCGCCCGCTGCGCGCGGATCGCCGCCCCGTCCCGGACCGGTCAATGAGTTCTATCTGAAAACCGATAGTATATTTGCTTCATGAAGACCGCCACTCTTGCGCCCGCTGCCCGCCCCCCGATCACCTCCACCATCGGCGTCCTTTCCGACCGCGAGCTGCTGCGTCAGACCAGCACCTTGGTCCGCCACGAACGCCACCTGCAGGGCGCCATCATCGACCACCTGGCCGAGATCGAGGCCCGCCAACTCTTTCTGCGGCGCGGCTGCTCCAGCCTGTTCGACTACGCGGTGCGCGAGCTCGGCTACAGCGACGCTGCCGCCGGGCGGCGCATTGGCGCCGTGCGGCTGTGCGCCGACCAGCCGGGCGCACGCGAGCGGCTGCGCGACGGCTCGCTGACGCTGAGCGCCGCCGCGGAGTTGCAGTGGGCGTTCGACCGGCAGCGGCGGCGCGGGTCGATCTCCGGCATCGCGTCGACCGCGCCGGCTGCGGCTGGGGCGTCGGGGGCAGCGCCCACGAAGACGCCGGCGCTGTGGGGCGGTGCGATGGGCTCAGCGCAGGCCGAGGTCGCGTCGGCAGCCGATCCGGCGGCGGATGCCGCGACGGCAGCTCCGCCGAGCCACTGCGAGCCTGCGCCGCCGCTGGTGCTGGATGCGGCAGGAAGGCAGAAGCTGGTCGAGGAGGCGTCCGGCAAGAGCGCGCGCCAGGTCCGCCGCATGCTCGCCGACCTGGACCCGGAGCTGGCGCCGCCGGCCGACCGGGTGAGCCCGCTCGGCGATGGACGCTACGAGCTGAAGGCCGTCATCGACGCCGACTGCCAGCAGGGACTGGAGCACCTGCGGGGGTTGCTCTCGCACGTGGACCCGCGCATGACCGTGGGGCAGCTCGTCGGCCGCATCGTGCAGGAGGCGCTCGACCGCCACGACCCGAGCCGCCCGCCGCGCCGGGCGCGCACCGGCAGCCAGGCGGCACAGGGCGAGTCCGGGCCCGCTCCGGCAGCGAAGGATCAGGCCGCGCGCGAACGCGACCACGCTACGGCGGCGCAGGACGCCGCGGTCCACATCCACGCGACTCCGACAGCGGAGGGGACCGAGGGGGCGACGCGGCAACCGGCATCCCCTTCCCTGCTATCGCCCGGGCACGACACGGCGTCTGCCGCCGGCACCACTCCGACAGCGGAGCGGGCGGAAGAGCGGACGCCGCACCCGAGGCCGGCCTCGGTGGCTCCGCGGACCCGGCAAGAAGCGACGGACCGACCAGCCGCTGCCCGCACGACGCCGGCCGCCACCACTTCGACCGCGAAGCCGTGCGCTTCGGGCCGCGCGATTCCGGCGGCGGTGAAGCGACAGGTGTGGCAGCGGGACGGCGGGCGCTGCAGCTACCTCGACCGGCAGACCGGACGCCGCTGCAACTCACGGCATCTGATCGAGATAGACCACATCCTGCCGTATGCGCTGGGCGGTGGCGCCGATCCCATGAATTTGCGGCTCTAATGCGGAGTCCGGGATAATGCGGAGTCATGTAGCCGAAGGTCCCATCAGGTAAGGCTTTGAGGGGCGAATCGCTCCGCATTATCCCGGCGCCAGAAGCGAGGCGATCAGCGCGTCGGGCGGCTTGAACCGCCCGCGACGGAGGTCCGGCGGCAGCACGGCTTCGACGGCCTCCAGCTTCTCGGTGGGATCCACGCGCAGGTAGACCTCGGTGGTGCGCACGT
>JAPPNY010000033.1:0-21007 GCA_028818385.1 Spirochaetaceae bacterium
CCGCGGTAGTCCGCGAACAAGTAGTACGCGCCTTCCGGCGGGGTCGCCGCGAACCCGATCTCGCTCAACCCGCCGACCAGCAGGTCCCGCTTCTCGCGATAGCCCTCGGCGATGCCGGCGAAGAACGACCGGGGCTGGCGCAGCAGCGTCACCGCCCCCTTCTGCAGCGGCGTCGGCGCCTGCACCACGAGGTTGTCGTGGACGGCGCGCAGCGCCGGCGTGCGGTCCGGCGGCGTGATCACCCAGCCGACGCGCCAGCCGGTCGCGCGGCCGGTCTTGGAGATCGCGTTCACCACCAGTGTACGGTCCGCCATTCCCTCGAAGCGCGCCAGGCAGCGGTGGCGATGGCCGTCGAACGTGATGTGCTCGTAGATCTCGTCGGTGATCGCGAACCGGTCGTGCGTCCGGCAGAGCTCCGCGATGAATCCCAGGTCCTCGGAGTCCAGCACCGTGCCGGTCGGGTTCTGGGGGGTGTTCACGACGATCGCCTTGACCGAGGGATGGGTGAGGGCGGCGCGCAGCTCGTCGCGGTCCAGCCGCCACGTGCCGGCGCGGCGATCCTCGCGCAGGGTCACGAAGCGGGGCGCCAGCCCGAAGATCGCCGCCTGCGACGGGTACAGCTCGTGATAGGGCTGCATCACCACCACGCCGTCGCCCGGGTCGAGCAGCGAGCGAAACGCGGCGGCCATGCCCTCGCTTGCCCCCAGCACGACCGTGATCTGCTCCTCGGGGTCGGGCCGGTAGCCTTGGCACGCCTGCGTGTAGTCGGCGATCGCATGCCGCAACTCCGGGAGTCCGAACGGATAGGAGTACTGGTTGAGCTCGTCTCGTGAGCCGCGCAGCCTCTCGAACAGCTCTTTCACGGGGCGATCGAGCGAATCGGCATCCGCGTTCCCTGTCTCCTGCAGGAGCTCCCGCGCGGTCAGCGCCTCGACGCGGCGCGCTCCCTCCTCCGTGCCGCCGAGCAGAGCCGCGACGCCGCTCCATACCATGTCGTAGATCGGCGTTTCGTCGGTGAACCCCTGCGCCAGGTTCACGGCGCCGTGGGCTGCCGCGAGGCGCGTCATGCGGCGGATAACCGTCTCCCTGATCTGTGCCGGCTGCTCCACGACAAGCAACCTACCATGCCGCAAGTCGTGGCGGCATATCGCGCGAGAGCTTGACGGGACGCGATCCGTGGCTCTGAATGGGTGGGCGGCGACGGGCATGCACAGCAGCTTTCTCCGGGGATCCGACTTCCGTATCATGCTCCAGCGGGAGGAGGTGCCTCACGACCGCTTCTTCCGCGGCCTCAGCGCGACCGATCGCGTGGGCGTGTTCGCTCCCGGAGGCCTCGACGGGCTGGGCGCCAGCCTGCTGTTGCTGGCACACACGACCGCGTTCTACGACCGCTATCGAGAATCCGGCGACGAGTTCTTCGCCTATCCCGACTACTTTACGTTCCAGCGCCGAACCCCGGCCGCTTCCTACTCCATGCTCGACGTCTGGCCCGGGCACAAGAACGTGCCGGTCGCAGGCGATGCCGGAGCGACGCTCGACGCGATCCTGGACCGGGCGATCAACGTGCTGCTGGTCCCGGCCGGGACCGCCGGAAGCGCGGAGTTCGCGCCGGTGCAGATGGCGAGCGCGCGGCGCACCATCCGGCGGTGTTACACGTACTCGGCGACCGGGACGGCCGAGCAGCCCACGCTCGCGGTAGCCTGCAGCCGCGCCGAGCCGGCCGAGTGGGCCCGTGCCGTGATCGACTCCCTGCCGCCGGACGACAGCGCTGTGCGCGGCCACTGGCTGCGCGTCGTCGCCCGCGGCTCGATTCCGGAGCAGTCGTTCGGCGAGGTGCCGCTGGAGCGGGCGCTCGCCCTGATCGGCTGAGCCGGCGTTCCGCCGCCGTGGACCGGGTGGTCAGTTCGTCGCTGCGGAGATGGTCACCCTGATCACCGTGTCCGTGGCGGGATACGTGTCGCCCGTCACGATCTCCTGCACCATGCCGTCTTCCGCCGGACCGGTATTCGCTCCCGACTGCCGGGGCGCTTGATTCAGGCCGGTGCCGGGAGGTTCGTTCTGTTCGGTTCCGGCGTCCCAGAGCTGCACCATCGGCGTCATGTCGCCGGTCATCGGCATGCCGTCCTTGCCCATCAGCTCCAGGCCGTCGCCGGGGGCATAGAACAGGTCGTTGGACTGCACGAACATGGTGGCGAAGTACAGCCGCGTGCCCATCGTGACGTCGACCGTGAACGAGTAGCTGCCGCCCGGCAGCAACGGTCCGGGACCGTCCGCGCCGTCGGGGACGTTGAATACCCCGGACGCCGTCACGTCGGCGTTGCTCGCCAGGGCGGCGGCCAGCGGTGCGGGGTTGCCGTCCTCGGCCAGTGCTTCCAGCCCCAGGCCGCCGTCCGGCTCGCCGGCGGCGAACAGCGGATTGGGCGTCCCCGGCGCCACCACCGCCCAGACCCCGGGCGCCAGCGGGGTGGGCAGGCTGCTGCCGGCGGAGACGTTCTCGATGGTGACGCGCACCTCGCCGGGTGCTGCGATCGACAACACCGCGGTCAGCGATGCGATACCGATGGCGAGGGGGATCCGTTTCATCGTCTTCTCCTGAATCGATACAAGATGCAAGATGCTCGGAAGGAGCGCGAAGCGATGTCAAGCAATCGAGGGCGGTCATGCGCATAGAGCGAATCCGTACCGTGACCGTGGGCAAGGGCGCCGACGTCATGGTGCAGAGCAACTACGTGTTCGTGGTGGTGGAGACCGACACCGGAATGCGCGGCTTGGGCGAGGGGTTCCACAGCCTGGACGAGCCGATCGCCGCGTGCGTGGGCAAGTTCGCCCGGTCGCTGATCGGCGAGGATCCGGCGGCCGTCACCCGCAACTGGCAGCGCGTCTACCGCGGCCTGCGCTATCCGCTGGGCACCGCCGAGCTGTCGGCGCTCAGCGCCATCGAGCACGCCCTGTGGGACATCGCCGGCAAGCGGCTGGGGGCGCCCGTGTACCGCCTGCTGGGCGGACCGACCCGCGACCGGGTACGCCTGTATTCCGGGCTGAAGGGGGACGATCCCGATCCGGCGGTCGCCGCGGGCGCGGTGGTGGCGCGCGGGTTCGGGGCGCTCAAGTTCAGTCCGCAGCCGCCGGACTACGGCGCCATGGGGGAGACGGAGGTGATCCGCGGCTCGGTCGCCCGCGTGCGCGCCGTGCGCGAGCAGGTCGGGCCGGACGTCGACATCTGCCTGGACTACCACGGCCGCAGCTTCAGCCCGGTGGAGGCGGTCAAGCTGGCCGGCGAGCTCGCCCCGCTCGGCATCTACTTCCTGGAAGAGCCGGCGCTGTCGGAGAGCCCGCGGTCGCTGCTGGAAGCCAAGGAGAAGACCACGATCCCGATCGCCGCCGGTGAGCGGGCGGTGACGCGCTCCAACATGCGCGACCTGATCGAGCTGCGCGCCGTGCACATCATCCAGCCGGAGCCGACCGCCAACGGCGGCATCCTGGAGACCTTCAAGCTGGCCGCCATGGCGGAGGCCGCCCACATCACCGTCGCGCCGCACCAGGCGTGCAGCCCGGTATCGCTGCTGGTGAACGCGCACGTCGACGCCGCCATCCCCAACTTCCTGATCCAGGAGTGCAACTGCTTTCCCTACGACGACGTGGCGCGCAGCATCCTGGCGCCCCTGCCGGTGATCCGGGACGGCTACCTGGAGCTGCCGGAAGCGCCCGGCATCGGCATCGAGCTGGACGAGGAGGCGGCAGCCGAGTTGCCCCCGCGCCCGTACGACCGGCCGATCATCGTGCAGGGAGACGGCTCCATCGGGCTGGAGTGACCGTGGACAAGGCGAGCCTCGGCTGGCCGGCCGCGCCGGTGCCCGTGAACGGCAGCGAGGCCGTGATCGAGGTGTTCTGGGACGGGACCTTCGCCGCCGACCGGCGCTGGCCGGCGCCGCCGGGCGGTCCGCGCTGGCGCAGCCACCACGGCCACCATGGCAACGAGCTGTGCTGGTCCGGCACCGGCGCCGTGGAGCTGACCCGCGCCTACGACCTGTCGATCCGGGGGTATTCGCGGCTGAGCCTGGCGATACGGCTGGACACCGACACGCGGGTCAGTGTGTACGCAACCGTGGACGGCCGCGAGCAGACGGTGGTCGAGGACCGGCCCGGCTGCAACCGCAAGCACGAGTACGACGGGCCGCTTGCCGGCGACCGGCTCGAACGGATGCGCATCACCCTCCGGGCGGTGACCGGCGGCGACCGCGACGCGTGGTTCCGTTGGCTGCTGGTGGGCCGCGACGCGCCCGCGTGGGAGCCGCCGGCGGATGCCTTTGCCGGGATGATCCACGCCGGCCCGCCGGCGGCCTGCGAGCCGGGGCTGGGGCTGCTGCTGGACGCCGAGGACCTGGAGCGGCTGCGGCAGATCCGTGCGGCGCCGCCCTACGCCGCGATCGTGGCCGAGGACGCCGATCGTGCCGCCGCTCAATCCGCGCTGGATCCACGTGACACCCTGCGGCAGCACTGGCTGTACGCGCCGGACCGGTTCGGCCGCGACGCCGACGAGCGGGTGGACCTGGCGAACGACGGCATGGCGCTGGCCATTGAGGGGCTGCTGACCGGCAACGCCGATTACCTGCGCCAAGCCGCCAGCTACGCGGTCGTCATGGCGCAGATGCAGCACTGGTCGGAGGGCTTCACCGACCGGTTTCCCGATTCGCCGTGGCGGCACACCGCCTTCGCCCCCAACGTGGCCACCATCAAGGCGTCGCTGCTGCTGGACTTCGCCTGGCACGCGCTGACGCCCGCGGGGAGGGAATTGATCCGGGGGGCGATCCTCACCAAGGGGCTGCCGTACATCGAGCCGTATGTGGCACGGGGGCACCGGCTGGTCTCCATGAACCAGGGGGTGCGCTTCATGAAGGGCGCGATCCTGGGCACGCTGGCCACGGCCGCCGACCCGCACGACGCGGCGGCCCGCGCCGCCGTCGCCGACTACATCGACCGGCTGTCGGGCGGCATGATGGATCAGACGCGGGCCGACGGGACCTACGTGGAGGGCAACGCCTACGGGCTCGGCACGCTGGGGTCGGCGCTCGCCAGCTACCACGCGGCGGCGCGCTGCCTGGGCGTCCCGGCGCGGGAGCTAGTGTTCGAGCGGGCGCTCGCCTGCCTGCGCTTCTCCCGCGACATCGAGCAGACGATCAGCCCGCTGGGCGCGGCATTCGCCGCCGGCTTGCTGGGTGACGACGGCTTCCGCGACCAGTGCGTGCCGTCATCGGCGCTTGCCGACATCTTCGGGAAACGCAACTGGGCGGAGTTCGGGGTGCTGGGACTGGACGCGCTCTGGGCGCAGGCAGAGCGGGTCGAGGCGCTGCCGCCGCCGCGGCGTCCCCTGTCGGCATACCGGGACGGCGGCTGGGTGTTCCTGCGCAACGCCGACGCCCGGGCCCCGGAGGTCACGCTGGAAAGCGGCCTGTGGGACCCGCGCGGCCACACCTGGAAGCGCAAGAACGCCGTCGCGGTGAGCGGCTGGGGAGAGCCACTGCTTCTGCACCGTTTCCACGTCGCCTATCTCGACTCGCGCTACGAGCACACCGCGCGCACCGCCGCCTACAACACGCTCACGCCGGGCGGCCGCAGCCAGGACGAGGGGCGCGCCGGCGCCGGCGCGCGGCTGCTGATGGCCGCCGATGCGGGTGTGTTCGCCGCGACCGAGAGCGACGCCGCCAGCGCGTGGGAGGGCGGCGTGGAGCAGGCGCTGCGGCGGCTGCTGCTGATCCGGCCGGACCTGCTGATCGTCGACGATACGGCCGCCTTCGGCGCGGAGGAGCCGGCGGTGCTGAGCTGGCACAGCCTGACGCCGTGGCGCGTCGACAGCCGGAGCTGCGCCGCGCGCAGCCCCGCCGGCGCGTCGGTGCGCGTCACGACCTTCGCCCTGGACCGGGACGAAGGATTCGAGCTCAGCGCCGCTCAGGACGCCGTGCACCGAATCGACGGCGGCGACCACGTGCCCGCCTGGCGCGCCGCGTTCGCGACCCCGGCCGGCCGTCGCCACCGGCTGCTTTCCGTGGTGCAGACCGCACCGCCGGGCGCCGGTCTTCCGCCGCCGCCGAGCCGGCTGGACACCCTGGAGCTCGCGGTGGAAGTGACCACGGCCGTCGGCCGGACGGTGCGCGTCGCGTGCGGCGACGGCGGGATGGAGGCGTGGGGCTGTGCGACGGACGGCGTGTTGCTCGCGGCGATCCTGGATGCCGGCGGCGCCGCCGCCGTCGCGGCCGCCCTGGGTGGCACGAGGCTGGCGACCGCGGCCGGGCGGGCAGAGGGCTCCGGCCTAATGACGCTGCCGGCGGGACGCCGGCGCGAAGGAGGACGATCGTGAGTCGACGGCTATATCCGATACGGCACAGCGAGGGCGAGGCGATCCTGGTCCGCATGTTCGATCCGCGGCGGCACCCGCTCGCGGACTGGACGATCGGCGGCGCCGATTCCGGCGAGCTCAGGGAGACGTTCCATTCGATCCAGTGCACGTGGCCGGGCGGCCGCCCGCTGGCCATGGTCCTGCGCCGGCAGGTCGATATCGACGTGGACGGCTACGACCTGCTCGTGCTCTGCGTGCAGTCCATGCGGTCGACGGCGATCACCGTACGGGCGACCGTGGACGGCTCGCCCCGCGTGATCGTGGACGGGGCGGCGGGCATCGACGCCGGCCAGGAACTGGAAGGGAAGATCGGCGGGCGCCGGATCTCCGCCCTGGAGATCGAGCTCACCGATCCCGGGGAGCTGCCGGGCGTGGCCGACCTGTTCTGGCTCGGCGTCACCGACAGCGCCGCGCGCGACGCCCGCCGCGCCCGCGTCCTGCCGTATCCCGACGACTGGCACGACCTGCTGCTGCCCGACGGCGCCGGCGGGGCTCCGGCCGAGCCGCAGCTCGGCCTGTTCTTCGACGCCGCCGACCTGGAACGGCTTCGGGCGCGCGTGCGGGGGCCCACCTGGGGACCGGTGTACGACCGCCTGCGCGACGTAGCCCGCTCGTTCCGGGGCAGCGAGCCGTGGCGCGGCATCGGCCAGACCATCAACAACTTCCCGGTGCGCAACGGCCACCGCGGCGACGGGCTCAACACGCCCCACCACTGGATCGACATCGCGGCGATGCGCATCTGCGCCTTCGTCGGCCTGCTGGACGGCGACCGGGAGCTGATGCGGATCGCGCTGCACCACGCGCTGGCCGCCGCGCACTGCGACGTCTGGACGCCGGGCTTCATGAGCGGCATGCCGGGATCGAGCTGGGAGACGCGCTGCTTCAGCGAGTACCGGGTCGCGATCAACTGCATCTTCGCCTGGGACTGGGCCGGATCGCTGCTCACCGAAGCCGGCAAGGAGCTGCTGGCGCAGGCGGTGTCGATCAAGGCGATGCCGTGGATCCAGCAGACGCTGATGCGCTATCCGTATGTGCGCGGCAACAACCAGGGGATCTTCTTCGCGTTCGGCGGCATCGTCGTCAGCGTGGCCCTGGCCCGGCACTGGCCGTACGGCGGCGAATTCCTGGAGCCGTTCCGGGAAGCGCTGGACCAGACCGTGCGCGCCTACTACGCGGCCGACGGAGGGACGTACGAGGGCATCGGCTATGCGACCGGGGCACTGCAGCAGGCGCTGGCCGGCTATGCGGTCTACGCCCGGCACCGTGGCGTCCCGCTGGAGTCGATCGTTCCCGAGGTCGCCATCCGCTCCGTGGACTACATCACGGCCATGCTCAGCACCGAGCTGCCGGTGGGCGCGGTCATCAAACACTCCGACGGGGGCCGGGCCGGCGTGTGCGTGGCCTCCGGGTCGCTGGGCCTGCTGTGCCGGCTGTCGGACGATCCGGCCGTGCCGGCACTGCTGGCCGGCGTCAAGGAGGAGTTGCCTCGCGCCAACTACGCCCCGGAGCATGAGCTCAACATCATCTACGGACCGGACGAGCTGCCGGCGGCGGCAGCGCGCCCGCCCGTGTTCAACAACCTGACCGTGACCGGCTTGCTGTGCTCGAACCGCCCGACCCCGGACGGGCCGGTGCGGGTGCAGATCATCGGCGGCCCGGCCGGCGCCGGCCACGGCCACGACGACCGCGGCAGCTTCGTGCTGGAGGCGTTCGGCGACGAGCTGGCGGTCGACCGCGGCCAGATGCCGTACGTCGATCCTCGCTCGGCCACCATCAAGCACGCGCGCTACCACAACCTGGCCGTCCCGCACGCGGCCGACGGCACGCCGATGCGGCAGCTCAATCCGTGCCCGGTCGCCACCGTCGCCGAGGGTGAAGGTGACGAGGAGCGTCTGCACTGCCGGGTCGACCTGAACGGAGTCTGGCCCGATCCGGTCACCGGCGCCGAACGCCTGCTGGACTCTGACGATCCGCGGCGTCTCGCGGTCACCGACCGGCTGCAACTGGAACGGCCGCTGCCGGTCGGCTTCTGCCTGCACAGCCGCTACCCGTGGGAACGGTGCGAGCGCGGCTGGGTCACCGCGGGCCCGCATGGCCGCCTCACGGTCACGCCGCGCTGGCGGCCGCAGGCGGAGGAGGGCGGGGAGGACTTCGTCATGGGCACCAAGGAGCCGGCCTACCGCCTGCTGCTGTTGACCGAGGCCGCGGCGGAGCACACGCTCGTCACCGACCTGGAGGTGGAGCCATGCGCGTAGGAGTGTTCGCCAAGGACACCAGCGACGAAGGCCTGCGGTTTCTGAAGCAGATCGGCGTCGACGACGTCGACCTGAGGCTGGAGTACCTGGAGGAGTACCGCGCCTCCGGGTCGCTGACGGCCGCATCGGCCCGCCTTGTGGTCGAGCGCTACGCCGGGTTCGGGCTGCGGATCAACGTCGCCAACGCCGCGATCGAGCACCTCTGGGATGCCTACTACGGCCGCCCCGGAGCCGACCGCCAGATCGGCCGGCTCTGCGAGCTGATCCGTAACGTCGGCGAGGCGGGCATCCCGCTGGTGGGCATCAAGCCCAACAACGCCCAGTACCTGCCGCCGGCGGGACCTCCCGGACACACCGTGGCGCGCGGGCGCGGCGGCTACGGCCGGCCCGGCATCAACTTCGCCGACGCCGACCGGGTGATGGACGCACCGCTCGGCGCCGTCGAGCCGGAGCGGATCTGGGACGGCTACCGCCGCGTCTACGAAGCGGCGCTGCCGGTGGCGGAGGAGGCGGGGGTCCGCCTCTGCCAGCACGGCAACGACCCGCCGATCCCGGTGTACCGCGGCGTCCCGCACGTGCTGAACAGCTTCGCGGCCTTCGACCGGCTGTTCGCCGAGTTCCCGAGCCCGAACAACGGCATGACCTACTGCGTCGGCACCCGCTACGAGTCAGGTGAGGACGTTGTGGCCGGCATCGCCCACTTCGGCCGCGAGCGCATCTTCAACGTCCACTTCCGCAACGTGATCGGTCCGATCCCGGCGCGCGGCGAGTACCTGGAGACCTTCCTGGACGACGGCGACATGGACATGGGGGCGGTCGTCGCCGCGCTGGAGGCCGCCGGCTACGACGGAGTGCTCAACATCGACCACATCCCGATCCTGGACATCGAGCAGGAATGGGACAAGAAGCTGGCGACCGCCTGGGCGGTGGCCTACGCCAAGGCGCTGGTGACCGCCGCGGACCCGAAGCGGCGTCCCGGCAGCCAGGCCGCTACGGCATGAGGTAGTCTCGGCCGATCTGGTCTACGGCCGTGCAGCCGAGCAGGGTCATCGTGCGCCGCACCTCCGCGGTCAAGAGCTCGATGGCGTAGTCGACGCCGGCCTCGCCGCCGGCGCCCAGGCCGTACAGGTAGAAGCGGCCGGCCATGCAGGCGTCGGCGCCCAGGGCGATCGCCTTGACGATGTCGCCGCCGCGGCGCACGCCGCCGTCGCAGATCACGGCCGTCCTGCCGGCCACCGCGTCCACGACCGGCGCCACCAGGTCGACCGGCGCGGGCGCCCCTTCGAGCTGGCGTCCGCCGTGGTTGGACAGCACGATCGCCTCGCAGCCGCGCTCGGCGGCCAGCCGCGCGTCCGCCACGCTCTGGATCCCCTTGACCACCAGCGGCCCGTCCCAGATCGAACGCAGCCAGTCCAGGTCACGCCAGTTCACGGTGGGGTCGAACTGGTGCTTGATGTACTGCGACAGCGCCACCGCCGTGGAGCCGTCCGCGGACGCCCGGCCGCTGAAGTTGGCGAAGGTGATCGGCTCGGAGCGGACGAAGTCCCAGGTCCAGCCCGGCCGCCGCAGGCCGTCGAGCAGCGTGGAGAGCTCCAGTTGCGGCGGCAGCGTGAAGCCGTGGCGGACGTCGCGCTCGCGGCCTCCCGGAGCGGCGATGTCCACCGTGGGCATCAGCACGGCGTAGCCGGCGGCGGCGATCCTCTCCACCAGCTCGCGTACCAGGCCGCGGTCGCGCTGGAAGTAGAGCTGAAACCAGAGCGGCCCGCCGCCGACCGCCGCCACCTCCTCGATGGAGCGGGTGCTCACCGTGGACAGGCCGTAGGGCAGGCCGGCGCGGGCGGCGGCGCGCGCCACGGCCAGCTCCCCCTGGGAATCGGCGATGCGGGTGAATCCGGTGGGGGCCAACACCAGGGGGATGGACAGCGGCTGCCCGAGCAGCGTGGTGGTGGTGTCGACCACGGACATGTCGCGGAGGACCCGCGGCGCGAAGCGCCGCCGGCGGTAGGCGAGCGTGTTGGCGCGCAGCGTCATCTCGTCCTCCGCGCCGCCGTCGATGTAGCCGAACACGCCGCGCGGCAGGCGGCGCCGCGCCAGCAGGCGCAGGTCGGCGATGTTCACCGCCCGCGCGCGCAACCGTTCGCCGCGGGTGCGTCCGCGGCGGCGGAAGCGCATGACCGAGCGCAGGGTCTTCAGCATGCCGTCGCGATGGTGAGGCGCTACGCGGAGCGCAGGAACTCCGCCAGGCGCGGCGTGTCCAGCGTGCGGGTAAGCCGGAACGAGCCGGCCGGCCCGTTGGGGTGGCCCATGTAGATGAAGACGTGCTGCACGCCGGCCGCGGCATCGATGATCGCGCCCGCGGGATGGAAGCCGTCTCCGTCGCGGTAGAAGCTGCCGCCGCGGCGGTACAGGGTCGCTTCCAGCCGCCACTCGGCCGAATCCCAGTCGGCCGGGTCGATGCTCCACAGGTCGACGCGCATCGCCTCGCGCTTGGAGCGCACCACCTCCAGGCGGCCGGTGACCGGGTTGAAGTCCAGGTCGACCGTGTCGATGCTCCGGCGGTTGCGCATGTTGGTGCGCTGTGTGTCCACCGGGTCGCCGAGGGAGCGGAAGCGCATCTGCACGTGATCGGTGCCGGTGATCTGGTCGCGGCCGATCACCCACAGGAGGTCCTCGTGGAGCAGGGCGGCCGGCTCGTGCTGCGCCGCCCAGTCCGGCAGCCGGTGGTCGATCCGCTCCCACGACCGTCCGCCGTCACCGGAGCGGAGCACGACCAGGAACGGGCGGCCATGGTCGCCGGGCGCGTCCACGGCGTTCTGGGAATATTTGGCGCCCTCGGTGCCGGCTGGCACGTAGCCGACGGTGTTGCCGAATGCCAGCAGGCCGTGCTCGGGGTGGTCGATGATGCGGGGTCCGAGGTAGACGATGTCGCCCCCGGTGGTGTCCTCCCGGAACGGCTCGCTCTGGTGCTCCCAGGTGACGCCTGCGTCCTCCGACCGGAACGCCCCGTAGTTGCAGAGCACCACTACCGTGCCGTCGCCGGCGGTTCCGATGGCGTTGAGGTGCAGCTTGTAGCCCTGCGTGCCGGGGTTGAACGGTCCGAATTTGTAGCGGTGCGACAGCGGCAGCTCGCCGCCGCGGTTGCGCTCGGCGCCCATCGCGTCGCGCAGGTCGCAGGACTCGCTCCAGGTGGCGCCGCCGTCGGTCGAGCGGGTCGCCATGGAGAAGGTCGAGTCGGCGCCGCCACGGCCGGCCCCCTTGGGGTTGTGGCCGGGGATGCGGCGATGGATGACGACGATGGCGTCTCCGGCAGCGGCCGCCACCGGCCACCCCATGTGGTCGTTGTCGCCGAGCGGGTTCACGGGCAGCACCACGGGCGCGAGCTCCATGAGCCCCTCGGCGTGCGCGCTCTCCAGCAGCGCTACCTGCTCCGGTGAGGCGGCCATGATGCGGCGTTCCAGCTCACGGGCAGCGTCAGTCGTTGTCATGCGCCGATCGTATCAGCTTCGCTGTGACTCGGGTGCGATCGTGCCGATAGGCTAGAACATGAAGGTGCGACGGATCCTGTGTGCGGGTGTCGTCTGTTGTCTGGCCGTGGCGGGCTGCGCCACCTGGATGGCTCCGGAGGAGCAGATGGGCGTCGCTTCCTGGTACGGGCCGGGGTTCCACGGCAACAAGACGGCGAACGGCGAGATCTATGACATGCACGGGCGCACCGCCGCGCACCGCACGCTGCCGTTCGGGACGCTGGTGCGGGTGACCCGGCTGGACACCGGCGCATCCACCGTCGTGCGCATCAATGACCGTGGTCCGCACGTCGCGGGTCGCGTCATCGACCTGTCGAACGGCGCCGCCAACGACCTGGACATGGTGAAGGCCGGCGTCGCGCGGGTCAGGCTCGACATCATCCATTTGCCCTGAGGGCAAAGAAAACCGCGCCCCGCTCGGAGCAAGGCGCGGTGATCACGTGAGTCGGATCGGCGTTTAGAAGAAGTCCGACCAGCGCGGCATCTTGGCGATCTCCGCCATCAGCTCGTCGCCGCCGGCTTCCATCCATCGGGCGACGTAGTCGTCCCACTCCGCGTCGATGTCGATCTCTCCCGTGACCGCCTTGGCGAAGAACTCGGCGGCCATGGTCTGCAGCGCCTCGCCGCGGCGCCCCCGGACCTCCCGGAAGTCGGTCTCGTTGAAGATGTCGAAGTACTCGGTGGCGAACGTCTGCCCCCGCACGCGGTCGCCGAACAGGTGGTTGAGGATCCAGTCGGTCTGCTGCGGGGGATAGGTGAACGCGAAGCTCTCCACCGGGCTGTAGTTCGGGTAGTTGGTGGGAAAGCCGCCGCGTCCCGCCGCGCCCTCGGGCCGCTGGTCGGCCGGGATCCTGCGCGTCTGCGACTTGTAGGGCTCGCCCGCCCATTCCCAGTGGACGCCTTCCTCACCGTGGTTGTACTCCCACTGGATCCACAGGTCGATGCCCTCGGTGGTGCCGTCGTTGAGTCGGTACTTGGTGTTGACGATCTCCATGATCCGAGCCGTCTTGGCGTCGTCGAGGTTCTTGTTCATCACCTGCACCTGTCCGCGCACGTAGGAGGTGCCGTACATGCCGGCGAACTGCTCGCCGCGCGGTCCGATCGGCGCGAACATCACCAGCTCGACGCCGTTCGCCACGTCCTCGTCGCTGATCATGTTGTCCGGCGGACGCGCCGGCACCCGGCCGACGTAGTTGTAGTTGGAGGGGTAGACCCCGAACGCGCCGGTCGCCGCCTTTTCCCAGCTCGCGCCGCGGTCGATGGTGAAGAACTCGCTGTCGATCAGCCCCATGTCCCACCAGCGTGCCACCAGCTCCGTGAACTCCCTGAAGCGCGGGCTGACGTGGACAATGTACAGCTCGCCGTCGACGTAGTGGTTGCGGTCCAGGTTCGTGGTCGGCACGCCCAGCGCGCCCTGGATCGCCCCCCACGGCCACGAGCCATAGGGACCGCCCAGCGAGTACGCGCCGTACGGGATCGTGTCGTTCTTGCCGTTGCCGTCCGGATCGCCGTCGCGGTAGGCGACCAGCAGGTTCTCCAGCCAGTCCAGGGTCAGCGCGTCGTTCTCGTAGTAGTGGATGCCGCGGTTCAGGTAGACCTTGGTCTCGTCGTAGTCCGGCAGCTCCACGCCCAGCGCGTCCAGCCAGTCCTTGCGGGTGAACAGGTGGAACACCGACGCCATCGAGCCCTCGGCGATGGCGCCCATCGCCATCTGCTCGCCTTCCATGTCCGACGCCGCGTAGATCGTCCAGATCGCCGGGTAGCGCTCGTCCATGGCGCGCGCGTAGTCGGGCGCGTGGGTGCGCAGCATGTCCTCGGGCAGGCTGCGGATCACCTGGTCCTCGTACAGCGTCAGCGTGTTCAGGCAGCACGGCGCCCCGGTGTCCGGGAATTCGCCCGCGGCCACGATGATGCGCTCGCGCTCGCCGTCGAAGCGGGCGGTGCCGTCCAGCGTGATGGTCACGTTGAACATCTCTTCGAGCTGGCCGATCCACCACGACTCGTCGGGCGAGTCGCCCAGCCAGGTGATCTCCAGGTGGGCGTCCTCGGCGGCGGCCATCTCCTCTTCGCCCGTTGCCAGCAGCGCCGCGGGAACGGCCAAGGCCAGCACCAGCGCGATCGCTAGGGTTCTGTGTCGCATCTGTGGTCCTCCTGTCGATGCGGGTGTCTGCCGGCCTGAGCGGCCGGCGTGCAAGGTTGCACTCTGGGTCTGCATGCTACAGCGAATCGCTCAGCCTTTCAGGGAGCCGATGAAGATGCCCTTGACCATGTGCCGCTGGATGAAGGGGTAGAGCAGGATGATCGGCCCGATGGTCAGCACCGTGATCGCGGCGCGGACCGACGGCAGCGGCAGCAGGTCCACCTCTTCCTCGAACGACGCCATCTCCAGGCGCACGGCGGTCATGTCCTGCAGCATGCGGCGCAGCAGGAACTGCAGCACGTGCTTGTCGCGGCTCTTGGTGAAGAGCATGGCATGGAACCATTCGTTCCAGTGCTGGACCGACGCCCACAGCACCACCACGGCGATGACCGGCGCGGACAGCGGCACGACGATGCGGGCCAGCACCTGCAGGTAGTTGGCGCCGTCGATCAGGGCCGCCTCCTCGTACGCCAGGTCCAGGGTCATCAGGAAGTTGCGCATGATCACGATGTAGAAGCCGTTGGCCATCACCGGCAGCACCAGCGCCCAGCGCGTGTCCATCAGCCCCAGCTTGCGCACCACCAGATAGAGCGGGATCAGCCCGCCGCCGAAGAACAGCGTGATCACGACGTACAGCGTCAGCACCGTCCGTCCCGGCAGGTCGCGCTTGGACAGCGGATAGGCCATCAGCAGGGTGCAGGCCAGGGTGAGCACGGTGCCGAGCACGACCCGCAGGATGGAGTTGAGGTAGCCGACGCGGACGTTGCCGTAGCTGGAGACCGAATACTGGTAGGCATAGGTCGACCAGTTGTCGTTCCAGAACTTGAAGCCCAGGTGCACCAGCTCCTGCGGGCCGGCGAAGGAGGTCAGGATCACGCGCCAGAAGGGGTAGACGATGGTGAAGCAGAACAGCAGCAGCACCGTCACGTTGA
The DNA here is from genome assembly GCA_028818385.1 of Spirochaetaceae bacterium. The sequence goes on from JAPPNY010000033.1 coordinate 15,246, forward strand.
GGACGCTGAAGGCCGACTCCCCGAGCGTGCGCCGCCGCAGCCAGGAGCCGCCGGGGCCGATGGCGGGAGCGGACGGCGTCAGCTCACCAGATGCCATACTGGTTGTACCGCTTGATGATCAGGTTGGCGCCCACCAGGAGCGTCACGCCGATCACGTTCTTGAACAGGCCGACCGCCGTGCCGATGCCGAACTCGCCGCGCACGATGCCGACCCGGTACTCGTAGGTGTCCAGGATGTCGGCCACCTCGTAGACCAGCGGGTGGTAGAGATTGAATATCTGATCGAAGCCGGCTGAGAGCAGGCGGCCGATCTGCAGGATGAAGACCACGGTGATCACCGGCACCAGCGACGGCACCGTGATGTGCCAGGCGATGCGCACGCGGCCGGCGCCGTCCAGGGCGGCCACTTCGTACAACTCCGGATCGATGTTGGAGATCGCCGCGAAGTAGATGATGCTGCCCCAGCCGATCGCCTGCCAGATGTGGGTCATCACCAGCATCGCGCGGAAGAATTCCGGATCCGCCAGCAGATCGGGTACCCGATCGGCGCCGAAGAGGGTGGCGAAGAAGAGCGGCAGGCCGCGCTGCGGGGAGAGCAACTCCTCGATGATGCCGGCCAGCACCACCCACGACATGAAGTGGGGCAGGTAGGAGATCGACTGGATCGTGCGCTTCAGCGAGGAGGTGCGGATCTCGTTGATCAGGATCGCCAGCAGGATCGGCGCCGGGAAGGCGAAGATGATCTTGAGGACGCTGATGATGATGCTGTTGCGGACGATGCGCGGGAAGAACGGGTCGGTGAACAGGTCGCGGAAGTGCTGGAAGTCGTTCCAGGGGCTGCCCAGGATCCCCAGGTTGTACTTGAAGTCCTTGAACGCCAGCAGGATCCCGTAGATGGGGATGTAGTGGAAGACCAACAGCGCGGCGACCGGGATGACGCAGAACCCGTAGAGCATCAGGTAGCGGCGCGCCCTGCGGAGGCGCTCGCTGCGCAGCGCGCGGAGGGTCCTGCGGTCGAGAGTGCTGGCCGTGCTCATGACGGGAGGGGAGGGCGGATCACCCTTTCTACGGGCGTGCGCCCGTGCTGTCAACACGGGTTGCGTCTGGCATGCGTGTCCGCGGTCGGGTACGGTTGCCCGCGATGACGGAATCGGAGTGGTGGGGGCTGGTGCCCGAGGAGTGGCGCGAACGCCCCGAGTTCGCCTGGGTCGCCGACGATCCGGCGCTGCCGCGCGTGCTGCTGCTCGGCGACTCGATCTCGATGTCCTACACGGCGCCGGTGCGCCGCCTGCTGGCCGGAGAGGCGTGCGTGCATCGCCCGCCGGCCAATTGCCGGTCGACCCGCCACAGCCTGGCCGAGCTGGACGGCTGGCTCGGTGACGGCCGGTGGCGGGTCATCCACTGCAACTGGGGTATCCACGACATCACCCAGGTGCAGGCGGCGGGCATCCAGCAGGTCGGGATCCAGGAGTACGAGCACAACCTGGAAACGCTGTTCGACCGGCTGGCGGCGACCGGCGCGGCGCTGATCTGGGCGACCACGACGCCGGTTCAGGAGGGCACGCCGTCGCGATCGCCCGCCGACGTGGTGCGCTACAACCAGGCCGCCGCGCGGATCGTCGCGGCGCGCGGGATCGTCGTGGACGATCTGTACGCGCTGGCGCTGCCTCGCATGACCGAGTTGCAGCCGCCGCGCAACGTCCATTTCACCGAGACCGGAGCCGGAGTGCTGGCTGCCCAGGTCGCCGACTCGATACGGGACGCGCTGCAGGCGGCGCACGTGAATACAGGAGAAACGAAGTGAACGACCTCAGAATCGGAGCGCAGCTCTTTACCGTGCGCGGCCATACCGACACCGCCGCCGACGTGGCGGAGACGTTCGCGAAGGTGCGCGCCGCCGGCTACTCCGGCGTGCAGGTGTCAGCTTTCGGTCCGGTCGATCCGGCCGACGTGGCGCGACTCGCCTCCGAGCACGGGCTGGAGATCGCCGCGACGCACTTCGGGTGGGACGAGTTCCTCACCGATCTGGACCGCATGATCGACGTCCACCAGGGCTGGGGGTGCCGGCACGCAGCCATCGGCGGGTTGCCCGATGAGTACCGCGAAGCCGGAGGAATCGAGCGCTTCGCCGCGGAGCTGGGCCCGGTCGCCGAGCGGCTGGCCGCGGCCGGGATCGACTTCTCCTACCACAACCACAATCACGAGCTGGTGCGCGCAGGTGGCCGCACATGGCTGGCCGAGCTGTACGACGGGGTGCCGGCGGCGGCGCTGAAGGCGGAGCTGGACGTCTACTGGCTGGTGGCCGGCGGCGCCGACCCCGTGCAGTGGATCGAGGATCTGCGCGGCAGGCAGACCATCGTACACTTCAAGGACATGGCTATGGCGCCGGACCGCTCGCAGCGCTTCGTCGAGGTGGGCGAGGGCAACCTCAACTGGCCGAAGATCGTGGCCGCGTGCCGGGCTGCCAACATCGAATGGGCGTTCGTCGAGCAGGACGACTGCTACGGACAGGACCCGTTCGCGTGCCTGGAGACCAGCTACCGCAACCTGCGCGCCCTGGGGCTCACTTGACGCCGGGGTGAGCTACTTCCGGTAGTAGCGGGCGACCGTCTCCTCGACCTTGGTCTTGGCCTCGATCAGCGCCGGGCGGCCGGTCCGGTTGACCTCGGCGGCGCGCCTGATCGCCGCGCCGAGCTGATCCGGGGTCGTGACCACCTCCGCGTGGGCGCCCAGCCCCTCGGCGATCTTGGCGTAGTCGCCGCCCAGGGCGTTGGTACCGTAATGCTCGCTGGTGTAGGGCATGTAGCTGTCGTAGTGGGTCATGACGCCGTTGTTGAGCACGACGGTCATGATGCCGATGCCGTTTCTGGCCGCGGTCTCGATGTCCAGGCCGGCCATCCCGAAGGCGGCGTCGCCCATGACGTTGACGACCTGCCGCTCGGGCGCCGCCAGCTTGGCGCCGAGCGCCAGGCCGAGCCCGTAGCCGAGCTGCGTCGACTTCCCCCAGCCGATGTAGGAGTGGGGCGTGTCGGCCGGCCAGAACGGCACGAACTGCTCGCGCGGATACCCGGAGTCGTGGGTGACGATGGCGTTGCGCGGGTCGATGGCGCGGGTGAGCTCGGTGAGCACGCGGTACGGGCTGATCGGCACCTCGTCCGAGTGCAGGTGCGGCGTCCACTCCTTCATGAACTCCGCTCTACACGAGGCCACGTCATCGGCCACGCCCTCCCTGCCCGCGGGTCCGTCCGGGCCCGCCTGGCGTCGCACCTCGTCGATCAACTGCCGCAGCACCAGCCGGGCGTCGCCGATCGCGCCGTAGTCGATGGCGTGCTCCTTGTTGAGGTCCTCGATGGCGTTGGTGACCTGGGCGAGGGGCACCCCGGACGGCAGCGGCGCGTTGAACGTGGTGGTGGTGAACCCGGCGCCGACGCCCAGCACGAAGTCTGCCTCCTTGAGGAAGCGGTGGGCCATGAGCGTGGCGGAGTTGGCGCCGGTTCCCAGCGAGAGCGGGTGGCTCTCGGGAAAGGCGCTCTTGCCGGCCAGCGTGGTCAGCACCGGGATCCGGGTCAGCTCCGCGAACTCGATCAGCTCCCGGTACGCCTCCGCGTAGTGGACGCCCTGGCCGACGTACAGGACCGGCGCCTGCGCCTTGAGCAGGGCGGTCGCCAGGTCGCGCACGTCGTCCGGGTCGGCGGTGGAGCGATTCACCTTCACCGGCCGGTAGTCCAGGTCGTCGCCATACTCGGCGGTGCCCAGGTCGGAGGGGATCTCGACCAGCACCGGCGCCGGCCGGCCGTGCTTGAGCCGGGTGAACGCCGTGCGGAGGTGGCCGGGAACCTGGGCCGGGTCGGCCAGGTAGCCGCACCACTTGGTGATGCCGCCGTAGTTGCTCACCGCGTCGAAGCCGGGATGGGCCCCGAACCGGTCGCGCTCGGCGCCTCCGGGAAGCACCAGGAACGGCACGTTGTCCGCGAAGCCCTGCGCCACGCCGCCGAAGGCGTTCTCGGCGCCGGGGCCGCGCTGCATGGTGAACACGCCGATGCGGCGCCCGTTCATGACGCGGCTGTAGCCGTCGGCCATGTTCACGCCCGCCCGCTCCTGGCGCGTGATGATCGGCCGGATGCCTTCCCTGCCGGCGGCCTCGATCAGGTTCTGCATCGGAAAGGCGGCCATCCACTCCACGCCCTCGGCCTTGAGGATCTTCGCTATCGCGGCATCACAGTCCATGCGCTCATGCTACAGGGTCAGCCGAGGGTTGTCCGTTCCGGCCACGGTGCGATGCGTCCCAACGCGTGAGTGCGTTGATTGCGATGCAATCATTGCGTACTCTCGCACGGAGATCAGTGCCGATGGCAAGCATTACGATTCGCAACCTTGAGGACGGGGTCAAACGACGCCTGCGGGTGCGGGCGGCCGAGCACGGCCACTCGATGGAAGAGGAGGCTCGGCACATACTGCGTGCCGCGCTGGTCGAGCGATCTCCGCAACCGGCCAGGCTTGCAAGTGCCATCCATGCCCGCTTCGCGTCCTTGGGCGGCGTGGAGCTCGAGACGCCGCCGCGTGAGCCGGTGCGCGAGCCACCCCGGTTCGATTGAGGAGCAGCAACGCTCTGATGATCCTGCTCGACACCAACCTGGTTTCGGAGTTGATGCGTCGCACGCCCGAGCCGGCGGTCGTCGCCTGGCTCGATGCCCAGGAAGCCTCCGCGGTCTACATCTCCGTGATCACCGAGGCGGAGCTCCGCTATGGAGTCGCGATACTGCCCGAGGGTCGACGTCGGACTCGGCTTGCCGCCGAGCTCGACAAGATGCTGGAGGAAGAGCTGGGACGGCGCGTGTTGCCCTTCGACCGCGCGGCTACTCATTCATTCGCGACCATCGGAGCCGTACGCAGGGCCGCAGGCATGCCGATCAGCCATGCGGACTGCCAGATTGCCGCCATTGCGCGCAGTCGAGGAGCTCGCGTTGCAACCCGGAATAAGGGAGATTTCGAGCACTGCGGGATCAAGGTGATCAACCCGTGGCCTGCACCGGCCGATCCTGATGAGGCTCCCACGGCCTCTCTCACTTGACGCGATGAACGCGCAGCCCGGCGCCGGCGCGGGAGCCAGCGGTGGTGGTGATCGGCAGCTACCTCGTGGCGCTGGTGATCGAGGTGGAGCGCATTCCCGCCATCGGCGAGACCGTGAACGGCGGCGGCTACTTCGAGACCCATGGCGGCAAGGGCTCCAACATGGCGGTGCAGGCGGCCCGCCTGGGCGCCCGTTGCGTGTTCGTGGGCCGGGTCGGCGACGACGCACGCGGGCAGGCGTTTCGCGCCATGCTGACCGGCGAGGGTGTGGGCACCGATCACCTGCACCTGCAGGAAGGGATCGCCACCGGTGTGGGCTTCGTGCTGCTCGGCCCCGGCGGTCAGAACATGATCGCCATCGACCGCGGCGCCAACGCGCAGTTCTCGACCGCCGACGTGGACCGCGTCTCGGGGGCGATGCGGCCCCCGGCAACCGTGCTCGCCCAGCTCGAGATCCCGCTCGCCACCGCCATGCGCGGTATGCGGCGCGGCCGCGAGGCGGGCTGCACCACCATCCTCAATCCGGCGCCGGCCCAGGACCTGTCGGGCGAGGACCTGTCGAACGTGTCGGTGATCACTCCGAACGAGACCGAGGCGCGGGCGGGGCGGGGGCCCCGCCCCCGGGCCCCGCCCCGCGGGGGCCCCCCCCGGGCCCGCCCCCGGGGCCAGGTGCCACGGGCCCCCCCGGAGTC
>JAPPNY010000033.1:21017-78077 GCA_028818385.1 Spirochaetaceae bacterium
CCGCCCCCCGGTGGCGGGGGGCCTCCTCCTGTTCCTGGGGGGCCTCCACCCCCCCCCCCCCCCGCGGGGGGGGGGGGGGGGGGGGGGGGGGCGGCCCCCCCCCCCCCGACGAGGAAGCGCTGGGCCGCCGCCTGCGGGAACGCGGCTGCGGGGCCGCGCTGCTGACCCTCGGCGAGCGCGGCTGCCTGTGCGTCACCGCCGACGGCAGCGAGCACATCCCCGGCTTCGCGGTCCCGGAGGTGGTCGACACGACCGGCGCCGGCGACGCCTTCAACGCGGCGCTCGCGGTCGCTCTGGCCGAGGGACGTCCGCTGCGGGAGGCGGCCCGTTTCGCCAACGCCGCCGCGGCGCTGTGCTGCACGACGCTCGCGACCCTGCCCTCCTACCGCTGCCGCGCGGAAGTGGATGCCTTCATCGAGGAACAGTGATTCCGGTTCAAGGGATGGTGAGCTCGGCCGCCGTCGGTCGTCCGCCTGTGATCGCGTTGCAGGATGCCGGTCAACCATGCGAATGGTAACCGCATGAAGAACGTCGCACGTCTCCTCACCGCTGCAGTCGTGGCATGGTCGGCTCCGGCGGCGCTCGCCGACATTGCGATTGCCGAGATCCTCGAGCCTGCCGGTTCGGAAATCGGCGCGGCCTCATTCGAGCAGACCCCGACCGGCGTCCTCATCTACGTGGAATTGGCGGGGTTGCCCCCCGGCCCCCACGGCATCCATCTGCATGCGGTCGGCTCATGTTCGCCTGATTTCACGGCGGCGACCGGGCATATCAATCCGGACGGGGCAGCGCACGGCCTGAGGCATCCGGACGGACCGGACAGCGGCGACCTGCCGAACCTGTACGTGGGGGGAGACGGTGTGGCAGTGGCGGAGTTCTTCACGACACGCGTGTCCGTGTCCGGCCGAGGTCGGGGCGATGTTCCCGCGTTGCTGGATGAGGACGGCTCGGCGCTGATCATTCACGAACATCGCGACGACCACCTGTCCCAACCCATCGGCGGCGCGGGCGGGCGCATCGCCTGTGGAGTCATCGTCCGCAGGTAGCACGCGTCCTGCCTCGTCGTTACCGCGCCTCAGCCGATCAGGGCGCCGGGCTAGTGATCGGCGCGATGGGACCATGTGCGAGCTCGACCGACTGCAGCACCCCCGTTCCGCTCCCGGGATCCGCGATCTGTATGTAGGAGGCGACGAAGCGGCCGTGCTCGTCATCGATCGGGGCAAGCGAGGGGCACGTGGCGAGCTGTGAGGGATCAGGCGTGAGCAGCCTTGGCCGGTCCCAGCGCATGCCATCCGCGGAGGTGGCGACCGACAACCGAATCCGGTCGCGCCCGTCGCCACGGTGGCTGTGGTGGTTCCAGGCGACCATCAGGCCGGCGCCGCGCGCCAGCGGGGACAGGGCGAGCGGCGCCTCCGGGGCCACCAGGGTGGTGACTTCGGTCGGCATGGACCAGGTGGCGCCGCCGTCGGGCGACTCGCTGCGGTAGATACGATGCGTGGAGGTGGCGGCCAGCAGCAGCAGGCGGCCGGGCTCGGGCTCCACCACCGCGGGGTAGCGCAGTCCCGTACCGGGTCCGGCCAGCAGCGGCCCGTGTCGGCGCCAGGCGGCACCTTCGTCGGTGGAGGCAAGCAATCCCGCCTGTGAGCCGAGGGCGAACGGCAGCATCAGGCCGGCGCTGCCTTGCGCGAGCCGGCCGTTGGCGAGCTGCAGGCCGGGCTCCAGGCCGGGAGCGACGCGAGGTCGCGACCAGGCGCTTGCGGTCCCGGCGCTGGCCGGCAGGCTGCAGACAGCCGCCGCCACCGCCATGCCGCCCGACGGATACAGCGCCTGATAGACCAGCAGGATCGCCCCGGAGGGCAGGGGAAGCAGGCTGGGCGCCGTGGCGCCGATGGCGCCGGCTGGCACAAGCAGAGCCGCCGGCCGCGACCAGCCGTCGCCAGCGCTGACCGAGATCGACACTGGCGCCCGCCCGTCGGCGATCGCCGCCAGCAGCCGGCCGTCCGGAAGGGAGATTGCGTCGCCCTCGCGCGCTGTCTCGGCGATCGGTACCGGCGCCGCCGTCCGCACATCCGTCACCGGCCGGCTCGTTTGCTTCCCGGCGGGCTCCGCGGACGGCATCGTGAATCGCCGGTCCCGCGGCAACAGGTAGAAGAAGCGATCGCTCCGCTCCACGCGGGCCGCGCCGCCGTGCGCGGTGCCGGCGAACCGGACGGCGTGCAGGCGCAGCTCCTTGCCGGGGTCGGTGGACTCGTAGGGATCCTCCTCGAAGCGGAGCTGGTCGCCTGGGCGGAACCCCCGGATCAGGAGTTCGTCGCCGTCGTGCTCCTTGAAGGTCCGGAACGCGAGCAGCCGCGGCTCGGGACCGCGTTCGGCGCCGAAGTCGATGACGTGAGGGCCAAGGCCGAGCGTGCGGCTGGTGGCCGCGTCAAGATCGAAGCCGGGCTCCCAGCGGTCGGTGCGCAGTTCCAGCGTACCGGTCTGCGACACCATCAGCTTCAGGTCATCGGCGACCGCCCGGACGTGCGGCGTGGCGACGACCAGCGTGCCGCCGGGATGCGCGCCGAACCGCGGGGCGGCGACCTCCACCCGCAGCGGAGCCGCCAGGTGCAGCGTACCGTCCGCGACCTGCAGGGCGACCGGCTTGCCCTGGAAACGGTCCGCGCCGGTCAGGACCAGCGTGCCGGGGCCGCCGAGCGTCACCGACGCGCTCGGGTCGCCCAGGTCCACCTCGACGCGGGCTGCCGCCACGCGACCGTCGACGCTGACGATTCCGGCCACGGGGCGGTCGAAGCAGGCGCGCTCGTCCGGGAGCGGTGGGCGGCCGGCGTCCCAGCAGCGGCCGTCCTGCCAGCTACCGCCTCTCCGAGCGGTCCAGCGGACGGCCGGCGGTTCGCTCACTCTTCGAGTGTAGCTCGCCTCGCTCACTCCGCCGGCAGGAACGTGAAGGAGTAGAGGTCGGCGTCGCGCAGGAAGAAGCGCAGCACGCGCCAGGCGCCGTCGCCGACGGGCGCCGGCACGCGCGGGTCGCCGCCCCAGCTCACCACGTGCTGCACGGAGTCGCCCGTGACCGGGTCGCAGGCGTCGCGGCTGCACGGCGCGATCACCTCGTCTCGGCGATCGGCCACCTCCACCCGGATCGAGCCGCCGGGGCGGCAGCGGGCGTTGATCGCCAGGCGGCGGCCGGGGCTCATCACCGGCTGCGTGACGACGATCCCCTCGCGCACGGCGTTGGCCGACAGCGATGCGAAGCCGTGGCGGCGCAGCGTCACCAGGCCCAGGCCGCCGGACGTGCCGGAGGGATTGCGCGCCTCGTCATGGTCCAGCTCCTCGTTCGGCCCGGCCAGGAACCAGTCGTGGTGGTAGTTGAAGCCGCCCTGGTAGAACCAGTGCTCGTCGCCGACGTCAATCGGCTGGCTGAACAGCGACGTCATCCAGGCGTCCCAGTGGCCGGGGCCGCGCGGCGCCAGGAACGGCTGCCGCTTGGCGGCCGGACGCCAGCGCAAGCCGTCGCGGCTCTGCAGGAGCTGCACCTCCATCGTGTTGTCCACCCTGCGGAACAGGCCCGCCGTGCCCAGGTGCTGGTGGCCGATGCGGAACTGAGAGAGGCCGTAGTACCCCTCGTCCAGGCCGTCCTCGTCATCGTCCGGCACCGCGATCAGCACCGGCTCGCTCCAGTGGATGAAGTCGTGACTGCGGCTCTGCCAGACGCGCCGCTTGTTCTGGGACAGAGGGTCGTGCGGCTGATACGGGTACAGGAACCCGTGCGCGCGGTAGGGGTGGCGCAGGTTCACGGCACCCGGCAGGCCGCCGATGTGGGCGCGGATGTTGACCACGAACTCGCGCGAGTGCTCGTCGTACCAGAGGATGTTGACGTCGCCGGGGCTGCCGCCGCGGCTGCCGAAGGTGGGCCGCTCCGGGTACATGGACCAGTGGATGCCGTCGGGCGAGTGCACGGCGGTGGTGACGCGGTTACGGACCGCGCCCTCGAACCAGATGCGGCGCAGCATGCCGCGGAAGCGCTCCTCCGGGCGCGGCGGGTGCGGATCGCGCACGACGGTCATGGCATGGGCGTCGCCGAAGTCGCCGCCACCGGGCACCGTGCCACCGCCCAGCACAATGTTGGTGCGCCGGCCGTCGATCGTGCGCACGTCCAGCTCCGGCTTCTCCCAGTGCACGCCGTCGGCGCTCTGCGCGTACAGCAGCGTGGCGCGCATGGCGAAGTTGGCCGGCGGCCGGCTGCCGGGGGACTCGCCCTTGCGGGGATCGCCTTCCTGGTCCTGGTACCAGCATTTGAACAGGCCGTCGTCAGGGTCGCGGATCAGGGTGGTGGAGCCGTAGTAGGCGATCCACAGCCGGTGCTCCCAGGGCCGGTCCTCCGTGAACAGCGGTCCGTCCTGGTATCGCGTCGGCGCATGCCAGCGCCGCGTGGCATCCTGGACGGAGGCGATCAACATGTTGTCGACGAAGAGCTGCGGCTCCAGACCGATCGCGAGCAAGGTGCTGTCCCACGCGTGCTGGTGCATGCCGGCAGTCTGGCCTATTGCGGACGTGGTGTCATGATGGGCATACGGAGGGAGCCACATGCCTGACCGATCCGCGTACCAAAACGAGATCCACGCCGTCACGGCGGCGCCGTGGAGCCACGCGCACCCGCGCAACGACCACCAGCTCGTCTTCCCGCTGGCAGGCGACCGACTGCTGTTCGTCTGGTGCGCCTACTACGTGCGGTGCCCGAGCGCGATCGGCCGAACGCCGTTCGCGGAGGACGCCGGCCTGCTCGACGACGCGCCGTGCCAGATCTCCGCGCGCGTGTCGTCCGACCGCGGGCGGACGTGGAGCGACGTGATGACGCTGCAGGAGAACCACGGGGCGAGCAACGTCAAGCACCCCAACCTGCTGCGCCTGCCGGGCGGGCGCATCCTGTTCTCCTACACCGAGCGCGACGCGGCGGCGCAGCGGTTGCGTGTGCGCTTGCGGGTCTCCGACGACGAATGCGAGACGTTCGGTCCGTCGCGCGACATCACGCCGGGACCGGGCTGGTACTTCACCAACGCGGACCACATCCTCCGCCACAGCTCGGGGCGGATCATCCTGCCGTGCCACGCGGGGCCGACCTACGGGAAGGGCGACCACTGGCAGGCGTTCTGCCTGTACTCCGACGACGAGGGCGAGACGTGGCGCGAGAGCCGGGTGAAGATGGATCTTCCGAAGCGGGGCGCCGAGGAGCCGGCGGTGATCGAGCGGCGCGACGGCTCGCTGCTGGCGGTGCTGCGCACCTTTCTGGGCACGCTGTACCGCGGATGGTCGACCGATGCCGGCGAGACCTGGAGCACGCCCGAGCCGACCGGGCTCGACTCGCCGTCGGTAGCCACCTGCATGAAGCGCATGCCGGGCGGCGACCTGCTCCTGATCTGGAACGACACGCCGCCGTACGCGGCTTCGATTCCCGGTTCGGGGCTGACCCACCAGCCGCGCAATCCGCTGCGCAGCGCGATCTCGGAGGACGACGGCGAGACGTGGCGCAACCGGCGCACCATCGAGGACCGCTTCGGCTACGACAACGCCTATCCGTCGGTCACGTTCGTCGGCGACGAAGCCGTGGTCGGCTACTACACGACGGTGAAGTCGGGCGTGCGAGGCATGCTGGGCGAGGTGAGGCTGAAGATCTATCCGCTCGCCTGGTTCTCCCAGCCGGATCCGTATCGGCAAACAACGAAAGTCTGACACAATATGAATCCATGAGTCACAATTGGAATCGGAAGATTTGACTACGCCGAGGCTGATTGTAGCATATGGAGCGATCATATGAATGTACACATCGAGCCACGGTTGACTTAGGTCATGCTACATGGTTCACTGCTCGTACCCTGTTCAAGGAGGGCGATAATGAGAAATCCGCCTGGCGCTCCCAAACCCCAAAACGTGGTTTCAAGAGTGATCATCCCTTCTATGGCCGTCTTGGCTACTGCCTCCGCTGCCCTGGCTTCTTACGCTGTATATGGAGCACCGTATCAGGCTGCTAAGGATGTAGAAGCCGACATCTCGGAGATTCTCGTCACGCTTCGATCAGTTTCCACCAAAGCAGCATCCATTTCTTTGTCGAACTATCATTACATCGACCTGACGCCTGAGGAGGAGCGGATATCTGAGTTCCTCATGTCGACCACGATGTATGGAATGTACGTATGGTTACAGGAAAACGACGCGGATCTGAACGATGAGTGGCGTGTATTCTCGCTGAGCCTTATTGAACTGCAGCAGTACATCGGCATTAGAAACTACCAGATGAGAACGGACATACAAAATGGTACCAAAGGAATAGTTGACATTGGTGCGGACGCTATCAATCTTGCCAAGAAGGCTAGAAAGATCGAGCGTCTAATCTTTGACACTCTTAGTGACCGGCGACACATGAATGAAATAAAAAGGGCGGCATCACGATTGTCGTCTGGATTGGAGCAATACGAGGAAAGCAGCAAGTCTGACACTCTCGGCAGGGCTCTCGATGATGATTAGCCTAGCCTATTAGATTCGGGGTGTAGTCTGGTATCAGAGGGTGATGGACCGGATTCCAGTCAGCATCGTCGTCCATCGTCTGCCATGCGATCGTCAACAAACCGGATGGAGCCCACTGTGCCTGACCGATCCGAGTACGGAAACGAGCTCCACGCCGTCAGGCGACGCCGTGGAGCAGCCGCGCAATTCGCTGCGCAGCGCGATCTCGCAAGACGACGGGGAGACGTGGGGAAACCGACGCACCATCGAGGACCGCTTCGGTTACGACGACGCCTATCCGTCGGTCACGTTCAGGGACGAGGCGGTGGTCGGCTACTACACGACGGTGAGATCGGGCGTGGGAGGGATGCTGGGCGAGGTGAAGCTGAAGATCTGTCCGCTCGCCTGGTTCTCCCAGCCGGAGCCGCGGCCCGAGGTATGACGTAAGTCGAACCCCGAATCGCGTTGCAGGCAACCACCGTGGACATTCTTCGTTTCTGGGGTAAGGCGCAGCCCCGCGACCCTGACGATGGCCCGCAGTGGCATCCTCTGGTCTTTCATTGCCTGGACGTGGCGGCGGTGGGGGCCGAGTTGCTGGCGTGCGGTCGCGGGCCGGGCGAAGGACTGATCCACCTGTTGGGACTCCCTCGGGAACAAGCGGTCCGCCTGATCGGCTACCTTCTGTGCCTGCACGACATAGGCAAGTTCGCGAAGAAGTTCCAGGCAAAGGTGCCGCATCGGTATCCCGACTGCTTCGGTGATGATCCTGCCGTGCTGGCGACTCGCTACGATCACGGAGTCGGCGGGCTGCGCCTCTACGACGCGGACGGTGACCTGTTCAATTTGCCGCGTGGGTCCAGTCGCAGTGCATGGCGACCCCTGATTTCGGCCGTAACCGGACACCACGGGTCGCCACCGGAGCCTCGGGTGAATGACAGCCTGGTTTCACTGCGGCCCGACTACGGGACAGCGGGATTGCAGGCCGCCGGCACGTTCATCCAACGGGCTCACGAACTATTCGCCGTTCCGGTGCACTTGTCTCGCCTTGATCGAGCCTGTGCGCGCCGAGCGTCGTACGCTCTTGCCGGCGTCGCCATTCTGGCCGACTGGATCGGATCCAGCCAGGAGTGGTTTCCGTATTGCGAGCCTCATCAGGATCTCGGAACGTACTGGAACGAGGCTCGGAGACAAGCAGTCCGTGCCGTCGAAGAGGCGGGCGTTATTCCGGCCGGCGTCAATGCACGCCTCGATTATGGGACGCTGATTGGTGGACATGCGCCGACTCCGATGCAGGCGTGGGCTCAGCGTGTCGATCTGCCGGCAGGCCCCGCGCTCTTCATGATCGAGGACGAGACGGGCAGCGGGAAAACCGAGGCGGCGCTGATGCTCGCGCATCGCCTGATGGCGTCGGGGCGAGCCGACGGCATCTACGTCGCGCTGCCCACGATGGCGACGGCGAACGCCATGTTCGACCGACTCGCGGCTGCCCATCGTCGTCTCTTCGCGGCGGATGATGTCCCGTCCGTCGCCTTGGTGCATGGCGCCCGCGAGATGCATCGGGGGTTTCGGTCGGCGATGCGAAGCGGTGGCCGGAACGAGTGTCCCTATTCCCGTGCAGGAGGCCCGGATGAAGCGGCCGAAACGACCGCATCGGCGGCGTGCGCGGCCTGGATCGCTGACGACAGACGGCGTGCATTCCTGGCCGACGCCGGCGCCGGCACCGTAGATCAGGCGCTGCTGTCGGTATTGCCAAGCCGGCATCACGCGTTGCGACTGCTGGGACTCATGCGGCGAGTTCTCGTGCTCGACGAGGTGCACGCCTACGACGCCTACATGCAGCGCGAGATCGAATCGCTGCTCGAGTTCCAGGCCGGGCTGGGTGGATCCTCGATCCTGCTCTCGGCGACTCTGCCCCTTTCGGTCCGACAACGGCTGGCTGACTCCTTCGCGAAGGGACTTGGCGATCAGTCGCAATCCCACCAGGCAATGGTTTCGTCGGAGTACCCTCTGGCGACGGTCTGCGGCGCCGACACGCGGACTTTCACCAGGGTCCAAGGACGTTCCGGGCGGGCACGATCGCTATCGGTGCGCTTCCTGAGGACTCCGGACGAGGGGTTGGACGCCGTCGAACACGCTGCCCACGCCGGTCGGGCTGTGCTCTACATTCGCAATACCGTGGACGACGCACTCGACGCACATGCGGCGCTGACGGACCGTGGGCTGACGCCCGATCTCTTCCATGCCCGCTTCGCGCTTGTGGATCGACTGGACATCGAGAGTCGAGTGGCCGGAATGTTCGGCAAGGATGGCCGGGCCTCCCAGCGCGCCGGAAGGGTGCTCGTCGCGACGCAGGTGGTCGAGCAGTCGCTGGATCTCGACTTCGACGCCCTGGTCACCGATCTCGCCCCGATCGACCTTCTGATCCAGCGTGCCGGCCGACTCTGGCGGCACGATCGACCGGAACGGACCGGTCACGCGGAACTGCAGATCGTGGCTCCGGAGCCGGAACTGGACGCTCCCGCAGGCTGGTTCAGGACTGCATTCCCTCGCGTGGCGTATGTCTATCGGGATCATGCCCGCCTGTGGCTTACGGCGAGGGTGCTGAAGGAAGCCGGCGCGATCGAGAGCCCCGGAGGATTGCGGGCGCTCATCGAAGCGGTATACGGAGGCGGCGCTGATCAGCGCCTGCCGGACGCTCTGAGACATAGCTTCTTCGACGCCAAAGGAAGGGAAGGAGCCGAGCGCGGAGTCGCGACCACCAACGTCCTCGATCTTGCCAAGGGCTATGTATGGGATGGCGGCGCTTGGGATAGCGACGCTCGCACGCCCACCCGACTCGTCGATGAGCCGCACGTCACGCTCCGGCTGGCGCGGGTCCGCGATGGTCGCGTCGAGCCATACGCCTACGAGTCCGCTCCGGACGAACCGTGGCGGGCGTGGCGCCTCAGCGAAGTCAGCGCCAGCGCACGGCGTATCGGTGGAGAGGCTGTGCCGGCACAGCATGCGACGGCCGCGGCGGCCGCAAAGGCGGATTGGACACGACTCGATTCCGAGAAGGTCTTGGTCGTGCTTGAGGAGGCTGCTGCTGACGGGCTCCTGCTTGGGTCGGCGGCCGACGGGGTCTCGAAGCACGTCCCCCTACGGTATGATGCGCATGTGGGCTTGATCTGGGCTGGCGTAGCGCATGAGTAGTGACGTGCCGCCCGAACCGTGCCCGACCGTGTTCAACCTGATTGACACGTCCTGGCTACCGGTGCAGCGGCGTAGTGGTGGCATTGAACGGATATCTCCCTGGCAGGTCAGCGATCGGATCGAAGAGGATCCCATCGTCGCGTTTGCGTGGCCTCGACCGGACTTCAACGGTGCGGCGCACGAGTTTCTGATCGGTCTGCTGGCCACGGCCGCCGCACCGGCGGATGACGACGCGCGTGGGAGGACTGGTGGCTGACCCCGCCGATGCCCTCGCTGCTCAGACAGAGATTCGCCCAAATCGCCCCAGCCTTCGATCTTGATGGGCCGGGTGCCCGGTTTCTGCAAGACACGGACGTGCTCGAAGGCGCCGAGGTCAAGGCGGTCTCCACGCTGCTGATCGACACACCAGGAAAGAACACCCTGTCCAACAATGCCGATTTGTTCGTGAAGCGTGGTGGTGCGCCGGTCATGAGCCGTGCCGCCGCGGCGATGGCCCTCTACACGTTGAGCGCGTATGCTCCCACCGGTGGCGCAGGTCATCGTACGTCGCTGCGCGGAGGTGGGCCGCTGACGACTCTCGTCGTGGCGTCCCATCGGCAATACGGTGACACACTGTGGGGACGACTGTGGCCGAACGTCGAGACAAGCGAACACATTGCAGCTCGCACCACCGAGGCGGTTGCGCCCGACGATCTTGCGATGATCTTTCCGTGGCTCCTCGCGACGCGCATCTCGAACACGAAAGACGGCGGCAGATCGACCACACCGGCCGATGTCCATCCTCTCCAGGTGTATTGGGGCATGCCGCGGCGCATTCGGATGCTGTTTGAAGAGGCACAGGATCGCCTGTGCGGCGTCACCGGGACGCGAGACAAAGTCGTTGTGACCGGCTATCGGACCAGAAACTACGGCACCAACTACTCCGAGGGATTTCAGCATCCGCTTACGCCCTACTATCGACAGCGAGCAGGCACGACGAGCCTGCCGGTTCATCCTCAACCCGGCGGCATCAGCTATCGTCACTGGCCGGGTCTTGTCGTCCGGAGCCGTGATGGGTTGCGTGAGCCCGCTCAGGTCGTTCGGGATGTGCCTCAGAAGCACGCCATGAGCGGAGCCGTCCGTTTCGCGTCATTCGGCTTTGACATGGACAACATGAAGGCGAGGTCGTGGGTCGAGAGCGAGATGTCGCTGTGGCTTCTCGACAGCGCGGTAGCGCGCGACATGCTTGAGCGGTACGTGCAGCACGCGACGGCAGGTGCCGACAAAGTGACGTGGCTGCTTGTCCGGGCGGTAAAGTCCGCCTTGTACGACCGCCCGTCGGATGCGGCGGGCGACTACGGATTCATCGCGGAACGCTTCTATCGCGTCACGGAGGGAGAGTTCTACTTGGTGCTCGGGAGCGCGGCACGCCTGATCGACGAACAAGCCGATGAGGACGACCCGACGGTCCAGGCGCGCGTAAAGTGGGCACACTGCCTGGCGAGTGCGGCGCTACGGCTGTTCGACGAATATGCGCCGTCGGATGCGTTGGAAGGCACCAACATGCACCGGCACGTCAAGGCACGGTTCTTTCTCCACCTCGCGGTCACTGGCCGTGGGGAGCCCGGAAAATCGCTGTACGGAGAACTCGGAATCGTGTCGCCCGACGCTGCCCGTGCACGCAAGCTCACGCAGGAGGCGACATGAGCAAATCGGTGCGGCGGAACAAGGCCGCCGCGGTGGCGGAAGATTGGTGGCGGGCTCTGACCGCGGATCAATCGGCCGGGCGTGGGGCACGACGTGGGGCGCTCGCCCGCCTTCGTCGGGCTGTCACTCCTCTGGAGGTGATGCAGGAGCCAGAGGCACTCCGCCTGATCGCTCGGTTGCCACGCAATCCGGAGCGAGTGGCGACTCTTGCAGGGATCTTGGCGTACGTCCGAGAAACCGAAGGCCGGACTGTGGCTCGATCCATAGGTCGCGCTTCTCTCGACGATGAGAAAGCCATCCTGTCGGAAGTCCGCTTTCGCCGGCTGCTGCAGGCCCGGAACGACGAGCTAGAGCTATTGGAGGCGATGCGCCGCATCGTTCGGTTGACCAGCGGGAAAGTCAACGTGTACGACTTGTCCTACGCGGTCCTGCACTGGGGCGATCGCGTGCGGAAGCGCTGGATATTCGACTACTACGGCGTATCCGAGAGCACGCCGTCCGGAGATCATCCGGCCCTTTCTCCGGCGCACGACACCACTTGAGTATAGGGAGCCTGATTCCATGTCTGATTTTCTTCAACTTCATCTTCTTACGGTCTACGGGCCGTCCAACCTGAACCGGGACGACACCGGCCGGCCCAAGAGTGCTGTCTTTGGTGGCGTGCCACGTCTGCGCGTATCCTCGCAGAGCTTGAAGCGGGCGTGGCGTACCTCCGAGGTCTTCGCCCAGAAGCTTGACGGACACCTCGCGAGCCGCACGCAGCGGCTTGGGAAGGAGCTGTTCACACTGCTGCGCGATGGTGGAATGGACGACGACAAGGCTCTGGAGGCAGCACGCGACATCGCCGGAGTATTCGGCAAAATCCGCAACGTAAAGGATGCCGAGCCTACCTTCATCGAGCAGTTGGCGTTCGTCTCGCCCGAGGAACGAACGAGAGCATTCGAGCTTGCGGAAAGAGCGCTTGGTGGCGAGACGATCGAAGACCCCAAGCCCGACGATCTGCTCCGCACCGCTGATACGGCGGCCGACATCGCGATGTTCGGGCGCATGCTCGCCGATGCTCCCAAGTTCAACCGGGAAGCCGCCGTGCAGGTCGCTCACGCGTTCACGACCCATCGCGCGATTGCGGAGGACGACTATTACACCGCTGTCGACGATCTGAAATCCCGGGATGAACCGGAGGACGCCGGCGCCGGGTTTCTCGGCGTGCAGGAGTTCGGCTCAGGCGTCTTCTACCTCTACGTGTGTGTTGACCGGGAGCTGCTGCTCCGCAACCTGAGCGGTGAGCAATCGATACGCGACGCGAGCCTGGGCGCTCTCATACAGGCGGCGACGACCTGTGGGCCTCGCGGCAAGCAGGCGAGTTTTGCAAGTCGCGCACACGCGGTCTACGTGCTCGGCGAGAAGGGATCTGCGCAGCCGCGCAGTCTCGCCGCTTCCTTCCTCGATCCGATTGCCGGTGGCGACCATGCCAGTCGTTCCATCGAGCAACTGGAGTCCTTTCGTGACCGGTTGGACGCGGCGTACGGGCCATGCGCCGATGGTCGTTACACCATGAACGTCTCGACCGGTGTGGGAACGCTGCAAGACTTGATCACCTTTGCGGCGAGTTGAGACGTGCGGGTCCTGCTGTTCACCCTGTATGCGCCGATGGGATCGCTCGGTGAGATAGCCGTCGGTGAGCGCCGGATGAGTTGGACGCGGCCCTCGCGTTCGGCCGTGTTCGGGCTGGTGGCCGCGGCACTGGGGATTGAGCGAGCCGATGAAGCGGGCCACAGGCACCTCGAAACCGGTCTCTATTTTGCCGTCAGGACGGACGCAACGGGACGCCCGTTCATGGACTACCACACCGCTCAAACTCCGAGGGCGCGCAAGGGCCGGTCATTCGCTACGCGGCGACAGGAAGTGATGTCCGGCGATGCCTACACCATCCTGTCGAGCCGGGAGTGGCTCGCGGACCCATGCTTCACCGTGTCACTGTGGCCGCGCCCGAATGGAGGCGTCGATCTCGAAGAAGTCGGGGTCGCCCTGCGGCGGCCTCGGTTTGCACTCTATCTGGGCCGCAAATCGGCGCCACTGGGATTGCCCCTCAATCCCGTGATCGTCGAAGCTCAAACGTTCATGGATGCGTTTTCAGTTCGACAGCGGAGTGATACCGAGCACGACGTTCTGGAGCGCATACGCGGCGGAGATGCGACCGAACTCATTGTCGCTTTCGATCAAGACGCTCCGGGAGCGCCGGCCGATGCTCGGCTCGAGCGTCGACGAGACGCGATCGTGAGCCGCCAGCGCTGGCAGTTCGCAGATAGACTTGAGGGCGTCGCAACCGTGAGGTCGAGAGAGTGACGCCTCCGGTTTTCCTTTCCCGTGCCAGTCTTCGACAGGATGCGGCCGTGAAGACGTTGCTACCGCTTCTTCTTGGTGATGGACCGAGCGCCGGACCGCGACATCCGGGACACCACCTCGTGTGGTCGCTGTTCGCCGACGCGCCGAACCGTAGTCGCGACTTCCTGTGGCGGGAAATGGGACGAGGCACGTTCTTGATTCTCTCGGCTCGCAAACCAGTGAACCGGCACGGCCTGTTCGATGTCGACGAACCGAAGCCGTTCGCTCCGGTACTCGCTGCCGGAGACCGGCTGCGCTTTTCCTTGCGTGCCAACCCGGTGGTTCGCCGTCGCGTGGCGGAGCGAGTCCGTTCCTCCAAACATGACGTCGTCATGGACGCTCTGCGTGCCCGACCAAGCGGCCAGCGAGCCGCACACCGTCGAAGTGTGGTCCTTGAGCAGGGGTTCCTCTGGCTCCAGCGACAGGGACACCGAGCGGGATTTGACGTTCGAATCGACGATCTCCAGATCGAAGGGTACCAGCAGCATCGCCTCGGAAGAACACGGGCGTCGCTCATGTCTTACTCGACGCTGGACTTCGACGGCGTGCTGGAAGTGCGGGATCCGGGAGCGCTTCTTTCGGGAATCGCCCGGGGATTCGGCGCCGCAAAGGCTTACGGTTGTGGTCTCATGCTCATTCGCCGATCCTGATCACGGCCGGCACGATGTCTTCCCTCCCGCCTCCTCGCCCGATTCCGATCAAGGACCGTGCTTCGACTCTCTTCGTCGAGAAGGGCCAGATCGACGTTCTCGACGGTGCGTTCGTCGTCGTGGACCGGAACGGGGTGCGCACGCACATTCCCGTTGGCGGACTCGCATGCTTGATGCTCGAGCCGGGTGCGCGCGTCTCACACGCGGCCGTCACGCTTGCGAGTCGCGTCGGTTGTCTCCTGGTCTGGATCGGCGAAGCTGGAGTTCGCCTGTATTCCGCCGGTCAGCCGGGAGGTGCGCGCGCCGACCGGCTTCTCCATCAAGCACGCGTGGCACTCGATCCGGCTGCCCGTCTCAAGGTGGTTCGGAAGATGTACGACATGCGCTTCGGGGAACCTGCCCCCCAGCGCCGCTCGATCGACCAGCTTCGAGGAATCGAAGGCGCGCGCGTGAAGCGCCTATATGACGCCCTTGCCCGAGAGCACGGAGTGGAATGGAAAGGTCGAAAGTATGATCCGAGCAATTGGCGTGCTGCCGACGTGCCGAACCGCTGTCTCAGCCAGGCTACCGCGTGTCTCTACGGCTTGGCCGAAGCAGCTATTCTGGCGGCGGGATATGCCCCCGCAATCGGCTTCCTCCATACAGGCAAGGCGCAGTCCTTCGTCTACGACGTGGCTGACGTGTTCAAGTTCGAAACGGTCGTACCGATTGCGTTCCGAGTGGCAGGGCAGGTGCAGCGACGCGAGCGGCCCGCAGCCGGCGGCCCGATCCGCGCGGTAAGGATCGGCTGCCGTGACAGATTCAGAGATACCAGGTTGCTGAATCGTTTGATTCCGACTATAGAGGAACTGCTCGCAGCGGGAGGACTTGCGCCTCCTCCGAGGGCGGAGGAAGCTCAACCGATCGCGATTCCGGAGGAACCGAGCGGCGATGTTGGTCATCGTGGTTAACAACGCGCCGCCAAGACTGCGGGGGCGTTTGGCCGTATGGCTGTTGGAGATCAGGGCCGGTGTCTATATCGGGAACTACTCGCGTCGAACTCGCGAGATGATCTGGCAAGAGGTGAGGGATCATATCGAAGAAGGCGACGCGATCATTGCGTGGGCGACGCGAAGCGACAACGGCTACGCCTTCGATACTTGTGGTGCCAATCGCCGGATCCCCGTGGACCTGGACGGCATGAAGCTCGTGAGCTTCTTGCCGGTTCCACCCGCCGGAAAGGGCACAGTGAATCGGTACACAGGTCTAACGATTTGACCTGCTCGTTGGAGCCACCAAACCCTCACGAATCCGGCGGTACGTTCTTTGACAGAAATATCTTCTTTCTGAGAAACATGTTATAGGAAGTGTGTTCCCCGCACGCGCGGGGATGAACCCTTGAGCGACGACGAGATCGCCTCCCTGTTCGAGTGTTCCCCGCACGCGCGGGGATGAACCGTAGAGCCCGACCTCCTGCGCCCGCCGGCGGGAGTGTTCCCCGCACGCGCGGGGATGAACCGTACCTCGCCTGGATCCGCGAGCAGCTCGGCCAGTGTTCCCCGCACGCGCGGGGATGAACCGGTGCGGCGGCACGTGTCCATGTCGGCGCGAAGGTGTTCCCCGCACGCGCGGGGATGAACCGGTCGGCGACATCCTTCACGCGGCGCTCGGGCCGTGTTCCCCGCACGCGCGGGGATGAACCGGTAGACCTGAGAGACGGAGTACTCGGCCACCAGTGTTCCCCGCACGCGCGGGGATGAACCGGATGCTGTTCGTGTCGGTCGTGCCGCCTGCGAGTGTTCCCCGCACGCGCGGGGATGAACCGTAGGTCGTACGGGCGGATGCAACCGACTGCCACGTGTTCCCCGCACGCGCGGGGATGAACCGCTCTTGATCGGTGACGTGGTGAGCCAGCGGCAGTGTTCCCCGCACGCGCGGGGATGAACCGCAGACCGGGAGCTGTATCAAGCCGTTCTGGACGTGTTCCCCGCACGCGCGGGGATGAACCGCCGAAGCCCCGCCCCCTGATGCCGGTCTCTCAGTGTTCCCCGCACGCGCGGGGATGAACCGATCGCGCCCGCGGTGCTGATCGACGACAGCAAGTGTTCCCCGCACGCGCGGGGATGAACCGCCACCCGTTTCCTGCTGCGCCTGGGCGAACGCGTGTTCCCCGCACGCGCGGGGATGAACCGGCAGGTAACGAAATCGGGCCTACATCATCCAAGTGTTCCCCGCACGCGCGGGGATGAACCGTTGCCGTCGCGGCAATCGGCGCCCCGCAGATCGTGTTCCCCGCACGCGCGGGGATGAACCGAAGCAAGGGCGCCGGCGCCGGCAGGATCCAGAGTGTTCCCCGCACGCGCGGGGATGAACCGCCCGATCAGGCTCGCGAAGACGCGCCGCCGAAGTGTTCCCCGCACGCGCGGGGATGAACCGGTGGTGATCTCGGGGTACCGATCATCGCTCTAGTGTTCCCCGCACGCGCGGGGATGAACCGATCGGCAGCTCGATCGCCTGCAGGACCGCCGAGTGTTCCCCGCACGCGCGGGGATGAACCGGCGCGAAGGCGGAGGTGAATCGTCTCTTTCGCGTGTTCCCCGCACGCGCGGGGATGAACCGCCAAGTGCAGCACCTCGTCCTCGCGATCGATCGTGTTCCCCGCACGCGCGGGGATGAACCTGTCGGCGAGCGAGCAACAGGAGGAGGGCAAGGGTGTTCCCCGCACGCGCGGGGATGAACCGGCGCCCGTCTGGATCAGATATCCGATCCGATCGTGTTCCCCGCACGCGCGGGGATGAACCGTCGACCGTGCCGGTGAACTCCTCGGCCTCGTAGTGTTCCCCGCACGCGCGGGGATGAACCGTAGGAGTCGTCGGAGGAGTCGGTCTCGTCCCAGTGTTCCCCGCACGCGCGGGGATGAACCGGCTGAGAGTGCCGAGGAGTGGGTAGTGGACGTGTGTTCCCCATACACCCCTCCTCCTTTCCGCCGCCTCTGCTACACTCCTTTCGGACTGCTTGGGTGGGTCAAAATCCGATCGGCGTTTTGGCTCATTTTTTGGACCGGCGCCCGCAAGCCTTGTCCAGTTCTTCGCTTCGTCACCTCGGAAGAAGCTCCATCCAACTCTGGTGGCTGGAGACGGTGAGATCTGAGTGAGAGAGTCTGTCGCGAGGTTGCCAAGCTGGACGACAGGCACGACATCCGATCGCTTGGAATCGGTGCGTTACGCTTGGCGTTGTTTGCAGCGGCTTCGAGGAGTGCGGCTTCGCCGTGAGCGTCCTAGTCACCGGTGCAAGCGGCCGAATCGGCCGCCACGTCACCGAACGGCTCCTGGCCGACGGCCGCGCGGTGCGGGCGCTGGTCTTGCCGGGCGACCCCCGCCGGCGCCTGATCGCGCGGCCGGGTGTGGACGTCGTCGAGGGTTCTCTGGCGGATGCGGCGTCGCTGCGCGAGGCGGTCGACGGAGCCGATGCGGTCATCCACCTCGCGGCCGCGCTCACGACCCGCAACCACGTCGACGACGAGTACTTCGAGACCAATGTGGCGGGGACGTACCGGCTGCTGTCCGCGATCAGGGACGGCGGCGGTCAGGTCGGCCGCTTCGTGTACATCAGCTCGGACGCCGTCTACTGGTCCGCTGGCACCGTCCCGGCCGAGTATCTGCCCGTGGACGAGGAGCATCCGCGGCGGCCGGGGTCGGTTTACGGGGCCTCCAAGCTGGCTGCGGAAGAACTCGCCCTGTCGTTCTGGCGAGCGCATGGGCTACCGGTCACGATCGTGCGGCCGACCGCGACCGCCGACGCCGCGGAGCTCGGCGACGCCAACAGCGTGTTCGGGGCGCGGATGCTCGTGGCGTCGGCGATCCGCGCCATGGAGGCATCGCGGTCGGGCGTGGCGGACCCCGATCTGCTGGCGACCCTCCGAGCGCACGACGACGGCCGACCGCGGCTGTTCGTCGCGGCCGACCTGGACGGCCGGACGGCCAGGATGAGCCTGAACGACGCGCGCGACGCCGCGGACGGGATCGTGCTGGCGCTCGACAGCGACGACGCGGTCGGCGCGGCATTCAACGTCGGGCCGGCGGGCTCGCATGACGAGGCGGAACTGCTCGCCTACCTCGGAGAGCGGCTGGAGGTTCCCGTCGTGTCGGTGCGCACGCCCCGCGCACGGCCGAGCTGGGTGGTATCGAGCGAGCGGGCCGGGCGCGTGTTCGGCTACCGTCCCACCCGGACCGTGTTCGACATGGTGGATGAAGCCCTGGCGGGCGAAGGAGTCTGATCATGAGCACACCGTCGGAGCCCGGGAACTGGTGGACGTCTGACGCATGCCTGGCGGCACTGGCTCGCGCGCGGAGTCTCGAGACCGATGACGACGGCGAGCGGACGAGGCGGTTCCTCGCGGCGCGGCGGCGCGGAACCGACTGGCTGCTCGCACGCATGCGTCCCGACGGCTCGCTCGGGGACCCGGCCGCCGGCTTCGAGTACTACCGGGCGCCGTGGACGTTCGGCCTGGTCGGCGAGGTCGAGCCCGCGCACGCGGTCTGCGGCTTCGTTCGGCGCAACCTGCTCACCGCCGACGGGCGGATTGACGGCCCGTTGCGCGTGGTCCGGACCGACTGGGCGTACCGGGACGCCACCTTCATCCTGGGAGCTCACCAGATCGGCGAATACGACCTCTCCTATGGTCTCACCGACGAGTTGCTGCGCTGGCAGGACGCGGCCAGCGGCGCCTTCGCGAACGACCGGCTCCCTGACGGATCGATGTCCGACGACATGGACGTCCCGTATGCGTGCGGCCCCGGCTTCGCGGCGCTGGCGGTGGGACGGCTGGACGCGGCGCGGCGGGTCGCCGGCTTCCTGCGCACGATCTGGGATGCCCAGGCGCTGGATGCCGCGGACGGACTCCCCAGCCGCTTCTATTCCTTCTGGTCGCGTTCGCGTCAGCGGACGATCGTGCCGTCGGACCCCGACTTCAAGGCGGACATGGTCGTGGAGAACGCCGCCGACCGGATGCAGCGCTGGACGGTCGGCGGCATCGGCGCGGGCTTCCTCTGCCGCCTCTACCTGGCCGATCCCGACCCCGCGTACCTCGATCTGGCGCGGCGGTACCAGGCCTTCTCCATGGCCGCCACCGACGCCCAGTTCAAATACCCCTCGGTCTGCAAGTCGAGCTGGGGCAGCGCGCTGCTGTACCAGGTGACCGGCGAGGAGCACTACCGCCGCTGGGCGATGCGGATGGGAGACTGGTACGTGGCGACCCAGGAGGAAGAGGGGTACTGGCACCCCTGGGTGGAGCGGATCGAACCCGACCGCATCTGGCTCACCCTGGAGTACGTCATGCACCTCGACACCCTGATCGCGGCGCTCGCTTCGCGACCGGGTTGAACAGAGACGATGGGTTGCTCTGCTCACCAGCGACCGGTGATCGCGAGAGTGCGGCAACGCTCCAGAGTCCGGCTCAGGCTTGGCGCGTGTGCAGCCGCACGTTGCGGATCCCACCGTTCGCGAACGTACTCCCCCATCATCGACACGTACTCCGGTCCGACCGAGCGAACGTCGCCTTCCGCCGGGACCATGCCTTCCCGGATTGCCCGGCTTCTCGAACGCCGGGCGAGCGCAATAACTCGTGCTTTCGGTTCGTTCTCATCTTCCGCCGGATGAGGAATTGCGGCCATCGAGACGCTGAGAAAACGCGCGAGCGACGATCGATCCGCCAGCAACCACGCTTCGATGGAGCGCACGGCTATCCTGAAGCACATCCCCGAAGCGGCGTGAGGAAGAAAGTCTTTCAGACGAATGGGAGCGCATGCCACGCGGTCAAGATCACAGACCGCAAACCAACATGACGTGTTCGCCGCCTGGTTGAACCTTTGCAGATATGTCTTGAACGCAGGCAAGCTCCTTCGGTAGAAGACGCCAGCATCAAGGGACGAAACGGCAAAGATCCGTCGGACCACGGCCTCGTCGAGTACCCCTTCCACCAGGCAGCTTACCGGCTGCGGGAGCATCAGAAGTCGAACGCGAGCTGGTCGGCGCTCTTCGGAGCGGCGCGAGGCATGATCGCTTCGCCCGGAGTGAGGTTCTGTTCGACCAACCGACGGACTTCCTCGATGTCGGCGGCTCTTTGAATGGTGGTTCCTTCGTCGCCGGGATTGAGCAGGAAGACCTCCTGCAGGTCGATCCCCTCGTCATCGAGCAGGGCAGCCGAATGGGTTGTCATCAGAACCTGCCGGCCGGACTTGCGGTGCATGCCCGCCATGATGCCCGCCAGTCGCGAGACGAGGTAGTCGTGCAGGCTCAGTTCGGGCTCTTCGAGGAGGAGAGGACCGCCTCCCTCGGCAAGAGCCCAGAACAGCCCCAGCAGGCGGAGGGTGCCGTCGGAAAGAGCGGCTTCGCTCTGACGAGCATCATGCGCGCGCCAGTGGTCGTAGGTCGCGTTCAAATGCCAATCGCCTCTGGTGTCTCTCTCCAGATCGAATCGTTCGAAGTGAGGTACGGCAGCGCGCAGGGCTGCCTGGATCTTGCGTAGTCTCGCCTCGCGCGTGCGTCGATTCGTGTCCGCTATGTGTTCGAGGAGGTCGGAGCCGTACGGGTCGTCACGGTAATCCCCGTTGCGCCTGCGTTCGCGGACGATTTGCGGAACGAGATGCAGATACCGGATGGATCCGAAAAACGCCGCGAGCGGGCGGAATCGCTGGTTTTCGCTGACCTGTTCCAGATGGGTCTGCGTGAGTCGCTCCGGGTCGGACTCGTCCTTCTTGTCAGGTCGATCGAGTATGGGTACGCCATTCAGGCGGATACGTTCCCGCTCCACGACCGGACGATGACTCTGTGGGTGGTTCCGGAAGTGAAGTTCGTACGACCATCGGGAGCTCTGATCGCGCGGACCCGCATCGATCGAGATGCGAACACCGCGAAACTGCCTTGCGTGCAGCGACCGTACCTCTCGCATGCCGCCGCGCAGGGAAACGGCGTCGTCGAGACCCATGGCGGCGACGTCTCTCATGAACCGCAGAGCATCGAGGATGTTCGACTTGCCGGACGCGTTCGGACCAACGAAGAACGTTCGGCCCCGCAGCTCCAGCGACGTTTCGTGGCTAAAGTTGCGCCATGCGGTCATCGACAGGCGCGATATGTTCCAACGGCGAAAGTCGGCACGCTCGGCCACGGCGTCAGCCTACGCCGCTGCGTTCTGGCCGGCAACTCGGCACTACAGGTCCGCGTACGAGTCGTCCTCGGCCAGGCGGTGCATGGGCCGGTCCAAGGGCTCAGGATCGACGGTGCGCGCGGCCACGGCGTCCGTATCGATCTCGAATCCCAGACCCGGGCCGGTGGGAAGCTCCAGGAAGCCGTCCGAGAGGCGGAGCGGTTCACGAAACAGCCCCTCGCCTCGCTGCAGTCCGCCCTCCATGACCAGGAAGTTCGGGATCGCGGCGCACACGTGCAGCGACGCGGCGATCCCGACCGGCCCGCCGTTGGCGCCCGAGTGCGGAGCCAGCGCCAGGTAGTGGCTTTCGGCCAGGGCGGCGATCTTGCGCATCTCCAGGATGCCGCCGCAGGCGCGGATGTCCGGCTGCAGCACGGCGGCCGCCTCGCGCTCGACCACCTCGCGGAAGCCCCAGCGGGTGATCTGCCGTTCGCCCACCGCGATCGGCACCGGCGACGAGCGCGCCACGCCCACGAGCGCCTCCACGTTCTCCCAGTGGCAGGGCTCCTCGGCGAACAGCAGCCGGTACGGCTCGAGCTCGCGCAGCAGCACCCGCGACATCGCCGGACTCAGCCGGCGGTGCAGGTCGATGGCGATGTCCACGCCGTCGCCGACCTCCTCCCGCACGGCGGCGACCGCCCGCACGGTGGGCTCCATGCCGGACGGCGGCTCCAGGAACCGCCACGGCTTGCGTTCGGAGACCATCTTCAGCGCCGTGAAGCCCTGATCGACCAGTTCGCGCGCCTGTCCCGGTTCGCGGCATCCGGCGTAGACGCGCACGCGATCACGCACGGGGCCGCCGAGCAGCCGCCACACCGGCTCGCCGAGCGCCTTGCCGGCGATGTCCCACATCGCCATTTCCAGGCCGCTCAGCGCGCCGACCAGGATCGGCATCGCCCGCGCGTAGCTGGTCCGGTACAGCACCTGCCAGTGGTCCTCGATCCGGAACGGGTCGCGTCCGACCAGGTAGCCGGCCAGCTCTTCGACCGCGGCCATCACCAGCCGCCGGTGGCCGTAGCTGAGCGGCTGACCGTATCCGGTGATGCCGGCGTCGGTGGTCATCTCCAGCAGCAGCGACCCGTCGTCGAGCGGGAAGGTGCGCGTGCCGGTGATCTTCAGCGTTCGCATGGTTCGCCCCCTCGGCCCGTTATACTACCCGGAGGGATGGAGTACCGGCGCCTTGGTCGGACCGGGCTGCAAGTGTCGGCGATCGCGCTGGGCTCGGGAGGGCCGAACCGCTTCGGCCAGCGTACCGGGGTCCCGGAAGCGGACATCCACCGCCTGGTGCGGCATGCGCTCGACCTCGGCATCAACCTGTTCGACACCTCGCCGGGTTACAGCGACAGCGAGCTGATCCTGGGCAGGGCGCTCGCGGGCGTCCCGCGCGACCGCTACCACCTCAGCACCAAGGTCGTGATCGACGACGCCGTCTCCGGCGAGCATCCGGCTCCGTTCGAGCAGGTGGTCGCCAGCGTGGAGGCGAGTCTCCGTCGCCTCGGGGTCGATCACGTGGACGTGCTGCTGCTGGCCGGCTGGCCGCAGCCGGACGCCTACCGGCGGATCGTCGAGGAGACGATTCCGGCGCTCAGGCGTTTGCAGCAGCAGGGCAAGTTCCGCTTCCTGTCGTCGAGCGAGGTGTCCGCCTACGACGGCGCGCACGCCTACCTCACGCGCGGACTCCGGGACGACCTGTTCGATTCGGTGATGGTCGCCTACAACATGATCAACCAGTCCGCCGAGCGCGAGGTGTTCCCGCTGTGCCGTGAGAACGACGCAGGCACGCAGGTGATGTTCGCCGTGCGCCGCCTGTTCCCGGATCCGGCGCGCGTGGGCGAGACGCTGGCGGAGCTCGAGCGCAAGCGGATCGTCGCCGCCGGCGCGCTGCCGGCCGGCGACCCGTTCGCCTGGCTGCTCGACCGCGACACCCCGGACCTGATCAGCGCCGCCTACAAGTTCTGCGCCGCCCATCCGGCGGTGAGCACGGTGATGACGGGCACCAACGACATCCGCCACCTGGAGCGGAACGTCGCCGCCGTCACCGGGCCCGCGCTCCCGGACGAGGTCATGCAGAGGCTGCGAGACACCTTCTTCGGCGTGACCGAGGTGATCGGCAATTGAGCTCTGCATCGCGGCCCAACGTGCTGCTCATCACCACCGACCAGCAGGCCGCGCTGGCAGTGGGCGCCGGCAACCCTGACCTGTCGACCCCCGCCATGGACGCGATCGGCGAGCGCGGGGTGCGCTTCGAGCGCGCCTACTGCACCTTCCCGCTGTGCACGCCGTCGAGGGCCAGCCTGTACACCGGGCGCATGCCGCACGAGGTGGGCGCCGACTACAACAACAAGCCGATCGCGCCGGAGTTCCGTTCCGGCGAGCTGGGCAACCTGATGGCGGCGGCCGGCTACGACTGCGCGTACGGCGGCAAGTGGCACGTACCGGAGATCGCGATAGGCGGGGGGCACGGCTTCCGCAAGATCTGCGGCTTCGACGACTGGGCGCTCGCGGATCGCTGCATCGACTTCCTGCGTGCGCCGCGCAGCGCCCCGTTCTTCCTAGTGACGTCGTTCGACAACCCGCACAACATCTGCGAGCACTCGCGCCGGCAGCGGCTGCCGTGGGGGCCGGTGCCGCAGGCGCCGGTCAGCGAGTGTCCGAACCTGCCCGCCAATTTCGAGGTGCCGGCCTACGAGCCGTCCCTGATCAAGCAGCAGCGCGCCCAGAAGCCGGCCTCGGACCTTACCGAGGACGAGTGGCGGATCTACCGGCACACCTACTACCGCCTGGTCGAGAAGGTCGACACCGACGTGGCGCGCATCATGGCCGCGCTCGAGGATGCGGGACACGGCAAGGACACGCTGGTGATCTTCACGAGCGATCACGGCGACGGCATGGGCGCGCATCGCTGGAACCAGAAATGGGTGCTCTATGACGAGTCGACCCGCATACCGCTCATCGTCCGGCCGCCCGCGGGCTGCCGGGCGCGCGTGGACGTCGAGCACCTGGTCTCGAACGGGCTCGACCTGCTGCCGACGATCTGCGACTACGCGGGCGTGCCGCCGCCGCCCGACCTGCGCGGCCGGTCGCTGCGGCCGCTGATCGACGGTGAAGCGGCCGCCGGCGGGGCGAAGTGGCGCGATCACGTGGTCACAGAAACCTGCTTCGGTCCGGACGCCGGAGCCGCGCAGCAGGCGCGGATGGTCCGCACGGCGCGCTACAAGTACTGCCTGTACGGCAGCGGCAGGAACCGCGAGCAACTCTTCGACCTGGGGCGGGATCCGGGCGAGATGGTCAACCTGGCCGTGGAAGCGCGCTACGCCGGCGAGCTCGCGCGTCACCGCGCGCTGCTCAAGACATGGATCGAGGAGACCGGCGACCGCGCCTGCATGACCGGCCCGTACCAGGGGGTTCAGGCGCTTGTGCCCGGCTACGAGAACGAGCCCCCGGTCAGGTAGTCGCCGTCAGCGGCCCCGACGGCGCTGCTCGCTTCCGGCCAGATCATGCCTCCGGGACAGGATCCGGCTCGGGCAGGACGAAATCCCAGGGATTCACCAGCGAGACCCCCGTGACTTCGAAGTCGCTGACGTCGCGCGTTGCCACGCTCATCGTGTGCGTTCTGGCGATCGCCGCGATCTGCCCATCGGCGACATTGATCGGTCTGCCGGCTTGCTCGGCCTCCGCGGCCAAGTCGCCGTAGGTTGCCGCGGCACGCTCATCGAACGAGAAGATCCGACCCAGATAGTGGTCGCGCGTCGTGGTCCAGAATCGGAGCAAGCTCGATCGCCTGCGCCCGTGCGGCAGGCGCGCGATCCCGAAGCGCAACTCCGCAAGCACGATCGTCGGCAGGGCGAGCAACGGTTCGTGCTGCCGATGCCAAGCGACCACCTGCGGCGAGGGTTGGCGCCGGCTGAGCTCGGAAAGGACGTTGGTGTCGAGCAGGATCACAGATCGACCGGTCTCTGCTTCTGGTCGTGCTCCCGGATATACGGCTCGATATCTTCGCCCGGCTCGACCACCGCCATCAGATTGTATGGATACGGGGGAGTGGACTCGATCGGTTCGTGTGCTGCCTGGTCGAGGATCGATCGGGCGAGCGCTTCGAGGCTGCAGCCGCTTCGCTCCGCGCGTTTGCGGAGCCGCTCCTTCGACTCTTCCGATAGTCGGCGAATGGTGATGCTTGCCATGGAACCTCCTACAATCGCACGAATGATTGCATGCAATCACTTGCTCCGCAAGCCGTCCCGCGAAGCTACCAGCCGGCCATGGGCATCCGCGCGCGCCGGAGCAATCACGTGGCGAACGTTGGTCGGAACCCCCGGCCTGTATGATCCGTGGATGGACTCGAATCCTGGAGGTCGTGCCGAATGACCGACGTCCATGACCCGCTCGCCGGGGTGCGCGGGGGCTACGATCGGTGGTCGGCCGTCTACGACCACGATGCCAACCCACTGCAAGCCCTGGAGGAGCCACGCGTGCGCGAAGCGTTGGGCGACCCGAGGGGGCGGGACGTGCTGGACCTCGGATGCGGAACCGGCCGGCACACCGCGTGGCTCGTCGAGGCGGGCGCGCGGACCACGGCGGTCGACTTCTCGGCGGGGATGCTGGAGCAGGCCCGGAAGAGGGTCGCCACCGGCGACGTCCGCTTCGTCACCCACGACCTGCACGAACCGTTGCCCTTCGCGGACACGTCGTTCGATGCGGTGGTGAGCGGACTCGTCCTCGAGCACCTCCGGGATCTCCACGCATTCTTCGCCGAAGCCCATCGGGTCCTGCGCCCGGCCGGCCGCGCGGTCGTATCCGCGATGCACCCGGCGATGTTCCTGCGCGGGAGCCAGGCGCGCTTTACCGACCCCGTCTCCGGGGAGGTGGTCATGCCGGGCAGCCTTCCCCATCGGATCGGAGAGATCGTCATGGCGGCAGTCGGCGCGGGATTCGCCTTGTGCGGTGTGGGGGAGTACGCCCCGGATGCCGACTTCGCCGGGTGTTACCCGCGCGCCGAACGCTACGTAGACTGGCCAATGCTGGTGGTGCTCGACTTGGCGCGGGCAGCGATCACGACTCCCTGAGACGGTAGCGACAGCTCGCGGTCAGTTGCCGCGGCGGGCCTGCTCGGCCTCCGCCGCCTCACGGCGCGCCAGGATGCGCAGGAGTTGCAGGGTGGCCCGGGCGTCCTCGAGGGCCCCAGGGGTGTCCGGCGCGGCGATGGCCTCACGCGTGCGCGCAGCGGTCAACTCGATCCACTCGGCGCCCTGGCCGGAGGTGGTCTCCGTATAGCGCCGCATCAGGCAGCCCCAGTCGGGGGCCGGGAGCTTCTTCATCCCATGGCGTTCGGCGGTCTGAGCCAGCATGCGCATGTGGCGAGCGGCGCTGTAGCCCACCACCAGTGTCGCCGCGGCCAGCAGTTCCACCAGCTCGCCATGCACGGCCGGCCACGGGCGCGCTGGCCGCCGGTTCGTGGCACCGGCCGGCAGGCTCGATGCGTCGAGCCGCACGGCCCCGGTCGTATCGAGTACGGCGGTCTCCACGACCTCCTCGCGCACCCCGGTCCCCGCGGTAACGGTACCGACGATCAGCACGTCGCGCCGGTCGAGCAGGTCGGAGAGATCGCCCAGATCGACCAGGCGGTCCGCTCGGGCGCGTTGCGGGACCTCCCGCGGACCCGGTTTCGCGTCGATGCCGTGCTCCCGGAGTGCCGACCGCCGGCCGAGCCTCCAGCCGACGGCTGCCGCGCCGTAGAACGCCACCGCCAGCACCATGGCGACGACCACCCAGACACCCGCACTCATCGTCGTCCCGACCTCAGGCGGCGAGCCCGGCCAGCAGCGCCTTGATGTAGCCGATCGAATAGGCGAGCGCCTGGTGGGCTGTGTCGCCATCGCCTTCGATCGGTTGCAGGTGGTCGGGATTCAGGCAGCCGTCGAAGCCCACCCGCGCGAGCTCGCGCACGACCCGGGCCATGTTCATGTCGCCGTCGTCCAGCAGCACCTCCTCGAACCCGCCGGCCGTCGCCAGATTGCCACGAACATTACGCAGGTGCAGCGTGAAGATCCGACCCTTGCGGCCGAACAGGTTGATCTCGTCCATCACCAGCGGCGGACCGCCGGCCTCGGCGCGGGTGCCGCAGCAATACAGGTAGCCGACGTTCGGGCTCGGGAACGTGTCGATCACCCGGTGGAAGCCCAGGGTGCCGAGCGGCGTGTCGGGCAGCGGCGTGTCCGAGGGGTGGATGGCCAGCCGGATGCCGTACTCGTCGGCGATCGGCACCAGCTTCTCGTAGACCGCGCAGAAGCGGTCCCACCATGCCTCCAGTCGGTCGTGCGTGGCCGGATCGGGGTCGCCCGGCCCCAGGTCGCGGCTCTCGCCGCGCGATCGGTAGCCGCCGCGGTGCGCGGACTCGTACTTCAGCAGCCGGTGGTTGAAGGTGTCGCCGGCGAAGCGCTGGCGGGCGATCGGGACGCCGGCGTCGGCGAACACGCGCAGCGCCCGGCAGGTGTTCTCAAGCTCGCGGGCAGCGCCGTCACGGTCCTGCATGAACTCGTCGGTGATGTCCGGCAGCGTCACGCGATTGAAGCTCAGGCCGTACGGCCGCAGCTTGCGCACCAGCGCGGTGAGCGCGTCGGCGTCGGGATAGCCCTGCTCCTGAACGCCGGGAAAGAAGGCGCCGCGACCCATGTCGATCGCTTCCGCGCCAAGCTGCGTCACCGTACGGAGATACCCGTCGGAAAGGTCGTTGCCCCAGACCGCCACCCGCATCATGGGGCTATCGTACGGCGGGAAACGTGCCGTGGGATACCCCGCAGCCGATTGATGCGACGTTGCTGCTGTGTGCCTTGATGCACGATGATTGATGCGCAAGGATACAGGTGATGCGCACGACGCTCGACATTGATGACGACCTGCTGATGGCTGCAAAGGAGATCGCGAAACGGGAGCGCCGCTCGGCGGGGTCGGTCGTGTCCGAATTCGTGAGGCTCGGCATGTCCGCTGCCAACCACGACGAACGTGCCGGGGAAGGCGCGGCGGAGTTCGGGTTTCACCCGTTCCCTTCACGGGGCGGCGTGGTGACCAATCAGCTCATCGACCGCTTGCGCGAGCAGACAGGTGATTGATGCGCGCGCTGCTGGATGTCAACGTGCTGATCGCCCTGCTGGACGTCGATCACGTCCATCATGACGCAGCTCGCACGTGGTTGAAGGACCACATCGAGCTCGGCTGGGCTTCGTGTCCCATCACACAGAACGGGGTGTTGCGAATCATGTCGCAGACCAGCTACCCGAACAGCCTGACGACCGGCGCGGTCACCGAACGCCTGCGCACCGCCACTCAGGCCCGGCATCATCAGTTCTGGCCGGACTCCGTCAGCCTGATCCACCCTGCCGTGCTGAAGCCGAGGCAGGCGGTCACGTCGAAGCAGATTACCGATCTGTACCTGCTGGCGTTGGCTGTCTCCAAGGGAGGGCGTCTTGTGACCTTTGATGCACGCATTTCGTCCGCGTCCGTCGCTGGTGCGGACGACCGGCACCTGTGTGCGATCAGCTCGGCACCACTCGGGGCGGAGACCCGTGGCGACGGCGGGCACGATGGTTGAGCGCGTGAATCCACGGCTGCTCCTGGGCATGGTGCTCGCCTCCATCCTGGCCGGGGTCGCCGGCGCTCAGGATGCGCCGACGGCGGAGGATCTGCTTGCCGCCGTGGCGCGGGGCGACCCCGACGCCCAGTGGCAGCTCGGCGATGCCTATCGCCACGGCCGCGGTGTGACGCAGGACGATGCCGAAGCGCTCCGGCTGTACCGGGCCGCGGCCGACCAGGGCAGCTCCGCGGGCCAGTGGCGGCTTGGCAACGCGTACTTCCACGGCTGGGGGGTGGCCCGTGACGACACGGAAGCGGCGCGCTGGTACCGGGCCGCGGCCGAGCAGGGGAACGCCGAGGGCCAATGGCGCCTGGGCAACGCGTACTACTTCGGACTCGGGGTGACGCGTGACCGTGCGGAGGCCGCGGGATGGCTGCAGGCCTCGGCCGAACAGGGTTCCCCGGAGGGGCAGTGGCGTCTCGGCAACGCCTATCTGCTGGGCCGGGGAGTCGCGCAGGACGACGCCGAAGCGGTGCGGTGGTACCGGGCGGCGGCGGAGCAGGGCAACGCGGAGGGCCAGTGGCGTCTCGGCAACGCGCACTATTTCGGGACGGGGACGACCCAGGACTACGCCGAGGCGGTACGCTGGCTGCGCGCCTCTGCCGAGCAGTCCAGCGCCGAGGGTCAGTGGCGCCTGGGAAACGCGTACCATTTCGGCAGAGGAGTGGAGCAGGACCGCCGGGCGGCGGCCCGGTGGTTTCGGGCCGCGGCAGAGCAGGGGAGCGCGGAAGGTCAGTGGCGCCTGGGGAGCGCGCATTACTTCGGAGCCGGAGTTGCGCAGGACTACGCCGCGGCCGCGCGGTGGTATCGGGCGGCCGCGGAGCAGGGCAACGCAGAGAGTCAGTGGCGGCTGGGACGGTTGTACTCGACGGGGCGAGGCGTGCCGCTGGATCACGTGGCCGCCTACGCGTGGCTCAACCTCGCGGCCGCACAGGGCCACGAGGAGGGAGCCGCCGGCCGCGACGGACTGGTCGAGTCGATGGCCGCCGAGCAGATAGCCGAGGCTCAGCGCATGGCGCGGGAGCTGTGGCGGCGCATCGAGGGCGAGTCGCCCGAGGCCCCGTGACCGTGTGCGGTACGATTCGGCGGAGGATGGCGCGATGGGCGTAAGTCTCTGTTACCCGGCGGGGCGGCCCGCGTCGTCTCCCGGGGAGCATCGCCCGCTGGTCGGCCGGGCAGCCGGCGACCTGGGCCTGAACTCGCTGCGCACCCGCTTCGAGCTGCCCTCGGAATTCCTCTACGAGCTCAGCACCGACCCGAAGACCATCCGCTATCGCCAGGAGGTACTGGCCGATGCGGTGGCCTCCGGCGAGCTGCGCACGCTCTTCGCGCAACTCCAGCCGATGCTGCACGAGCTGGCCTACTTCACGAAGACCCGCACGGAGCAGAGCTCGCCGCTGCAGCAGGCGGTGTGGCGGCTGGGCGAGCTGGAGACCTACGTGGCGTGCCTGACGGCGCTGGGCGAGGCAGCGGCGCTGCCGGGCGTGCGCTCGGCGGGGATGCGGGCGCTGGCCGAGTTCGTCCGCGAACGGCAGCAGGACGAGGTGTACCAGCGCCTGGAGGCCGAGCTGCCGGCGCTGCGGGGCGGACTGAAACGGCGCGCGAGCATCACCATCGGCATCAACCTGGACTCGCAGCTCCGCCCGTCGGAGGCGACGCTGCTGCGCGTCCACGACCGCAAGTTCGAGGACACGCCCCTGCTCACCCGCCTGTTCGGCGTATCCAACCCGTTCCGGCCGCTGACCAAGGTGCACCGCACGTCGGCGATGGCGCCGCTGCTCGGCGAGCTGGACCGGGTCATCGGCGCGGTGGCGCGCCCGCTGGCCAAGGCCCTGGGGCAGTTCGTGCAGCTTCAGGTCCGGGACGTGCTGCCGCTGGAGCAGGAGATCCGCTTCTACCTGGGCGGCGCGCGGCTGGTGCTGGCGCTGCAGGAGCGCGGCATGCCGACCTGCATGCCGGAGCTGGCGCCGGCCGGCGAGCGGCGGTCGCTGGCGCGCGAGCTGTACGACGTCTCCCTGGCGCTGAACGGAGCCCAGGACGAGCCCGCGCGCACCGTGGTCCGCAATGACCTGGACGCGGACGAGCGGGGGCGCATCGCCATCCTGACCGGGCCGAACCAGGGCGGGAAAACCACGTACGTGCGCGCCGTGGGCGTCATGCACGTGCTGGCGCAGGCCGGGCTGCACGTGGCCGCCCGAGAGGCGGTGATCAGTCCGGCCGACCGGGTGATCACCCATTTCCCGGCGGAGGAGGGCAACGGCATCGAGGGTGGCAGGCTGGCGGAGGAGGCGCGGCGTCTGGGCGCGATGTTCGGCGACGCCTCCGAGCAGAGCATCGTGCTCTGCAACGAGTCGCTGTCGAGCACCAGCCCGAGCGAGAGCCTGTATCTGGCCGAGGACGTGGTGCGCGCGCTGCGGCTGCTGGGCGCGCGGGCGATCTTCGCCACGCACCTGCACGAGCTGGGCGAGCGGCTGGAGCGGATCAATGCGGAGGTGGAGGGCGGCAGCCTGGTGGTGAGCCTGGTCGCGGGCATCGCCGCCGATGGTGACGGCGCCGACGGCGCGCAGGCCCGGATGCGCCGTACCTACCGCATCGCGCCCGGGCCGCCGGTCGGCTCGAGCTACGCGCGCGACATCGCGCG
This sequence comes from Spirochaetaceae bacterium, assembly GCA_028818385.1. The sequence goes on from JAPPNY010000033.1 coordinate 52,877, forward strand.
CCGCTACGGCATCAGCTTAGCGCGCCAGCGGCCGAAGATAAATGGTCGCCGCGGGGGGCCGGCGGAGGCGGCTCCCGGGGCCAACGGGCGATGAGCCGCTGGGTGCCGGCGTCGTAGAGGTTGCCTGACCGCACCCGCACGGCGAGCCGCTGACCCGGCCGCGGGGGCTGCGGTCCGCCGTAGCGCGCGACCAGCTCCTGCCATCCGTCGCCCAGGCGCAGATGCAGCACGCTGGCAGCGCCCTCCGGCTGTGCCGCGGTCACGTCGACCTGCAGCACGCCGGCGGTGTCGTGGGACGCCGGGTCCAGCACCGCGACGTTCTCGGCGCGGATGTCCATCACCACCCGCTGGCCGGGGAACAGCGACCCGTCGGGCGAGAAAGGGACCGCCTGCGAGGTACTGCCCTCGGGTTGCAGGGCCAGAGCGCCGTCGGCTGCGGAGACGATCTCGCCGCGCAGCAACGCGCCGCCGTGGGCGCCGAACAGTGCGGCCACCGGCACGGTCGCGGGCGTCCGGTAGAGCTCGGCGGGCCGGCCTACCTGGTGGATCTCGCCGGAGAACATCGCGGCCACGCGGTCGCCGAGCGCCATCGCCTCCGCCACGTCGTGGGTGACGTAGAGCGTGGTGGCGCCGATGCGGCGGTGGAGCTGCTTGAGCTCGGTGCGGAGCTGGACGCGCAGCTTGGGATCGACGTTGGACAACGGCTCGTCGAGCAGCAGCACCTGCGGCTGCTTTACCAGTGCCCGGGCGATCGCAACACGCTGCTGCTGGCCGCCCGACAGCTCCTTGGGATAGCGCTGCTCCAGGCCGATCAGCTCCACCACGTCCAGAGCCTGGCGGACCGCCTTGCCGATCCGGCCCCGCCCGGCGCGCCGGATCTGCAGTGGAAACGCGATGTTCTGCGCCACCGTCATGTGCGGGTAGAGCGCGTACGACTGGAACACCATGCCGACGCGCCGCCTGGCCGGCGCCACGTCGATCTGCCGCGGCTCGCTGAACACGGCTTCGCCGCCGATCAGGATCTCGCCCAGCACGGGCTGCTCCAGCCCGGCAATCGCGCGCAGCATGGTCGTCTTGCCGCAGCCGGAGGCGCCGACCACGACCAGGAACTCGCCTTCCTCCACGTGGAGGGTCACGCCATGCGTGGCGATCACGTCGCCGTACTGGACGGTGACGTGGCGTACGGTGATGTCAGCCACGAGCCGGGATGGTACCACCCCGAGCGACGGCCGCCGACCGGCGGAAAATGTGCGACGCTGTCACGGCGGCAACACCCGCACCGGAGGACCCCTGCCCATGTTGATCGTCGACTCGCACCTCGACATCGCGTACAACGCGCTCGACTGGAATCGCGACCTGACGCAGAGCATCACGGCGATCCGTGAGGCGGAAGCCGGCATGGGCCAAAAGGGCCGGGGAGCCGGAGTGGTCTGCTTCGAGGAACTGCGCCGCGGCGGGATCGGCCTGATCTTCGTCACCGTGCACTGCCGGCTGGCGTCGCTGGGTAGGCGGTTCGCGGGCGTGCGCACGCAGGACATCGCCTACGCCAGGGCGATGGGGGAGCTTGCCTACTACCGGCTGATGGCCTCACGCGGAATCCTGCGCCAGATCCGCGACCGCGCAGGGCTCGACGCCCACCTGGCGGAGTGGGAGCGAGACCCGCAGCAGGCGCCGATCGGCTTCGTGCTGACCATGGAGGGGGCGGACCCGATCGTCGGCCCGGAGCAGGTCGGCGAGTGGTGGGACGACGGGCTGCGCATCGTCAGCCTCGTCCACTACGGCATCAGCTCGTACTCCCATGGGACCCAGGCGCCGGGCGGCCTGACCGAGCGGGGCGGTCCGATGCTGGACGCCCTCGAGCGTGCCGGGATGCTGCTGGACGTGAGCCACCTGGCCGAGCAGGCGTTCTGGGAGGCGCTGGACAGGTTCGGCGGGCAGGTTCTGGCGACCCACAACTGCTGCCGGGCGCTGTGCGACCATGACCGGCAGCTTGACGACGATCAGATCCGGGCGCTGGCCGCGCGCGGCGGGGTGATCGGCACCGCGCTTGACGACTGGATGCTGTCGCCGCTCTGGGACGGCGAGGCGATGGACAACACCGGCATCACGCTGGCCACGGTCGCCGACCACATCGACCACATCTGCCAGGTCACCGGTAGTTGCGAGCATGCCGCGATCGGCACGGACCTTGACGGCGGCTACGGAAGGGAGCAATCTCCCGCCGACCTGTACACCATCGCCGACGTGCGCACGGTGGCGGGAATCCTCAGGGAGCGCGGCTACGGCGACGCGGACGTCGCGAACGTCATGCACGGCAACTGGGTGCGCCTGCTGCGCTCCTCCTGGAGTCAAGGTACCGCATGAATCTCGTCGACACCGGTTTCGTTCTGATCTGCTCGGCCCTCGTGTTCCTGATGACACCGGGTCTGGCCTTCTTCTATGGCGGGCTGGTCGGCCGCCACAACACCCTGACGATCATGGCCCAGAACCTGATCTCGCTCGGGGTCGTTACCGTCGTCTGGATCGTGCTGGGGTTCTCCCTGGCGTTCGGCGACAGCATCGGCGGCATCTTCGGGGACCTCAGGTACGGGCTGTTCAAGATCGAAGTGGACGACGTGTTCCCCGGCACGACGATCCCGACCTGGACATTCTTCCTGTTCCAGATGATGTTCGCGGTGATCACGCCGGCGCTCATCACCGGCGCTTTCGTCGACCGGTTCCGGTTCTCCAGCTACCTGATCTTCATCTCGGTCTGGAGCATCGTCGTCTACTCGGTCCTGGCCCACTCGGTGTGGGGTGACGGCCTGCTCGCCAGGCTGGGGGCGATCGACTTCGCCGGCGGCACGGTCGTGCACATCTCGGCCGGCATGGCGGCGCTCGCCACCATCGCCGTGCTGGGCAAGCGCCACACGCGGACCGCGCCGCACGACGTGCGCTTCGTCGCCCTGGGCGCGGCGCTGCTGTGGTTCGGCTGGTTCGGCTTCAACGGCGGCAGCGCGCTGTCTCCCAACGCGATCGCCTCGATCGCCTTCCTCAACACCGACATCTCGGCATCGACCGCGATGGTGGTGTGGATGCTCATGTCGTGGCTGCACAAGGGGAAGCCCAGCATCATCGGCGCGCTCACCGGCGCGATCGCCGGACTGATCGCGATCACCCCCGCGGCCGGCTTCGTGACGCCGGGGTCGGCGGCGATCATCGGCGTGCTGGCCGGCGCGGTCTGCTACGGCGCCGTGCTGTTCAAGGAGCGCATGGACTGGGACGACGCCCTGGACGTGTGGGCCGTGCACGGCGTGGGCGGGGTGCTGGGATCGATCCTGACCGGAGTCTTCGCCTCGCCCAAGACCGGGGCCCCACCCGGGCTGATCTTCGGCGAGACGGGACTGTTCTTCGCCAATCTCGGCGCCACGGTGATCAGCATGATCTACGCGTTCGCGATGACCTGGATCGTCCTGAAGGTGATCGGCTGGATCAAGCGGCTGAAGCCGGAGACCGACGAGCTGGAGGCCGGTCTGGACCTGACCTTCCACGGGGAGCGCGCCCTGGATCACGACTGAGCCGGGCGCGCGGTTGACGGGCCACGCGCGGCTGCTCAGGGTTGGCCTGGAGGCACGATCATGTCAGAGAACGTAACTCATGCCGGCAAGGGGGTTCAGGGCTTGGCCGGGGTACTGACGGCCCTGACGGTGCTCGCCACGGTGGTCTTCACGCTGCTCGGCATCTTCGGCGTGGTCGACATGAAGGCAGTGCGGACCGAGGGAGTCGCGCTGGCGTACGTGGTCGGGGTGGGGACGTTCGCGCTGAGTCCATTGGTTGCGGTCGGCGTCGTCGCCGTGGGTATGGGCAGCGCGATCGGCATCATCGCCATCGGTGCCGGGTCCGCGCGCGGCATCATCGCGATCAGCGGAGACGATGCGGGCGGCATCATTGCCATCAGCGCCGGCGGGCGGGCGTCCGGCCTCCTCATCGGCATCGGCGACGAAGCCAAGGGGCTCATCGCGATCGCCTACTCGGGCAGAACGGCCGGCCCCTTCGCGCGCTGGCCCCCATGGTCGGCCGCAGGGTCCGCGGTAGACTGACCCGGGAAAGTCGCCGGTCTACGACGGCAGGATTTCCGCCAGTACGTCGTCCGTGGTCGCCACCCGACCGAACACTCTGGCGTGCATGAGCAGGGCGTCCCGATGCGCCCGCGCGGTGTAGGTGGCGCAGGCGTCTTCGCAGATCAGCGAGTGGTAGCCGAGCTCGGCGGCGACCCGCGCGGTGCCGTGCACGCACATGTCGGTGCTGATCCCTACGATGACCACGTCGCGCACGCCCATGTTGCGGAGCGCGTGGTCGAGGATCGAGGCGTTGAACGCGCCGGATGTCAGCTTGTCGACCACCAGCTCGCCCTCTCGCGGGGCGAGCGCCGGCATCACGTCGTAGGAGGCCGTGCCGCGGTACCTCGTGACCGGCGCGCGCCGGACGTGGCCCCGGAGGCGTGCGGTGAGCTCGTCGCCATGCGGGGTGATCGCCCCGTTGCGCGTGTACACGACGCGCCTCCCGTGCTGCCGGAACGACTCCAGCAGCCGGCGGATGTTCGGCACCACCAGGCCGGCGATCCTGCCGTTCCAGTACGCCGCGATCTCCGGATACCGGGCGCCCATCCGGCTGTCGGGATCGATGGTCCCGTCGCTCCCCTGCATGTCGACCACCAGCAGCGCGGTCGCGTCGGAGTCGAGGCGGAAGTCGGTGCCGATCAGATCGAACGGCCACTCGGGGTCGTGCTCTTGGGCGAGCCAGCTCATGGCGCTGTTCCTTCCGGCTACTCCGCCGGCACCTCGATCCGGTAGCGGTACGCATGGGACCGCCACGGATCGTCTGGCAGAAACGCGCCAAGCCGGGTCATGTAGAGCTCCATGGTACCGGTACGGCGGTCTTCCAGTATCCTGAAATTGGATAGCTGCAGCTCCTCGTGATCCTGCTCCGGTTCACGGTCGTCGATCACCGTGCAGGAGTCCTTGATCAGGGAACCCGTAACCTCGTCCACCTCGCCCATCACCAGCGGATAGCGCGGATGGTTTCCGTCCACGGCCGGACCCGAGATATTGCCGAACCAGTAGAGCCTGCCGTTCCGGCCGCTCCGGTGAAAGCGATGGATGCTGGAGCTGGAGTAGAAGACATCTCCGGTGTCGTAATGCCACGGCACCAAGTCCGCCCAGGTCGCGCCACCGTCTTCGGAGAAGGTGAACCACTTGTACCCGGGCGTCCCCGGCTCGATCCGGGTGGTCCACGCCGTGGAGATCGTATTGGATCCCCTGATGACGCAGATCACCCGACCGCTCTTCAGGGAGTGCAGCGCCGGTTCGTTCACCTCTCTGGACGACTTCAGGTCGTTCAGTACGACCGGGCGGGAGGGGATCAGGGTGTAGCGGGCGGCGTGCGGGTCCCAGATGCCGCGCATCACGATCAACCCCCGCATGATCTGGGGGCACGACGGGAACACCTCTTGCACGTCCAGCCCCAGGGCCCTGCAGCAGGACGTGACGTCGGCACACAGCGGAAAGAGGATGTCGCCGTTCTCCTGCACCTCGATCTCGCTGTTGCCGGATGCCTGAGCACGGTTGTTCCGGAGGAACCCGGGCCTGCGCAAGTCGCGGTCGTCGAAGTCCGCGCCGTCCTCGAACTTCACGAGCTGCGGCGCGCCCCACGTCCGGCCATCGTCGTCGGAGACATGCAGGAACGCATGGTTGACGAATCCCGCTCTGCCCTCACGCCAGAAGACCCTGAACGCCTCCCGGTGGCCGGAGACGAAGATCGTATGTTGATACACGCCTACCAGATGATCGTGTACGCGGTTGTGCGAGCGGGAGAACGCCGGAACCGTGTTTGAGGTAGCCAGTTCGTCCGCGCCCTGCATTCGGTAGAGGGAGCTCTGAAACCCCTCCCAGTCGGACCACGTGCGGCCGTTGTCTTCCGAGAAGCGCCGGGTGTTGTCGTCGCTGTGGTCCGACTCGCGCTGAATGAACCGGGACTCGACCCGCCGCATGCCTGCGCCGACGTAGGATTGCGCGCGCACGACGCTCTGACCGGGACCGGGTGACTCCTCGTACAGCGCCTTCCTGATCTCGGGATGCATCGCTGCGGGACTCTTGTCGGGGACGGTACTCCACCCCGCTTGGGGCTGTCAGGAGCTGCCGCCCGGATCGCGACGCTTGAAAGGGGAGGGCCGATCCCGTACGGTCAGGGCCGATTCCCACGACATCATCATCGATGTTCCAGGAGGTTCTCGGAATGAACAGAAGAACGCTTATCCTCATGCTCTCGGCCGCGCTGGTGGTATCGATCGCGCCGTTTGCGGTTGCCACCGGAGAAGGCGAGGCGGCGTCGGACGAACCGGTCACGATCACGATGTGGGTGCAGAACTACAACGGCACCGAGTCGCCGATCGAGGAGATCTCCACCATGTTCGCCGCGCTCTACGCTCAGGCTGAGGAAATGTTCAACGTCGACATCGTCGAGGAGTATCAGCTCGGCTACGGCGAGTACCGGGACAAGCTGGTGGCGACGGCGCAGGCGGACGCGCTGCCGGAGATCGTCAGCGTCGACAACTCGTGGTTTCCGGAGATGATTCGCCTGGGCGCGCTGCAGCCGCTGGACGACTTCTGGTCGGATGCGGATCGAGAGGATTTCTTTCCCGGAACCATCAGCCATGCCATCGGGCCGGACGGCAAGATCTACGCGCTGTGGTTCTGGACCGACACCTATCTGATCTACTACCGCGCGGATCTGTTCGAGGCGGCGGGCATCGATCCGTTGCCGGTCGATCGAGCGCTCACGTGGGATGAGTTCACGGAAACCGCCATGAAGCTCAACACGGGCGACGTGACCGGCTTCATGTTCCCGGCCGCGCGGTGGGCGGGCGCCAGCACCGGCATGCTCGGGATGTTCTGGGGCCAGGGCGGACTCCTGTTCGATGACGCGGGAGACTTCGTGCTCGATGATCCGGACAACCGCCAGGCCATGATCGACGTGCTGCAGTGGTACCATGACCTGATCTACACGCACGGCGTATCGACCAGGGAGTCGGCCGACTGGAAGGGCGGAGCCCCTCCGCAGGCGTTCCTGGACGGCAAGGTGGCGATGTACCTCGGCGGCACGTGGCAGGTCGGAGCGATCGCCGACGGCGCTCCCGCCATCTACGAGCACCTGGCGGCCGGGTTCCTGCCGCAGGAAGCCGGTGCGAATCCGGCCGCCCGCAACGGCGGCTACGGGTACGGAATCGCCACCGACGATCCGGTGAAGAAGGAAAAGGCGTGGCAGGTGCTGGAGTTCATCACCAGGGCCGACGCGATGGCGCAGAACGCCAGCGCGATCAGCTCCTTTCCGACACGCAAGAGCGCGTTCGACTCCGCCAAGTACCGGCCCTCACCGATCTCCCCCGCGGCGCTCGGGCAGTTGGACTCAGCGCGCCCGACGCCGAAGTCGCCACTCTGGTCGACCCTTGACGAGCTGCTGCAGATCGCGATCAACAAGGTCGCGCTAGATCTGGCGACTCCCGAGGAAGCCACGGACGAGATGATTCAAGGCATGCGGTAGCGCCCCAAGACCGTCGCCTGCGGCTCCGCTCTTGGCCCATCCCCACCTTGGCTGCGCTGGGGGGGGGACCTGCCGCGCGGCGCGGCATATCCCACCGACTGCTGGCGAACGGGTTGAGCAGAGGCGGAAGGCACGGCCGCGTGGTTGTCGGCGCTCATAAACTTCGATGCTCCGCAGGATTGCGCGAAGGACCCCGCGCGCGTTGGTTCTCCTCGTGGCGATCGTCGTCACGATCGCTCCGCTGCTGTGGGTCGCGTCCACGTCGATCAAGACCGAGGCGGATCTGTACGCGTACCCGCCGACCATCATTCCAGCCGAGCCCACGTTCGAGTGGTATCCGTTCCTGGTACGCCGCGGTTTCGTGCAGGCGATCCTGCGAAGCTGCCTGGTCTCCTTCATGGCGACGCTGATCGTCCTGGGGCTGTCCGGCTTCGCGGCCTACGGGTTTTCCCGCTACCGGTTCCGCGGCAAGGAGCTGGCGCTGCTGGCCGTGCTCGGCACGCAGATGCTGCCCGGGGTGATCAACATCATCCCCCTGTATCAGATGATGATCGCCTTTGGCCTGCTGAACACGCTGGCGGCGGTGTACCTGATCCTGGCGGCCATGAACGTGCCGCTGGCGGTGTGGATGCTGAAGGGTTTTTTCGATTCGATCCCGGTCAGCCTGGACGAGTCGGCGCTGGTCGACGGTGCCAGCCGGCTCTACACCTATTTCCGCATCGTCGTGCCCCTGGCCTCGCCGGGCCTGGTCGCGGCGGGCGTGTTCACGTTTCTGTTCTCCTGGAACGAGTTCATCATCCCTCTGACGATGACCTCCAGCTCGTCGAAGCGGCTGGCCACGGTGGCGCTGTACCTGTTCAAGACGCCGCATGAGACCAACTGGGCCGGCATCGCCTCCGGCGCGATGCTGATGATGGTGCCGGTCATCCTGCTGTACCTCTCCTTCAACCGGTACTTCGTCACCGGCTGGCGGGGCGCGGTGAAGGGCTGATCCCGGCGATCACATGAACCCGCTGGCGCGATTCCTCAAGCGCAGGGAACACCTCGTCTTCATCCTGCCGATGGTGCTGTACGTGGCTGTGATGAGCGTGTTCCCGGTGGCCAAGTCGTTCCAGTTGAGCCTCACGGACAAGGACCTCCTGAGCCGGGAGCCGGGCAGCTTCATCTTCCTGGAAAACTACCGGATCCTGCTGGAACAGCCGGTGTTCTGGCAGGTCCTCGGCAACACGGCCGTGTTCGTGCTCGGCTCGGTAGCGTTGCAGTTTCTCTTCGGATTCGGTCTGGCCCTGCTGCTGAAGCAGAACCGGCCGACCGTCGCGATCATCCGCGGCATCCTGCTCCTCACCTGGGTGGTGCCGGGCATCATCACCGGCTTCACGTGGCAGTGGATCTTTCAGAGCGAGCGGTACGGGCTGTTCAACTTCCTGCTCATCAGCGTCGGCCTACCGCCGGTAGGGTGGTTCTACGAGTCGACCCCGGCGATGGTCGCACTGCTGGTCGGCAACGTCTGGCGCGGTGTGAGCTTTCACATGATCGTGCAGCTCGCCGGCCTGCAGACCATCTCCGACGAGCTCTACGAAGCAGCGTACGTGGACGGCGCCGGCCGCGTTCAGTCGTTCCTTCGCATCACGCTGCCGCTGATGCGGTTCTCCATCCTGATTAGCTGGATCTACGGCTCGATTCTCACGTTCGGGGTGTTCGACATCGTGGAGACGCTAAGCGGTGGCGGGCCGGGGCGGGCCACGGAGACCCTGTCGCTGCACATCTACCATACGGCGTTCCGGCAGTACCGCATGGGACGGGGAGCGAGCCTGTCGGTGATCATGTTCCTGATCAATCTGGGACTCACCCTGTTCTACATCTCCCTGCTGCGCCGAACGGGCGACCGGTAGCGATCAGTCAGCGCAGGCGGTCACCGAACTTCGGGACCTTGAGCTGCATCTCCGGCCGATGCAGGTTGTAGAGATCGATCGGCTCGTACGGGTGGGAGAGGGCTGCCGCTTCGTCGAACTCCACGCCCAGGCCGGGCCGGTCGGGGATGTGCAGCCAACCGTCTTCGACCTCCATGGGGTTGCGGCATACGTCGAAGCGCCACGGCTCCGGCGGGAAGTGCTCCAGCACCAGGAAGTTGGGCACGCAGGCGGCGAGCTGCACCGCCGACGCGTAGGAGACCTCGCCATTGGCGTTGTGCGGCGCGAATGCCGCGTAGTGGGCATCGGCGATGGCCGAGATCTTGCGCGCCTCCAGCATGCCGCCGCAGTGCGACATGTCGGGCTGAACGACGTCAGCGCCGCCGCGCTCCAGCAGCTCCCGGAAGCGAAAGATGGTGAACAGGCGTTCACCGGTGGCCACCGGGATGTCGATCTTGCGCCGCACATACGCCATGGCGTCGGTGTTCTCGTGCGGCACCGGCTCCTCGAAGAAGCTGATGTTGAACGGCTCGACCGCCTTGGCCGCGCGGATCGCGTTGCCGACGGTGTTGAAGATGCCGTTGCAGTCGATATACAGGTCCACGGCCGGTCCCAATGCCTCACGCAGCGCGCCCACCACCTCGACGCCGGCGTTCAGGATGTCGTTTTCCAGCCGGTGGAAATCGATGCCGGGACGGCCGCCCCACGGGTTGAACTTGAGGCCCTTGGCGCCGAGCGCCACCACCTTCCGGGCCGCAGCCACGAACTCCTCGGGGCTCATGCCCTGCCGATACCAGCCGTTGGCGTACAGCTTGACGCGGTCGCGCGTGCGGCCGCCGAGCAGCTCGTAGACCGGCACCCCCAGCGCCTTGCCCTTGATGTCCCACATGGCGGTCTCGACGCCGGTGATGGCGCTGGTGAGCACCTCGCCGCCGGCGTAGAACGCCCTGCGGTACATCTCCTGAAAGTGGCGCTCGATGGACGACGGGTCCTTGCCGATCAGGTAGCGGGCAAGCTCCGTGACGGCCGCCTCCACCGTCTTCGACTTGCCCTCCAGCGTCGCCTCGCCCACGCCGTGCACGCCGGCATCGGTCTCGATCTTCACGATCAGCCAGTTGCGCCAGCTTCCGCCCACCAGGAAGGTCTTGACCGCGGTGATCCTCATGCGTTCCATGCGCCGCCTATTCCAGGCCGAGCAGCTTCAGCGAGTCGCGGTGGATGATGCCGTCGATCACCCCATCGGGGACCCGCGGCAGCCGCGTGCCCTCTACCTGGTCGTTGAACCGGCGGATCTTCTCCAGCGCCTCCCGCGGCGTCCACAGCGGGAAGTCGGAGCCGAACAGCAGCTTGTCGGTGACGCCCCACTCGCACATGCCGACCAGCGCCTCCCAGCCCTGCCAGGGGCGGACCCACACGCCGGAGATGTCCGCGTACACGTTGGGATGCTTGCGCAGCACGATGGCGCAGTCCCGCTGCCACGGGTGGGACATGTGCGCCATGATGTACTTCAGGTCCGGGAACGCCTGGGCGATCTCGTCGACCAGCAGCGGGTGACTGTACTTGAGCATGGCGCGCGGGTTGGGGTGCGTGCCGGTGTGCGAGAGCACCGGCAGCCCCAGCCGCTGCGCCTTCTCGAACATCGGGAAGTTGGTCGGATCGGAAGGGTCGTAGCGGCCCAGCATCGGGTAGATCTTGATGCCGCGCAGGCCGAGCTCGATGCCGTGCTCGATCTGCTCCATGTGATCGTCCTCCATCGGATCGATCGCCATGAAGCCGATGAGCTTGTCGGGATCGTGCCTGACCCACTCTGCGGTGAACTCGTTGGGGCTGCGCACGCCGGTGGCGACGCCCCTGATGCCGAACACGATCGCGCGGTCGACCACCGACAACTCCTCGTCGTAGCGCTCGGTGGTCAGCGGCTGCATCGGCGGATAGCCGGCGCGCTGGTCGGCTCGGTGCGCCGCGTCGCTGATATGGTCGGGCTGCAGGCAGTGGGTATGGACGTCGACGATCACGGCACGCTCCTCGGCGAGGGATTGGGGGCGACGGCGGTCGGCCCGGGGCCGGCACCGACCATCACCGACCGGCCGAGGCTACTTCGGCGCCGAAGTCGGGTAAAGCGTCTCAGTGGAGGAGCTCAGGCGAGCCGGTCGAGCTGGCCGCGCAACGCTCCGCCTTCGGTGCACAGCCAGTTGGCCAGGATGCCGAGGTCGGTGCCCATCGAGAAGTGGCGGACGCCCAGGTCCACGTAGAACGGCGCCTGAACGGGTCTCTTGATCTCCGCGCGCGGCTGCACGTAGTGCGTGTGGTCGCCGCTCCCGAATCCGACGGCGCGGCCCGCCTTCGATCCCAGCCCGCCGCCGTCGGCCGGCGTCTCGGGCCGAATGCAGCGGACCGCGGCCCGGGCGTCGTTCGCGGTGCGGATGTCGGCGAACAGGACGCTGTCGAAGCCGGCGTTGACCGCCCGCGCCGCAGTGAAGTCGCGCAGGGCGGCATCCACCTTGATCATCGCGCCCATGCCCGGGAACAGCTCCACCGCGCGACCGATGCCGTCCAGGTCGTGCAGGTCGAACGGCGCCTCCTCCGCGACGAACTCGACGTAGTCGAAGGCGCCGCTACGCCCCACGACCTCGTAGATCGCCGGCCAGGGGCTGATGAACGTGGGTGCCGAGCGATGGCTTGCCGGCCCGCAGGAGCTCACGCAGGTGGTTGCGCCGCATGGGATCAAGCCGTCAGCGTTCGGATCTTGGCCAGGGCGTCCAACAGGGTGTCGGAAGGCAGCGGGCAGACGTGTTCGGCCTTCCGCGCTCGCCAGTCCAGGCTCTTGAGCTGGTCCGACAGGATCACGCCCGTGATCGGCTGGCCCGTGGGAATCTCCACCTCATAGGGGTATCCCTCGCGCTCGCCGGTTACGGGCAGAAGAGCGCGAGTCCGACCTTGCAGGTCGTCAAGGTCGTAGTGCGGCGCGGCGGTACGCTCGACGATGAGTTTGCGCTCGCGCAGCTCGATGTCGACAGTTGTGCCGGCGGAGACATTCGCGCCGACGGCGAGCGGCCTCAGAATGCGGAGCGCGAGGCTGTTGCCCCACTTCTGGACCCTTGGTCGTCATCGCTTCCTCTCGCTCGGGGATATACAATGAGTATACTCGATCGCGGCGCGGGTGCCCAGGCGCGACGCGATTCGACTCCCTGGAGGCTTGTATGGGCGCGCCGCGACGCCTTACCCTTCCCGGCATGGCCACGACCGAAACCGTCCCCGCCGAGCTGGACAGGCTGTCGGACCGCGAGGGCCTCCCGCCGACGGAGTTCCCCGGCTGCCGGCCCGTCCACCTGCCGCGTGCGGAGATCGGCCGCTTCGAAGGCCGGCTGGAGTACTGGGATGCGGCCACGGAAACGGCCTGGATCTGCGAGCCGGCCACCCCCTACCACGAACGCCCTTCGCGTCTCCTGACGAGATTGGCCGAACGAATCGCCGGGGTGCGCGGATCGCCCATCGAGTGCTACGGCTCGATGGACCTGTTGCTGCGCGAGCGCGGCGAGCCGCGGCGCATCATGCAGGCGGACGAGTCCGTCTACCTGCATCCGGCTCATGCGAGGCTGCCGGGACCCGCCGCCATGGTGGTGGGGGAGGACGACTGTCCCGACGTGGTGCTGGAGGTGGATCACACCACCGACGCGCGCCGGGGCAAGCTCGCGCAGTACGAGTCGTGGGGATTCCCGGAGGTGTGGGTGGACGTGCCGGACGCGCCGTCGACAAGTAGGCCGCGGGGACGGCGGTCGGCGCTCACGATTCACCTGCTGGAGCACGGCCGCTACCGGAAGGCGGCCGAGAGTCGGGCGTTTCCCGGCTGGACGGCGGAGGAGATCCACGTCGCACTGAACGAGCCGGCACCGTCCGAGCGGACCAGCGCCGTGGTGGAGCGGGTCGGAGCGGCGCTCGGCGCTCGCGATGGCACCGGGCCGGATGACGATCCGCTGTTCCGTTCTCAACGGCGGCAGGGATTCGAGCGCGGCCGTGCGGAAGGCCGCGAGGAAGGGCGCGCGGAAGGTCGGACCGCGGGCGTGCAGCAGGGTCGCGCGCAGATGATCCGCCAGATCCTCCGGTCGCGCGGCATCGAGGTTGCCGAGGGGTTCCCTGCGGACGCGCAGGCATTCGCCGCGGCCTCCGAGGAGGTCTTGCTGGCGGCGGCGTTCGCCTGCACGAGCGAGGCGGGCGTCCTCGCCGCGATCCGTCGATGAGCGCTTCCCCGACTCAACCCGACCCGACCTCGATCAACGCGGTCGAGCGATTCCGCCGGCGGATGGACGACGGCCACGTCTGCCTGGGCATGAGCATCACGCTGCCGGACCCGATCGTCAGCGAGGTCGCCGTGGAGGCCGGCTACGACTTCATCTGGATCGAGAACGAGCACTCCTACCAGACCACGCGGGACGTGATGGCGCACATCCTGACGGTGCGCGGCACCGGGGTCGCGCCGGTGGTGCGCGTGCCGGTGAACGACCCGGCGGTCATCAAGCCGTACGTGGACCTGGCGCCCGCCGCCATCGTAGTCCCGCTGATCCGGTCCGCGGCGGAGGCCGCGGCTGCCGTGAAGGCGTGCCGTTATCCGCCGGCCGGGGTGCGCGGTTTCGGGCCGATCCGCAACATGGGTCACGGCCGGCTGGAGTTCGACGAATACCTGGAGCAGGCCGCCCAGCAGGTAATGGTCATCGTCCAGGTCGAGCACGTCGACGCGGTCGACGACCTGGACGCGCTGCTGGACACGCCGGGCCTGGACGGCATATGCTTGGGCCGCAACGACCTGAGCGGATCGGTCGGCAAGCTGGGCCGCTACGACGACCCGCAGGTGCGCGGCATGATCGACACCCTGCTCGACAAGTGCGCCCGGCGCGACCTCTACCTGGGAGCCTCCCTCGGCCCGGACTGGGACTCGATCAAGGAGTGGGCCTCCCGCGGCATGCGCTGGTTCGGCGTCGGGGACGACATCGACTACCTGGTCGGCGGCGCGCGGCAGACGATGGCCGAGTTCCGTGCGGCGATGAGCGAGCTCGGCCGGAAGTGAGTTGCCGGCGCTCAGGCTCGTCGGCTACACGCGGCCCGGGAACGACCTGCCCCTGACCTGCCGGAACGCCGGCACCTTCGGAGCGTCATCGACCGATCGGTCTCGCCAGGAGTTGGCGCGCATGTAGTGAACGGCGTACCCCCGGCGCCGTGTGCCGGTGCGGTTGGCTCCGCTGCTGTGCAGCACCAGGCTGTGGTGGAAGCTCACGTCGCCCGGCCGTAGCGGCACCTCCACCACCGGCCACGGGTCGCTGCCGAGTTGATCGATGAAGGGCTCCAACCGCTCCTTCCGCACCATGCCCCACCGGTGGGTTCCGGCGGCGAAGTTCAGGCAGCCGTTCCGGCTCGTCGCCTCGTCTATTGCGGTCCAGGCGGTCACCAGGTCCATGGGATAGATGTCGCGCCAGGACGCGGAGTCCTGGTGCCACGGCTGCTCGCTGCCGGTGCGGGGGCCCTTCATGAAGAGCTGGTCGTTGTAGAGCTTGATGTCGTCGGTGCCCAGCAGGTCCGCGACCATGTCGACGATCGCCGGATGGCATGCATGGCGCCAGAACACCTCGTCCCGGCACGCGACGGCGGAGAGCTTGCGCACCGACAGCACCCGATCCAGCACTGGCGCCTCTCCGCGCCGGAATGGCCGTTCGAGCTGGACGCGGTCCGCGGGAATGTGACTGACGTTGCCTGCCGCCACCCGATCGACGTAGTCGGCGAGCTCGGCAACCTCCCCGGCGGAGACCACGTCGTGCACGGGCAGAAAGCCATCGACCTTGAACGACGCGATCTGCTCGGCCGACAGGCGCCTGGGCACACGGCGATGGTAGCAGAGACGGTGCGTCGCCTGCCTCCGAATCGGCTATGCTGTGGCCAGAGGATCGATGCGCATCTACATCGTCAGGCACGGCGAGGCGGAGTTCGCGGCCTTGGGATCGTCCGACGCCAGTCGGCAACTCACCGCGAAGGGAAAGCGCCAGGCCGAGCGCGTCGGCGCCGCTCTGCGCGTGCTGGATGAAGTCCCGGCCGTGGTACTCACCAGCCCGCTGCCGCGGGCGCGGCAGACCGCCGAGCTTGCCGTGAAGGCCATGGCCGACAAGCGGAGCCGCCCGCCGATCCGTGTGCTCGACCGGCTGGCCCCCGGGGCCTACGCCGGTGACGTGCTGGCCGCGATCCCGGCGGAGCCGCAACCGGTGATGCTGGTGGGCCATCAGCCCATGCTGGGCGCGCTGGTCGGGGCGCTGATCGGAGGCCTGCACGCCGCCCCGATCGATCTGTCGACCGCCTCGCTGGCCTGCGTGGAGACCCCCGGTGCTCCGTCCCCCGGCGCCGGCGAGCTGGAGTACTTCCTGCGGCGCGGCGTCATCTCGGCCCTCGCCAGGAAATCCTGAGGCTACGCCCATGACGGCCGCCATGCCCGATGAGCATCTGGCCCCGTACCGTGAGGCGAACCCGTTGCAGCGGTTCGCCGAACCGGTCGAGGTCGCGCGCTGCATCCTGTTTCTGGCAAGCGACGACGCGTCGTTCGTGACCGGATCGGTCATGGTTGCCGATGGCGGAGATACGACCAAATAGAGCGGTCCTTGCAGCCGACCGCAGGCTGGCGGTACGGCTGCGCCGCCTGCTCGTCTCCGACCGCGAATACCTGCTGATCATCGCGCCGGTCGTCGCCTTCTACGTCGTGTTCGCCTATGTGCCCATGTGGGGCGCGATCATCGCCTTCAAGGACTTCGGGTTCGGGGACACGATCGGCTCCGCGCCTTGGGTGGGGCTCAGATGGTTCAAGGAGTTCTTCGAGTCCTTCTACTTCTGGAGGCTGATTCGCAACACCGCGCTGATCAACGTCCTGTCGCTGGTGTTCGGATTCCCGGCGCCGATCGTGTTCGCGCTGGTCGTCAACGAGCTGCGCATCCGCTGGTTCAAGCGGTCGCTGCAGACGGTGAGCTACATGCCTCACTTCATCTCCACGGTGGTCGTGGTCGGCATGATGTACAACTTTCTCGGCGTGACGCACGGCTGGGTCAACAATCTGTTCGATCACCTGGGGATGGAGCGGATCAACTTCTTCCTCGAATCCCGATACTTTCGTTTTCTCTACGTCAGCTCCGGCGTGTGCCAGACCTTCGGCTGGAGCTCGATCATCTTCATCGCCACGATGAGTTCCATCGACGCCGAGCAGTACGAAGCGGCGGTCATCGACGGCGCATCCCGCACGCGGCAGATGCGCCACATCACGATACCCGGAATCATGCCGACCATCGTGATCATCCTGATCTTCACGATCGGCAACATGATGAACGTCGGTTTCGAGAAGATCATCCTGATGTACAGCCCCGGCATCTACGAGGTGGCGGACGTCATCCAGAGCTACGTCTACCGGCGGGGGTTGATCGACTTCGACTACAGCTTCTCCGCCGCGGTGGGCCTGTTCAACTCCGTGATCAACCTTGCACTGCTGGTAGGAGCGAACTACCTGGCGCGGCGGGTTGGCGAGACGAGCCTGTGGTGATGCCCGTGCACCAGGCAGGGTGAGCGAGGCGCGCATGGCGATCCGGAACCGCGAACCGGGGCTCGACATCGCCGTGTGGAGCATCGCCGTCGTGGCGCTGCTGGTCACGCTGCTGCCGTTCCTGTACGTGCTGTTCCTGTCGGTCTCCACCCCGGAAGGGGTGTTCTACAACGAGGTCATGTTCCTGCCGGATCGCATCTACCTGAAGTCGTACGCCGACATCTTCGAGCGCTCGCGGATCGCCACGTTCTACTTCAACACGGTCTGGATCGTCACCATCGGCACTGCAATCAACCTCGTGCTGACCTGTCTGGCCGCCTATCCCCTGTCGCGCCGCGACTTCCGCCTGCGCAACGTCTTCATGGCGTTCATCGTGTTCACGATGTTCTTTCACGGCGGCATCATTCCCTTCTACATAGTCGTCCGGAGCCTGGGTCTGCTGAACAGCCGCTGGTCACTGGTGCTGCCGTTCGCGGTGTTCGCGTGGCACATCATCATCACGCGCACCTACTACCAGTCCGCGATTCCCGACAGCCTGCAGGAGTCGGCGCTGATCGACGGGGCCGGCAAGCTGCGCATTCTCATCAGCATCGTGGTGCCGCTGTCGAAGCCGGTTCTGGCAGTCGTCGCGCTGTGGACCGCCGTGAACTTCTGGAATACCTACTTTTGGGCGCTGGTCTTCATCCACGATCCCGACAAGCAGCCGATCCAGCTCTTCCTGGTCAAGCTGCTGGTGCAGGGACAGGGGCGGGAGATGGGATTGATCGGCGCGGAGGAATCATTGGCCACGCGCAGCGGCGCTGCCGAGCAGATGAAGTACGTGGCGATCATCGTCACGATCGCGCCGATCCTTGCGATCTATCCCTTTCTGCAGCGCTACTTCATCAAGGGGGTGATGATCGGCGCCCTCAAGGGGTAGTCAGCGTCAGCGTATTGACCGAGAACGGCGGCAGCGTGACTTCCACTACGGCACCTTCGGCGGTTACGGGCCCTCTCTCGATGCGCACGCGGTCGGGACACGAGGCATCGTTGTAGTCCCGCACGGTTCGGGAGGTCAGCGTGGCGAGCTCCGCCTGCGCCGCACCCCCGAGGGCTGGAATCGAGACCGCCGCACGGACTTCCTCGGTGAGGTGACGGTTGGTGACGCTGAGCACGGTGGTGGCGCCGTCGGGGCTCAGGGAGGCAGACGCGGACAGCAACGGGAGCGGCGCCAGGTCGGCCACGGCCGGCCCGCCGGCGAAGTCCTGTTCGCGTCCCGCCTCCCGTCCGGCGATCCTCTCGCACTCAAGGCGCACCGCCACGGACGTGTTGCCGTGGTGTGCGCGGTACAGGTCGAACACGTGATAGGTGGGCGTTCGCCACAAGCGCGTCCCGTCGCACTGCAGCAGCAGGTGGATCCAGTGCGAGGCCATGGAGACGCTGTCCAGCCGGCGGTGGAACACGTCGAGCATGCTGGCGTGGGCCACCGCGTCGCGCATGGTCTGGCGGTGCAGCGAGTGCCGGGTGCCCCACTCCAGGAAGGCCAGCTTGACCGCTGGCGCGCCGATGTCGGTGCGATCGATCCAGTTGAGGCCCCGCAGATCGCTGGCCCAGGGCTTGCGATCACGGGTAAGCGCACGGACCAGCGCGATGCGCCCGTCGATCACGCCCTCCAGGCCGGCGGAGTTCTGCAGCACGCGGTAGTAGTCGGCGTCGCTGTAGTCGACCTCCGGGAAGCTGGCGCCGGTGTAGATGATCTGCCCCAGGTGATCGACCAGTGAGGAGCCGCCCAGGTTCGGCGTTCGGGCGTCGTCCAGCGTCTCGAACAGCGACCGGTTCCAGCCGTCGTCGCCGCCGGCCGCGATCAGCTCGATCTCCGGGTCGATCAGTCGCGCCGCCAGGGCGAACTGCCGGTAGCGCTCCGCGTACACGCGTGGGTCCAGGTCCAGCCAGCCGTAGACGTTCCAGTACCTGACCCCGTAGGGCGCCGGCTGACCGTGGGCTCTGCGCAGCCGGGTCAGGGACGAGTCGCCCGGGTAGTTGCAGTACTCCAGCCACCGCCGGGATCCCTCCGGCTCCTCCTCGTTGCAGATCATCATCGGCTCGGCGCCGCTCATCCGGCAGAAGCGGACGAACTCGTCGGTGCCGAAATCCATCGGCCAAGGCAGCTCCACCGCCTCGAACGGCGAGCGAGCCCACCAGTTCACCCGCAGCGGCCGTTCCTGCCGCGGTCCGACGCCGTCCTGCCAGTGATAGAAGGTGCCGCCGATCGCACTCATGTAGCCGATGGAGAGCGCACGCAGCGCCTCGGTGGTGTCGACACGAACGCCGTCGTCGTTGGGGATCGGCTTCTCGCCGACCCAGATCAGGTCCTGTGTCTCGACGAACTGCGGCCCGCAGCGCACCCCGTAGAGCGACCGATCGATCAACCCTAGGCGCTCGTCGCCATCGACCACGATTCGTGCGCTTTTCATCGCAGGGCCACCGTCAGACGGGTCACCGAGTGAGCGGGGAAGCGGTGGGCCAGCCGGCCGGCCGCTTCCGGAGCCGGCACCTCCCGGAGTTGCACGCGCCGCGGGTCCTGCGCGCTGTTGAGTGCGGCCGGATCCTCATGGGTGAGCACCACGGCACTCACCTCGCCAGGCTCGGCGCCCGAAACCCGGAGCTCGCTCCCCACGTCCCGGTCCCGGTCCGCGTTTACCACGGTCACGGTCAGGGTCCCCGCATTCACCGATGCGGAGGCCTGGAGCTGCGGGATGGGCACGGTCGCCTCCTCATCCGCCACCGTCGAGGTGGTGGCCGACGCGATGCGCGCGGCTTCCGGCACCTCTGCCCGCGTGCGCACGCCGGTGCCGCCCTGGTGCGGTGCGTACAGTTCGAACACCAGACCCGTCGGCGTGGTGATCAGCGCGCCGCCCGCCGTCTCATCGACCTCGAAGGCGTGATGGATGCCGTTGATCATGTCGCTGAGGCAGGCGAAGCGCACGAAATCGCAGTTGCCGTTGAAGACGTTGAGGGTGGTGGCTGCCGCCAGGGCGTCCCTGACCGTGTCCTTCTGGCGCAGGGAGAGCAGGTTCTCCTCGATATAGGAGGTGTCGTGCATGCAGCCCCACTCGTTCAGGCCGACTCCCATCCGCGGGTTGAAGGACTCCTCGAACTCCTTCCGCTTGTCATCGATCCACTCCTGGAAGCCCAACCCGTAGGCTATGGCGCGGTACCACTGCTCGGTGTCGAACCGGGTCGACGGTCCGGTCTTGCCGTAGCGGATGTAGCAGAGCGCATCCACGCCGGGGTTGAGGTTGTTCCACGGAGCGGGCACGTAGTCCATCCAACGGTACTCGCCGCGCTCGCGCCAATTGCGAAAGAAGCGGCGGGTGCCGTCGGCGCGGTCGACCCGTGCGACCCGCACCGGGTTCGTGTCGAAGAACGGCATGAAGCCGAAGTACCGGCGCACCTGTGCGGCATATTCCTCGGTGGTGAGGTAGCCGCCCTGATTGTTCAGGTACCAGTAGCGCGCCCGGAACGGTTCCGCGCGCCCGTTCGAACGGCGTTCTCTGGTCAGGTCGGTGTCGTATGGACAGTTGCAGTACTCGACCCAGTGATGGAAGTCGGCGACGCTGCCGTAGCAGAGTGACACGCCCAGGTAGGGCTCGGCGCCGACGCGCTCGCATACGTGCAGGAACTCGTGCGTGCCCATGGCGTTGTCTTCGGGCGCGAAAGCCATGTCGTCGCAGCCCGGGAACCACTTGTTCGCCTTGCGCAGCGGCCGCCCTGCGCGCGGGCCGATCCCGTCCCGCCACTGGTAGTATTCGGCCTGATCGCCGGCCGGCCACTGCAACATGCCGATGTGAGCGCGACGCATCGCCTCGATGAGATCGGTGCGGAATCCGCCTTCGTTGGGGATCGGTGAGGCGGCCTCCACCATCCCGTAGCAGCAGCTCGAGAACAGGCACCCGTAGAGGTGCGGACTGATGGTGCCGATCGGGTCATTCGTATCGACGTAGATGACGTTCACAGCGGGTCTCCCCCGTTCGGGCGGCTGTGCCGGAGTGACGGGCGTGGAGAAACGGCCGCTCCTCCACGCCCCCTACGCAGCGGTGAGTCGACGGCCCGTCAGTAGATGTCCTTCACCTTGCGGTCGAAGTGCGCCTGGTTCACGGCCAGCGCGGCTTCGATCTGCGTTCCGGCGATGCGGTTGACCTGCGCGACGTAGTCGTCCCAGGCGCTCATCGGCTCCTGTCCGGTGATGAATTTCGCGGTCATCTCCGCGACGTAGTCCCCGAACGCCTTTTGAGCGGCGCTGACGACATCCTTGTCGGCCTGGTTCAGCGACCAGACGATGTGCACGTCGTGTCCCCAGCCGTTGTCGCGGACCAGCTTCTCGAACGCGCGGAAGTCCTCGTAGAGCGGCTCGGTATCGATCCGCTGCGAGTCCATGATGCTGTAGCCCTCAGCCGGCAGGCGGCCCAGGGGTGAGCCCAGGGCGGTCATGCGCTCGCTTGAGGCCAGTTCGGCGTACGGCCGGTTGCCGCAGTGCTCGCAGATGCCGATCACCTTGTAGATGCCGTCCACGACCTCGTAGTGGACCCCTTCGATGCCCATCTCGCGGGTGATCGGAAACTCGGTATCGCCCAGCATGTAGTCCACGGCGCGCACCGCGGCGTCGATGTTCTTGCCCGCCTTGGCCAGGTAGGTGGTGAAGAACGCCGTGCCCCAGGTGCTGTAGACCCGGTCGCTGCCGTCCCAGACCGAGCTGGTCGGATCGGGCACGATGTGATACAGCGCGTCCGGGTCGATCAGCCGCAGTTGCCCGATCAGGTTGGCGCCGTTGACCGGCCAGTTGTTGATGGCGCCGACCGTGTTCTCGACCGCCTTCGTGTTGAACTTGGGTGAATCGACGTTGAAGATGTCGGGGTCGAACAGCCCCTCGCGATACATGGTGCCGATCCAGTCGATCATCGCCCGGTAGCGGTCGCTGGTCGGTGCGAAGTAGACCTCGCTGCCTGCCTCCACCCCGTAGTTGATGTCCGTCCACGGGAAGTGATTGAAGGTGTCGATGCCGAACGAGGTCAGCCACATCCGCGGGAAGCCGGCCGACATGAAGTTGGTCCAGCCGATCTCATCCGCCTTGCCGTTGCCGTTCGGGTCGCCTGACACCACGGCTCTGAGGTAATCGGCGAACTCGTCGACCGTCTTTGGGTCTTCGCTGATGCCGAGCTGGGGATACCAGTCCGATCGCGTGTAGAGCACCCATTTGAGCTGCCGCGGGAAACCGAGGGTGACGGTGTTGAGGTTGATGATCTGCCCTTCGTGGCTGATCTCGTTGAGGTAGCCCCGATATTCCGGCTTTGCCAGCTTGGCCTTGACCAGCGGCATCTTCCCCGCGTCGATCATCTCCTGGAACGGGATGATCACGCCCTTCTGAGCCATCTCCTGCGCGGTGATCCCCTGCGGGGTAGCGGTGAAGAGGTCCGGCATGTCGCCGCCGGCTGCGATGATCAGGGCGAGCTGCTGAGCGAGATCGGCAAGCGGCACGAGCCTCCAGTCGAACTCGATGTTCAACCGCTCCTCCACGAACTCGATCACCGGCTGCGGCCCCAGGATGCTCAGCGAGGCATCGTCGTTCTCCCAGGTCATGACGACGACGGGGTCCGGTGCGGCATCGGCGGACTCGCCCTGGCTCGCGGCGAATGCCGCCAGCGGTGCCAGGACCAAGAGCGCACACAGGAATCTGGTTCTCATCACGTTCCTCCTTCAATAGAGACGTTACGAGTAACCGACACGGATAGCACGGGCGTGGCACCCGTGGCAACAGACTTCCCGACGTGCTGATTCACATGGTACGGCAGGTTTGATCACGAACGGGCGATGTGGTACACAGCGACGGACCGGGGAGAGTCTATGACGCAGACGCGACTGACCGATCAGCAGAAGGCGTTCTTCGCCGACTTCGGGTTTCTGGAGTTCCCGGGCCTGCTGGCCGACTGCATCGACGAGATCATCGACGAGTTCGAGGCGGTCTGGGCCCGGCACGGCGGCGGCCACCACGGCAAGCCCCACGACGGCGAGCGCCGCTCCTGCATCGTCCCCTTCATCGACCAGAGCGAGCGGCTGTCGGCGCTGATCGACGACCCGCGCATCCACGACATCGCCGCCTGTCTGCTGGGCGACGACTTCAACTATGCCGGCAGCGACGGCAACTACTATGCCGGCGACACCCGCTGGCACTCGGACGGCTGGAACGTGGACGGACCGCGGTCGATCAAGATCGCCCTGTACCTCGACCCGCTGACGCGGGCCACCGGAGCGCTGCGGGTCATTCCGGGCAGTCACCGGCCCGGCGACACCTACGCTGACGCGCTGCAGGAGCAGGTCCGGGAGAGCGAGTCGCTGTGGGGGATCGAGGGTCCCGACGTGCCGGCGTACGCGCTGGAGACACGGCCGGGGGACGTGGCCTGCTTCAACCACAACACCAAGCACGCGTCCTTCGGCGGCAGCCCGCGCCGCCGGATGTTCACCATCAACTGCCACGCCCGCTATCCGGAAGAGCGCCGGGACGGGCTGCGCGAGAGGATCGACAGCTTCGCGCGCTTCTGGCTGGACCGGGTGTACGGCGAGGCGATGGTGCGCACCGCCGGCCCGGAGCGCATGGTCCACCTTGAGCAGATCATGGCCAACGACGGGCACCTGGCCGAGCTGTCGCGCCGCAAACGCGCCGAGATGTCCGAGCCCTCGCGCTCCTGATCCGCCGGCACCGCCCGACGGGGGTTGCACAATACTCGACCGGCAGGCACTCTCAACCCTTGATTCCAACCGGAATCGAGGAGGCGAACGAATGAAGAGGCATCTCGCAGTGCTCGCCACCGTCTTCGTTCTGCTCATCCCCACAAGCGGGCTGTTCGCAGCCGCGCAGGAGGAGATGGCGGCGGAGAAGATGACGTTCACGTGGCTCGGTGGAGGATGGAACACCGAGATCGTGGACGATAGCTGGGCCGAGCAGATAATCCAGGACAAGTTCGACGTCGAGATCACACCCGTGAACATCCTGAGGAGCGAAAAGGACAAGCTCAATCTCCTGGTCGCCTCCGGCGACTTTCCGGACGTGGCGTACTGGTCAGCATCCGACCGATACAGCCTGTATGCCGACGGGGTGACGCGGTCCATTCCGGAGTCGTTCTTCCGGCAGTACTCGCCGGAGTACACCAGACGGCTCGACGAGGATTTCCCGTGGGGCTGGAACTACAACCTGGTTCCCGGCATGGACGACGAGTACTTCTCGACCACCATGTGGTGCGTCGTCTGCGGCGGGGGAATCGACTACGCGCCGCAGTTCCGCATGGACTGGCTGGAGAAGGTCGGCATGGTCCCGGATGGCGCCTTCGACATGTTTCCGGAAGCCAGCGAGGTCATCGACCGCGCCTCGGAGACGACCGATGCCAGGGGGAAGTACCATTTCTATCCTGACCATCCGACGCTCGACTGGTACGAGGGCGTGCTCCGGGCGTTCCTGGACGACGACCCGGACGGCAATGGGAAGAAGGACTCGATCCCCCTCATGCTGTACGGCCATTGGGCATCGCACCGCGGCCTCATGGAGATGTTCGGGATCTCGTACGGGCGCAACCTGATGGAGGACGGTGAGCTCATCCAGGCGACGATCTCCACGAACTACCGGGACTACCTCAAGCTGCTCGCCGGCTGGTACGCGGAAGGGCTGATCGACCCGGAGTTCACGCTGCTCAAGGGCCGGGGAGACGCGGAGGAGAAGTTCCGCTCCGGCGTCGCCGGCACCTTCATGATGCACTACATCTATCTCACCTACTACTACAAGCGGTGGGATTCCCTCTTCAAGAACGTGCCGACCGCCAAGGTGCTCATGACGCTGCCCATCAGGAACCATGACGGCCGGGTCGGCGCGTACGCGTCGGATCTGGACAGCGTCAACAGTTGGACCAATTACGTGGTCGGAGCGCACGTGGATGACGCCAAGCTCGCCAAGTTCCTGGAGATCTACGACTGGATCAACTTCGACCCGGAGCAGCAGGTCTTTCTGCGGTACGGCCTGCCGGACGTGCACTTCGAGTGGAACGGAGACCCGTGGGCATCCCGCCCGAGGATGAACCCGGGTTATTCGCGCTCCAGCCCGAAAGTTGGCTGAATTGAGGATTCGAGA
>JAPPNY010000186.1 GCA_028818385.1 Spirochaetaceae bacterium
CTATCGACTCATTCACAGGATCACCAGTCCTCTGTCAGCGTGGGATCGCCCTGGACCGTCTCCCCTCCCTATTGCCTCTGCGACTCTCCAAGCGCTACGCTTCGACCATCCTCCGCCCACGATCCCACCGATGCCATCCTCCCGGACCTACCCAACACTCCACCTGCACGCCTTTGACATAGAGCCATGCCACCTGACTTCCGCAACCCACCAATAAACGAAGTCGTGATCGCAACGTATTTCAGTTCCCCTATCTCCGCGTTGCGGACTGAGCACATCGGTCTCTTTTGGGCAAAGATCAGACAAGACTTTCCGTCCGCCGTCCAGCGCCCTCCCGTTCCGATGGAAGAGCCAACCCCCGGCACCGAGGTGTTCCCTGCGCCCCGGTATTGGTTCGTCGCCCGCGATGACGCCAGCCTCCTCCAGCTCCAGAAAGGCGCCTTCATGTTCAACTGGCGCCGCCGTGAAGCCGCCTATCCACGATTCCATATTCTAAAGCCCCAATTCGACAAGTACTACGATCTATTCATCAATTTTGCGCGCGCCGAGCTCCAGTGCCCGGAGCCTTCAATAGATCTGTGTGAACTCACTTACGTGAATGCGATTCATACGTGCGAGTACTGGACCGGACCGTCCGACACTCCAAACGTGATACCATCGTTTCCATTGATAGATCCCGGGCCCCGCAACCCCGTCTCCACCGGCTTTACGTCCACCTTTGCCTTTGAGACAGACATCGACGTGCTGTTGAATGTCGGCATTCGTAGCGGAACGACTGTTGAAGAGCCTATCGTTCCGATTCTGCTGTTCGAGATAAAGGCCACCGCGAAGCTGGATTCCGCCACGAAGCTCGCTGCGGACAGTTGGTTCGACCGCGCTCATGCAGCTGTAATGGACTGCTTCATCGGAATGACAGACTCGAACATTCAGAGACAGCACTGGAAGCGAGTGGAGCCGCCCCCTGATGGATAGTCTTCTAGAACCTACATTTGTGGACGACGATCTAATCCGGTCGCCATCGTCCAACACCAGTCAAGCGCTAATTCCGGACGCCGATCTCGCCCGGGGGTATTCCGCAGAAGAGTATCGTCATCGTCTGGAGACTCAAGGGCTTTTCGAATTCGCCGCCGAAGGCGAACTGCCGCCGATCTCTTGTCACGTGGAGACAGCTTTCTCCCCGAGAATCTCGTTCGGCGATCACCTCCCCACCTCCGCCAGCGGGCAAGCCATTCAATTGCTTGTCGCCGACTGCGATAGCGCCCGCGACCAGCCGCGCATATGGGCGGCTCTCGACGTCCATCAAACTTGGCCTCGTCACCGGTGGACCCCTGAAGGATCATCGTATTGGAATGAGACACAGGGTGCCATGCAGGCATATGGGAACCGGATTCAGGAGTTGTGCGAGGACGCTTTCTCGGATGGTGTAACTCTTTGCAGAGATTCAGAACGGGACTTCTGGTCATTCATGCGATCGATGCCTTCAGCGCGTCCGGCCGGGGTCGTTCTGCTTGACAGCGGTAATCTTCGGGCTGTCTGGCGCGAAGACGTGACTATCCTCATCGGCCTTCAGTTCCTCGGCCGTGGATGGATCGAGTACGTCTTCCTGAGGCGTCGCGTCGGATCAAACCGGATCTCTCAAGCGTCTGGTGTTGACACGGTCGATGGTGTGAAGCGACAGCTTCTTGCATTCGATATGACGTCGTGGATGAACGCATGAACGACGTCGAGATACCTGACCATGACCACGTAGTACGGTACGTGCGGCCGAGGCTCGTTCTCCCAGATGGGAGTATCGACGGTTCGGCTTTCCGTCTCGCACACGGCCACTCCGGACTGTCAGTAAACTGGCTCGAGTGGTTTGACGACTTGTCCGTGTTGGAACAGGTGGATCAGGTGCGGAGACTCTCACGCTTGACGATGAGAAGGAATGGGCGACTTGCGCAATTGAACGTGGGGGCTTCGAAACGAAGTGTAGGCTCTAACGCGTCGCTTCGCTTCGTCCAAGTACCGCTTCCCGCTGAACAAGATTACGAGGCGAACCCATCTCACAGCGAGGTTGTCGGTCTACCGTCGGATTCCTCGATGGCCGCGAGGGTGGGCGATCTCATCGCGTGGTCGGTGACCGCAGTCCATCCGGCGATCACTCCATAGCTACGTAACCCTACACTCCCGGAATAGCGGAGCATCGATGTTTACTCCACACGAACGAGAGAAGCTGTTGCTGGCGGTGGCCGGCATGGTGGCGCGCGACCGGCTGCAGCGCGGCGTCAAGCTCAATCACCCCGAGGCCACGGCCGTCATCGCCACCCAGATCATGGAGTGGGCGCGCGAGGGCCGCTCGCTGACCGACATCGTCGACCTGGGCGGAACGATCCTGTCCG
Organism: Spirochaetaceae bacterium; assembly: GCA_028818385.1. The sequence goes on from JAPPNY010000186.1 coordinate 2,382, forward strand.
CCGAGCAGGTGATGAGCGGCGTGCCGGCCATGATCCCGAGCGTGCAGGTCGAGGCGACCTTTCCGGACGGCACCAAGCTGGTGACCGTCCACCATCCGATCCAATGAGCCAAATCCAGTGAGCGCGGCATCTTCAGGACTCCACGACGGCTGGGCGCCGGGCCAGGTCTGGCCCGCGCGCGACTCCTGGCGCAGCCTGCCGGAGCGGCCGGCGGTGCGGGTCGAGGTGGCCAACACCGGCGACCGCCCGATCCAGGTAGGCAGCCACTTCCACTTCTTCGAGGTCAACCGCGCCCTGCGTTTCGACCGCGCTCGCGCCTACGGCATGAAGCTGGCCATCGCCGCCGGCACCGCGGTGCGCTTCGAGCCCGGGCAGCGCCATCGGGTGACGCTGGTGCCGCTCGGCGGCCAGCGGATCTGCCATGGTCTCAACGGGCTGGTGAACGGCCGGCTCGACGACGGCGATGTCCGCGCGGCGGCTCTGGCCGCTGCCCGCGAAGGAGGGTTCCGCGGTGCCTGACGCCGATTACGGATTCCGCACCGACGGCGCCGGCCACGCCGGCATGTTCGGACCGACCACGGGCGACCGCGTGCGCCTGGGAGACACCGACCTGGTGCTCGCAGTCGAACGCGACCTGACCCTGACCGGCGACGAAGTGAAGTTCGGCGGCGGCAAGGTGATCCGCGACGGCATGGGGCAGGACCCCCGCGCCACGCGCGCCGCAGGCTCCCCGGACCTGGTGATCACCAACGTCTTGATCGTGGACCACACCGGCACCTACAAGGCCGACATCGGCGTCCGCGACGGGCTCATCTGCGGCATCGGCAAGGCCGGCAATCCGGGGCTGCAGGACGGCGTCGATCCCGCCCTGGTGATCGCTCCGGGGACCGAGGCGCTGGCGGGGGAGGGCATGATCTGCACCGCCGGCGCCATCGACAGCCACATCCACTTCATCTGTCCGCAACTCGTGACCACGGCTCTGACCAGCGGCGTCACTACCCTGCTCGGCGGCGGCACCGGCCCGGCGACCGGCACGCTGGCCACCACCTGCACGCCCGGAGCCTGGAACCTGGCGCGCATGCTGGAGGCGGCCGAGGAGTACCCGGTGAACCTGGGCTTCTTCGGCAAGGGCAACAGCTCGCTGCCCGAGCCGTTGCGGGAGCAGGTTGCGGCCGGCGCCTGCGGGCTGAAGCTGCACGAGGACTGGGGCACCACGCCGGCGGCGATCGACTGCTGCCTGGGCGTGGCCGACGAGACCGACGTGCAGGTGGCGATCCACACCGACACCCTCAACGAGGCCGGCTTCGTCGAGGACACCATCCGCGCGTTTCGCGGCCGCACCATCCACACGTTCCACTCCGAAGGCGCCGGCGGCGGCCACGCGCCCGACATCCTGCGCGTCTGCGGCGAGCCCAACGTGCTGCCCAGCTCCACCAATCCCACCCGTCCCTTCACGGTCAACACGGTGGCCGAGCATCGCGACATGCTGATGGTCTGCCACCACCTGGACCCGTCGATCCGGGAGGACGTCGCGTTCGCGGACAGCCGCATCCGGCCGCAGACGATCGCCGCCGAGGACATCCTGCACGACCTGGGCGCCATCAGCATCATGGCCAGCGACAGCCAGGCGATGGGCCGCGTCGGCGAGGTCATCACCCGCACGTGGCAGACCGCGCACAAGATGAAGGTGCAACGCGGCGCCCTGCCCGGCGACCCGGCGGCCCACGACAACGGCCGCATCAAGCGCTACGTGGCCAAGTACACCATCTGTCCCGCGATCGCCCACGGGGTGAGCGACCTGATCGGCTCCGTGCAGGTCGGCAAGCTCGCCGACCTGACGCTGTGGCAGCCGGCGTTCTTCGGCGTGCATCCGGAGGTGGTGCTCAAGGGCGGCTTCATCGCCTTCGCCGCCATGGGCGACGCCAACGCCTCCATCCCCACGCCGCAGCCGGTGTGGGGCCGGCCCATGTTCGGCGCCCACGGCGGCGCCCGCGCCTCCACCTGCGTCACCTTCGTCAGCGCCGCCGCGCGTGACGCGGTGGCAACCGCCGACGGGATCCGGCGGCGGGTGGAGGCCGTCCACGGGACGCGCGGGGTGAGCAAGCGCGACCTGCCCCTCAACGACGCGCTGCCGGTGATGGAGGTCGATCCCGACTCCTACGAGTTCCGCGCGGACGGTGAGCCGCTGACCTGCGAGCCGCTGGCCGAGGTCCCCCTGGCGCAACGCTACTTCATGTTCTGAGGGGAACGAGCGGACGATCCGATGAGTGAGGGGGCACACGACAGAGCGCGGGCGCGGCTCCTGCTCCTGGCCGACAGCGCCTTTCCCACCGGCGCGTTCGCGCACTCCTGGGGCCTGGAGTGGGCAGTGCGGGCCGGCTGGGTCACCGACGCCGGCAGCCTGGCCGCCTGGACCCGCGATGCGCTGCGCTTCGGGATCGCGCCGCTGGACGGGCGGGCGGTGGCACGCGCCGCCGCCGTGACGGCTCCCGGCACGGAGTGGGCTCCGGGCACGGAGCGGGCAGTCCGGAAGCTGGCCCGCCTCAGCGACGAGGTCGCCAGCTTCCAGCCGTCCCGCGAAGCGCGCGCGGCCGGAGGCCAGCTTGGCCGATCGCTGGTCCGCGCTGCCGCGGACGCGCTGCCGGCGCTGCGGGATCATCCCGCCCACGCGGGCGTGACCCGGGCGACGGCCGGCCGCGACGACCGGCTTCAGCATCCTGTCGCCTGGGGATTCGTGGGCGGCGCGCTGGGCATCGACGCCGCCGAGCTCCTGCAGGTGTTCCTGCTGGGAACCGTCCGCCAGTGGTCGCAGGTGGCAGTGCGCACGGTACCGGTCGGCCAGTCCGACGCAGTCGCCGTCGTCGGTGCGTTGCTGGAGGACGTGACCGGACTGGCACGGCGGATTGCCCGGCAGCCCCGGATGCTCGCGAGCGCCGCTCCCGGCTGGGATGCCGCGGTGCTGGGCCACGGCGAATTGACCGCTCGCTACTTCAGAAGCTGATGCGGCGGGAGGCCGGCTTGACTCTCAGGTTTGCTGAAACCAGTCGTCGTCCAGGATCTCGAAGCGGCGGTGCAACTCGGCCGTGAGCTCCTCGGGCAGGCCCAGCCCCCGGTTCATCAGGGCGATGTTGGCGCGCATGTGCGCGGGATTGCGCGTGCCCACGATGGCGGTGTCGATCTCCGGCCGGTCCAGGGTGAAGGCCAGCGACAGCTCGATCCGGTCGGCGGGGCCGCCGGGCAGGTCGCCCTGCTCCAGTACCTTGCGCGCCCGTCCGAAGTAGGTGTCGGCATAGGCGAGGGGGCTCTCCGCCGCGCCGAAGCTGCCGTTGGCGATCGGGCGCTTGGCGATCACGCCCATGCCGGCAGTCCGCGCGGCCTGCAGGAGACCGCTGGTGCGGGCGCGCTGCTCGACCACGTTGTAGCTGGTCTGCAGCGTCTGGAAGCGGCCGCTGTGCACCGCCCACATCGCCGCCTCGTTGTCGCCGGAGTAGCCGATGTAGCGGGTCTTCCCGGCGCGCCGCGCATCCTCCATCGCTTCGATCGCCTCGCCGCGTTCCAGCACCTTCTTCGAGCAGGAGTGGAGCTGCAGGAGGTCCAGGTGATCGGTCTTCAGCCGGCGCAGGCTCTGCTCGACGCTGGCCGTGATGGTCGCGGCCGTCCATTCGCCGGCGTTCGCGTCGCCCGCCTGATGGCCGCGCTTCGACGCCAGCACGAACGAGTCGCGCCGGCCGGCCACCGCTTTGCCGACCTTCTCTTCGCTGTCGCCGTAGCAGGCGGCGGTGTCCAGGAAGGTGATGCCGCCGTCGAGCGCGGCGTGCAGCACGGCCGCGGCGTCGCCATCCGCATCGAGCGTGCTGATCTCGAACAGCCCGGCTCCCAGCCGGGTCACTTCCAGGTCGGTCGGGCCAAGCCTACGCGTCTGGATGCCACACCTCCTCGAACAGCCGCAGCCAGTTGCCGCCCAGCACCTTGGCGACGTCGTCGGGCGCGTAGCCGCGGTCGGCCAGCGCCGTCGCCAGGTTGGGCATCTCGCGCGGTGTCTCCAGCCCCTTCGGGTACATCTGCATCGCCGTGTAGTCGACGTCGGGCTTCGTGAACGTCGACGGGAACTTCGTCCCCTGTTGCGAGGAGATGAAACGCCAGAACTCGCGCGGCTGGTCCTGCGTGTAGTCGGACCCGAAGCCCACGTGGTCGATGCCGGCCCGCTCCACCAGGTCGTCGATCGCCTCCACCATGTCGTCGAGGGTCGACGCCTCGCCCGTGCGCAGGAAGCTGGTGATCGCCGTGGCGCCGATCACGCCGCCGCGCGCCGCGCAGGCGCGCACCGCCTCGTCGGTCTTGTTGCGCGGCACGTCGTAGTAGCCCTTGCAGTTGGCGTGCGTAATGGCCACCGGCCGCTCCGAATGCTCGATCACGTCGAGGGTGGTGCGCGGCCCCACGTGCGACAGGTCGGCCAGGATCCCCAGCCGGTTCATCTCCCGCACCGCGTCGCGCCCGAAGTTGGTCAGGCCGGCGTCGTGCGCCTCGTAGCAGCCGGCGCCCAGCAGGTTCTGCTCGTGGTAGGTGACCTGGATGACGCGCACCCCCAGGTCCGCGAACAGCTCCAGCCTGCGCAGGTCGTTCTCGATCGGCGTGGCGTTCTGGAAGCTCAGGATGATGCCGACGCGGCCCTCCGCCTTGGCAGCGTGGATGTCGGCGACCGATCGCACCGGCCGGATCTGCGCCGAGCGCATGCGAAAGCGCTCGTACCACGCGGCCACCGCGTCGGCGGTCTCCACGAACCCCTCCCACGTGGCCACCGTCGCGCTGGTGGCGGTCAGGCCGCCGTCGTAGAGGTCGGCGAACACGTTGTCACTGTGCCAGTTGCTGATGTTGAGCGAGTCGATGATGATCGACCGTCGATACAGGTCCGCGATGGCGTCGGCAGGCATGCCGTACGGTAGCACGGCCAGCCGGCGATATGACCCGTGGGGCTCGACCGTGATCGCGGGCGAGCAGCCTATTCCCGCGGGAAGTGGCCGTTGCCCCGCAGGATGCGGCGGCGCTCGCGGTCGTCGCCCTGCGCCAGCATACGCTCCTTCAGCGCCTCCTCGGCGTCGAGCAGCCGCTGCTCGGCACTGGTGAGCTCCAGCAGGCTCTGCTTCTTCGCAAGCGGCAGGTCGCTGTAATAGGAGATGTAGTAGGAGACGACCTCGGTGGAGACCTGCTCAAGTTCCGCCACCGGCAGGTGCCCGGGCGTCGACTCGTAGAGGTCCTGGAAGAGGTGCAGGCAGCGGGTCTTGAGCTCCTGCCGCTCGTCGGCCGGCTCGTCGGTGAAGAAGCTCACCGTGCCCTGCAGGAAGGCCCGGTCACGCTGCAGCCGGTCGATCCGGAAGCGGCGCCGGCCGATGGTGAGGACGTCCATGCGGCCATCGTCGTAGCGGCGGATCTCCCTGGCCACGCGGGCGGAGCAGCCCACGTCGGCTACGGTGTTCTCGTTGCCGCACAGCACGCCGAATTCGCCGTTGGCGTCGATCACCTCGCCCATCATCTCCTTGTAGCGCTCCTCGAAGATGTGCAGCGGCAGGGCGGTGTCGGGGAACAGCACGACCTTGAGCGGGAACAGCGGAAGGAGCGTCTCAGCCATCGCAGCGTCGCGCCATCTCCGTCGCGAAGTAGGTCAGGACGATGTCGGCTCCCGCCCGCTTGATGGCCGTGATCGACTCCACCATCGCCTGCTCGCCGTCGATGCAGCCGGCGGCGGCGGCCGCCTTGATCATCGCGTACTCACCCGACACCTGATAGGCGGCCACCGGCACGTCCACGGCGCCGCGGACCGCGGCGACCACGTCCAGGTACGGCAGGGCCGGCTTGACCATGACGATGTCCGCGCCCTCGGCGACGTCCAGGCGGACCTCCCGCAGGGCGTCGCGTCCGTTGGCCGGGTCGACCTGATACGTCTTCTTGTCACCCGAGCGAGGTGCAGAGTCCAGCGCTTCCCGGAACGGCCCGTAGAAGCAGGAAGCGTACTTGGCAGAGTAGGCCAGGATCCCGACCTCCGTCTGGCCCGCCCGGTCCAGCGCGGCGCGGATGTAGCCGATCCTCCCGTCCATCATGTCGGACGGCGCTACCAGGTCGGCTCCCGCCTCCGCTTGGCACAAGGCCATGTCGGCCAGGATCGGCAGGCTCTGGTCGTTGTCGATGCGTCCGTCGATCACCAGTCCGTCGTGGCCGTCGCTGGAGTACGGGTCCATCGCCACGTCGGTGATCACCAGCAACTCCGGATGCGCGTCCTTGAGGGCGCGGACAGCGCGCGGCACCAGCCCGTCCGGATTCATCCCCTCGCCTGCCCGCGGGTCCTTCCGTTCGTCCGGCACCGCGGGGAACAGCGCCACCGCCGGAACGCCGGCGTCGAACGCCTCCCCGGCCTCCGTGACCAGGGTGTCTATCGAAATGCGGTGGCGGCCGGGCATCGCCGCGATCGGATCGCGGACCCTGGAGCCTTCGACCACGAACAGCGGCAGCACCAGGTCGGCCGGACGCACCGCGGTCTGGCGCACCAGGCGGCGGATGCCCTCGTTCCGCCGGTTGCGCCGCGGGCGGCTCGTGAGCATTGGGAAGGCCACCGGCTCAACCTACCGTCGGCGCGCGGGCCAGACAAGCGCGCCGTGCGTCAGCCGCCGGCCCGGCGCCGCGCCGCGCGCACCGCGGCCGGCTCGGAGTCGCCGACGGTCTCCCGCGAGAAGATGCGCAGCGAGCGGTCGGCCAGCGGCAACTCCACCCGGACGCCGCCGCGCCGGTGGGATTCGCGCATGGCCATCGCGATCTCCAGCGCGTGCAGGGCGTCGGCGCCCGAGCAGTTGGGCTCCTTGCCGGTCTCGATGCAGCCGAGCAGGTCGCGCACGGTGCGCGTGTTGGGGCTCTCGACCGACGGCGGTGGCGGGAAGATCAGCCGCGCCGGCTCCTCGCCGCGGCCCTCCAGGCTCGACGCATGCAGTTTGTGGAAGGCGACCTCCTGGGCGTCGGCCAGGGCGTGCAGGCGCCCGCGCGTCCCGGTCAGCTCGAACTGCCAGCCTCCCGCCCCGCACGGCAGCATGCGCGCCAATCCCTGCACGCCGTTCTCGTAGTGCAGGTAGCCGTTGCCCTGCAGGTCGTCGTCGCCGGCCGCGTTCTCGTCCGAGTCCATGTGTCCGAACACCCACCGCACCCGTCCGCCCGCCAGCCGGTTGGTGAGGGCGAGCAGGTGGCTGCCGTTGTGCGAGATGAACGCCTCGCCCATGCTCACGATCTGCAGCAGGTCGCCGAGCTCGCCGGCTTCCACCAGTTCGCGCATGCGGTCGTACGGGGCCGACCAGTTGCGGGAGCAGCCCACCGCGAAGACGATGCCCGCCTCCCGGCAGGCGGCCACCATGCGGTCGCCTTCCTCCAGGGAGATCGCCAGCGGCTTCTCTGCCCAGATCGCCTTGAGGCCGCGCGAGGCGCCGATCTCGACGACGTCGAGCAGCACGCGGGCGCGGGGCCGGGCCGACGTGCAGATGCTCACCAGGTCGGGGCGCTCGCGCTCCAGCATCTCGCGGTAGTCGGCGTAGAGCGTCTCGACCCCCCACTTGGCCCGGTAGGCGTCTCGCTGACCCTCGTGCGGGTCGGCGCCGGCCGCGACCTCGATGCCGACCTCCCGGTAGCAGGGAGTATGGGCGGTCGGGAACAGGTGGTGCGCCCACTTCCCCCGCTCGTCGTCGATGGTGCTTCCCATCCGGCCCAGTCCGATCACCACGGCGCGGTACTCTTCGTTCATGGTGTCACCCCCAGTCACGATCCGGGATCACCCTACTGCGCCCAACGATGATCGTCGCCTCCGTCCGTTACGCCCGGATCGGACCTGGTCGGCTGCTCCCTGCCGCGCCGTCAGATCGTGTGTGATGTGTGCGAATCGAATTGACGAGTTGCGGCCGGCAAAGCAGCATGCCGGTTGTTCCGGGGGCAGATTATGAGACCCAGATATTTCGACGTCCTGACGTACGGCAAGGACTACTCCGCGGTGCCGCGGATCCAACCCTGGCGCACCATCCGGGTCGATCCGGACCGCGCGGGGCAGTGGATCGTGGCCGGCGACCTGGACGGCGACGGCGAGGTGGAGCTGGTGAGCGCGCGCAACAACCCGGACCGCCCGTCGCAGGAGGTGGTGTCGGTCATCACCCACAAGCTCGACGGCACGGTGCTGTGGGAGTGGGGCGAGCCGGATGCCGGGGTGGCCCGCCTGGGGTACGACGTGGCCTGCCAGGTCCACGACTGGGACGGCGACGGCAGCCCCGAGGTGGTGGTGGTCGGCGCGAGAGAGATCGTGGAGCTCGACGGCGCCACGGGAGCCGAGAAGCGCCGCCTGCCGGTCCCGGAGGACGCCGCCGACTGCCTCACCTTCGTGAACCTGTCCGGCG
>JAPPNY010000220.1:0-30951 GCA_028818385.1 Spirochaetaceae bacterium
CTACGGACAGCCGTCTGCAACCAAGGGAATCCCCGGAGTTTTGCAAGAGGCTCTTAGGGCAGTTTCCGGTTGTCTCGCTTGCCGAAGCGCGCGCGGCAGCGCTTGAGAACGCGCGGGCGATCCATCAGGGGCGCGACCCACGGGCCGACGCGAAGGTGCCGACGTTCGCGGTCGCTGCCGAGTCGGTTATCAGGCTACGTGAGCCGACGTGGCGAAAGGGCGGCGACGTTTCAAGTGTCAGTGTGTGGAGAAGTAGCCTTGAGCGCTTCGCCTATCCGACGATCGGAGACAAGCGCGTCGACGCGATAACGGCACCCGACGTGCTGCGCTGTATCGCGCCCATCTGGACCACGAAGCGCACGACTGCGCGCAACGTCAAGTCTCGTATAAGCATCGTCATGCGATGGTGCATAGCCCAGCGGTACCGCACGGATGACCCATCACGCGATATTGACACCGCACTACCGGGGCGGAATAGAGCGCGCCCGCAACACCACAAGGCGCTGCCTTATAGCGAAGTAGCCGAGTCCATACGGACGATTCGCCAGCTCGTAAAGGACCGGTCGGTGCGGCTTGCATTTGAGTTTATGGTGCTGACTGCCGCACGTACGGGCGAAGTGCGCTTCGCTCGATGGGGCGATATTGACGTTGAACGGCGCATTTGGACGGTACCGGCCGAGCGCATGAAAGCGGGCCGACTGCACCGCGTGCCCCTGTCGGATCGGGCGCTTGAGGTATTGGACGAAGCGCGGGCGCTGACAGATGGCCATGGGTTTATCTTCCCATCGCGTCGCACGGGTCGGGAGTTTTCGACACATCGACTCATACACGTATGCAAGGATGCGGGGCTCAAGTGCTCGCCGCACGGCTACCGTTCGTCGTTCCGCGATTGGGTAAGCGAGTGCACCGACTACCCGCGCGAGGTAGCCGAGTTGTCGCTTGCGCATGCAAACGGCGACCGCACCGAAGCCGCCTACGCGCGAAGCGACCTACTCGACCGTAGGGCCGCACTGATGGCCGACTGGGCGACATACGTCACCGCCACCTAGCCGGCCGGCCGCGCGCGCGGCAAAGGCGCGCCGACCGCCTGTAGGGCGCCGGCACCGCGTAGGATTGAAACCCCCCGGCCGGCCCCGCCTGTATCAGATACGGTACGGTACCGGCCCCGCTCGGTTGCCTTCGGTGCGGTGCCTTCCTAATGGGCGGATAGCCCATGGTTCGCGGCCGGCCGGCCGTGGCCATCGGCAACCGTACGATGGCTTCGGCGTGGCCAGCGCAAAGCCGGCCGGCCGCTCCGGGGTGCGGTTACGGCAACGGGGCCGGTACCCGATACGGGCTCGGGTACCTAGGGGCCGGCCGGCCCCCGGTGCGGGGGTACCGCAACCAGTCGTGAGGGTAAGGAGAACATATGGACGACGTACGAAGCGCGATAGCCGCTCGCGACATCGACGCCGTCGTGCGGGCGCTCGCCGAGCATGCGCGAGTCTGCGACGACACCACGGCCAGCGCTCCACCACGGCACGCCGAACCGCCCGATAGGCTAGCCGAGCGTCGGGCCGCGTAATGCACGAGATAGGGCCGGTGCTCTACGGCGGCATGTTCGCCGCCGCCGCGCTTGTAGCGCGTTGGCTATGGTGGCGACTGCGGCGACGCCGTACGGGCGGGCGACGATCACGGGCCGGCCGGCAGGGGCGGGCGTAGGACTGAAACGGCGGCACCGACCGCGCGACGCTTCCGGCATGACGGGCGAAGCGGGGGCGGTGCGGGGGCGGTGCGTTGCGGTGCGCGCCGGCCGGCCGGCAGGGTTGCGGGGTTCGCGGCTGGGGCCGGCAAGGCGAGTCGCGATGCGGCACGGCACGGCCGGCACGGCGCGACAAGAGCGGGGCATGACGGGGCACGACGGGGCACGACGGGGCACGGCCGGCCCGCTCGCCCCCTGCCCCCGGTGCCTGTTTCCGGTGCGGATGGCACCGCAGGGCCGGCACCGGGGGCCGGTGCACCGCGGGCGGGGCATAGCCGGCCCCGGTTTGTGGCAGCTATACCCCCGGTGCGGTGCGACGTGACGGCACCGGCAACCGAACCGAAGCCGCAGGGCCGGCCCCCGATGACAGGGGCCGAGCGGCAGCGGCGGTACCGCGAGCGGCAGCGGGCCGGCCGGCTGCGGCTCGCCGAGTTGGAAGCCGCAGCCGTTCGCCAACGTGCGAAGAACACCGAGCGCGGGCGACGGCTTCGCGCGCGCAAGCGCGCCGAGCGCGAAGCCGAACGGGCGGAAGCCGCACGCGTGGCGGTGGCCGACCTACCGCCGCCGCAAGCGCAAGCGCTGGCCGTGGCACCGGCCCCGGTCGAGCCCGAACCCGCCCCCGTGGTGGTGGTGGAGCCCGAACGGCCCCCGGTCGAGCCCGTGGCGCTGGCCGATTGGTGCGCGGCGCTTCGCGTCACCCAGGGCGAGCACGTCGGCCAAGCGCTGGCCGTGCTGCCATGGCAGCGGCGCTACCTTGACGCCGTAGAAGCGCTCGACGGCGGCGAGTTGGCTTTGACGATGGGCAGCGGCGGCGGAAAGTCGACACTGGCGGCGGCGATTGCGGCAGCGGCGGTTGCCGGCCCGCTCGCGAAGCCGCGCGGGCTCGTTATGGTGGTGGCGAGTAGCTTCGGGCAGGCACGGCTTGTCTTCGACCATGCGCTCGCGTTCTTGCGGCCCGTGATCGAAGCCGACCCCGCGCGTTGGCGCGTGCTCGACTCCGACAAGTCGGCCGTGATTCACGACAGGGCGACCGGGGCCGAATTGCGGGCGCGCGAAGCCACGGCCCGCACGCTGCATGGTGCGGCCCCCGCGTTGATCGTGGCCGATGAGCCCGCGCAATGGCAGCGCGCGCAGGCGGAAGCGACCTACGCGGCGCTACGCTCGCGACTCGGCAAGATTCCGGGGTCGGCGCTATTGGCCATCGGCACGCGGCCCGAAGACGCCGACCATTGGTTCGCGCGGATGCTCGACCGTTCGGGCATCGTGCACGCGGCCCCCCGGACGCCGACGTTTTCGACGTGGCGAGTTGGCGCGCGGCTAATCCATCAGTCGACCACCTACCCTCCTTGATGGCCGTCTACGAGCGCGAAGCCGACGAAGCGCGGGCCGACCCCGGATTGCTGCGGCAGTTTCGGGCGTTCCGCTTGAATCAGGGCACGCGCACGAACGACGTCGACCTACTGATAGACGCCGACGCGTGGCGGCAATCCGAAGGGCAGGCGGGCGCGATCGGGCCGTGGCTATTGGGCGTGGATCTGGGCGGCGGATTGGCTATGTCGGCAGCGTGCGGCTACTGGCCGACCACCGGCCGACTTGAAGCCGTGGCGGCAATTCCGGGCGACCCCGACGTGGTGGAGCGCGGCACGGCCGACGGCGTGGGCGACCTATACGGGCGGATGGTCGAGCGTGGCGAGCTTGTCACCACGCCCGGACGCGCGCCCGACTACGCGGCGCTATTGGCCGACGTGGTGAAGCGCTGGGGCCGACCCGTGGCCGTGGTGGCCGACCGCTACCGCGAGCGCGACCTACACGACGCGATGGCCGATGCCGGTATCGCCGCCCCGTTCGTGCCAAGGGGTCAAGGCTACGTCGATGGTGCGGCCGACGTACGCGAGTTTCGGCGCGCAGTCGTGGGCGGCGACGTGACCCCGGTGCCATCGCTTCTACTGCGGCACGCACTGTCGGGGGCCGTGGTGGTGTCGGATCAAAGCGGCAACGCCAAGCTAGCGAAAGCATCCGAAGGTAACAGGCGGCAGCGGCACCGCGATGATGCGGCGGCGGCGGCGGTCCTGGCCGTGTCCGAAGGGCGTCGACGTGCTCGCCTGCCCCAGCGGCCCGCGTGGCGACTCGCGGGCGTCGCATGAGTCGATGGCACGTCGCGCACCGGGGCCGATGGGAAGCCGTGCGGGCGGCGGTGCTCGCCCGTGACGGCCATCGGTGCGGGCGGTGCGGCCGACCGGGGCGGCTTGAAGCGCACCACGTCACGCCCCTGCAGGCAGGCGGCGACCCCTTCGATATGAGCGGCATCGTCACGCGGTGCCGCGCGTGCCACTTGGCCGAGCACGCGCGCACGCTTACGCCCGCTCAACAGCGCTGGGCAGCCTTGGTAAGTGGTCTAATATAGTGCGCACATAGCGGCCCGTTGCGTCGTATATAGTGCGCCAATACGGCCGTATTGTGCGGCTCCCGATGAGCTGACGACGCTTGACATAGTCGCAGACCTGGCTATCGTTAGAGCATGACTACAGTACAGCGGCTGCAGGTTGAAGCGTCGCAGATACGCGAGCGTATCAACGCGACATTTGACGGTGCCGACGACCTCACCGACGAACAGCGCGCCGAGTTGGACGGGCTCACGACTCGCGCGCAGCATATCGAACGCGAATTGCGCGCGGCGATCGTGGCGGAAGGCGACGGCGACCTCGTCGTGGCACCGATCGAAGCCGACGCCGAAGCCCGCGAACGTCTGGAGCTTCGCAGTCGTGCGACGCTCACCGGCTACTTGACCGCCGCACTATCGGGCCGGCAAGTCGGCGGTGCCGAAGCCGAACTACAGCAGGCGGCGGGCGTCGATGGGATACCGTGCGAACTATGGGATACCGCCCCCATGGAAACGCGCGCCGACGCCGTGACCGCCGCCCCCGGCACGACGGGCGTCAATCTCGACCGACTGCAACCCGCCGTCTTCGCGCCCAGCGTCGGGCCGACGCTGGGCGTTGAAATGCCTATGGTCGAGTCGGGCAGTTACGCGACCGGCACGATTGACACTAGCTTGACGGCGGGCGCGAAAGCGGCGGGGGCCGACGCCGAAGCCACGGCGGCGACGTTCACCATGTCGAGCGTTACGCCGAAGCGCATTAGCGCCCGCCTGGCCATCCGCATAGAGGACGTGGCGGCGGTCGGAGCGGCGAACTTCGAAGCCATCTTGCGCGAGAATGCAAGCCTAGTACTGTCCGACGCGTTGGACGATGCGCTCATCAACGGCGACGGCCAAGCGCCCAACGTGCGCGGCATGTTCGCCGCGCTTACGGATCCCGACGCCCCGACCGAAGTAGCGACGTTCGACTCCTTCGCCGCCGTGCACGCGAGCGGAATTGACGGGCTTTGGGCGGTCGCTCCGGCCGACGTGTTGGTGGTGGTGGGGCCGGCAACCGCGCAGACGGCGGCGAAGACGTTCCAATCGGCCAGCAACTACAAGGGCGAATTGTCCGCAGCGGCTTACGCGGCGGCGAACACCGGCGGCATGGTTACCAATGCGCGCATGCCGAAAGCGGCAGCAAACGTCCAGCAGGGCTTGCTTTACCGCAAGGGCCGCATGGGCTTGCGCACGGCCGTTTGTCCGCACTGGGCCGACCTACAGATAGACGACATTTACAGCGGCAGCGCACGCGGCGAGCGCTATTTCAGCTTGCACGCGCTTGTCGGTGACGTGGTGATCGTCCAAGCGGCGGCGTATGCGCAAGTCGCCTACAAACTCGCGTAGAAGCGGCGATGAGTCGGCCGGCCCCTAACACCCCTCCCATAGCCTCCATGGGGTCGGTCGACTCTGCGCCTATCGGCGGCGAAGTCGAGATACGCGCGCGCGATGATGGCGGGCGCACGCTGGCCGGATCGTTTCCCTACGGGCGCACGGCCACGCGTCGCGACCGTGGGCGCGTGCGTAAAGAGCAATTCGGGCCGCATGCGTTCTCATGGCGGATGCGACAATGGGCCGAATTGCAACGCGAAGCGGCCGAAGCGCTGCAGGGCGCGGTCGATGAAGCGCGCCGACAAGTGATCGAAGACCAGCTATTGCGCGCCGATATTCACGTGCTGCGCGGTCACGACTTCGACATGCCGCTCGGCAGTCTGTCGGCCGGTACGGCGCGCATCTGGGATGATGCGGCGGCGGTGCGGTTCGAAGTCGACCTACCCGACGATAACGACGCGCCATCGTGGGTAAGCGACACCATAAAGGCGGTGCAATCCAAGCTGGCGACGGGCGTTAGTCCGGGATTCCGCATACCGCCCCGCGCAGTCGTGGCCGACGCCGAAGCGCTGGTACCCGAAGACGGTAACCCCGGTGTCTTCGTGCGCTTGATCCGACAGGCTTCGCTTTATGAGTTGTCAATCGTCACGCGTCCGCACTACGGCGGCACCGACGTTGACGTGCGCGACTATATCGAACGGCCGGCGCGCCGTCGGTGGTGGGTCTGATGGCGTGCTCGGTGGGCCGTGTGGAGCTCGAACAGCAGGGCGGAATCGCGCGCGATACCGCACGACGCCTAGCGCCGGTGGTGCGCCGCATCGTCGATGACTACGCGCGCGCGGCCCCCGTCGAGTTGGCCGACGAAGCCGCGCTACGCTTCGCCTGTTATCTGTCCGACGCGTCGGGCCGTGGCGCGTCCGGGGCGGTGCGAAGCGAAACCACCACCGAAACGGTCGGGCCGATGACCACCACGCGCACTATCGACTACACGGCCGACCATAGCGGGGCGTTTCGTCGGTGCGGTGCGGCGGCGCTACTGTCTCCCTATCGCGTGCGCCACGGGGGCGTCATCTGATGGCGTGGCGCTGGCCGTGGGCGAAGCGCGAAACGCGCGACTCCGGGGGCGACTTCTCCGACGCTATCGTGGCGCTGGCCGAAGCGCGCGCGGCAGGGCAGGCGGCGGACGCGAGCGCATCGGCGGCGGTCGAAACGGCGGCGGGCTTGCTCGCGCGCAGCCTATCGTCCGCCACGGTCGAAGCGGCCGACTGGGCACGCGCGGCCGTCACGCCCGACTTTCTCGCCCAAGTCGGGCGCGACTTGGTTCGGCGTGGCGAGTCGCTACACGTGATCGAAGCGGCGGGCGGCGACGTGATGCTGCTACCGGCGGCACAATGGACGTGGGAAGACGGCGGCGACGCCGACCCCCGATCGTGGACGGTGCGCGCCACGACCTACGGCCCGTCGAGCGCGATCACGCGAACCCTGCGGGCATCGGCCGTCGTCTTCGCGACGTGGGGGCGTCAACCCGGCACGCCTCACCGGGGGCAGGGGCCGACCGCATGGGCGAGCCTAACGGGCCGACTGCATGCCGAAGTCGAGCGCAGCCTAGGCGACGAAGCGGCCGGCCCGCTTGCGCATTTGCTCGCGATTCCGGCCGATCCGGGGGCCGGCCCCCGCACCGACGAAGACGGCAAGCCGACGGCCGATCCGCTCGACCCCCTGCGGGCTTCGATCCGCACGGCGCGCGGCAGGGCCGTCATGGTCGAAACGACGGCGGGCGCATGGGATCAAGGGCAGGCAGCGGCACCACGGCGCGACTGGACGCCCCAGCGCTTGGGGCCGATGCCGCCCGATGCGCTCGCCACCATCCGCAGCCAAACGGCGGCGGCGATCGCGGCGGCGGCGGGCGTGCCCCCCGCGTTGCTGGATCCGGCCGGCACCGCGCAGGGGCAGCGCGAAGCGTGGCGACGCTTCGGGGCCGGCACCGTGCAACCTGTTGCTCGCCAGCTCGCGGCAGAGCTTGAGCGCAAGCTAGAAACCCCGGTCGGGCTTAGGTTTGGCGAGTTGGCCACGGGCGACGTGGTCGCGCGGGCGAGCGCTTACGCCCGCTTGCGGTCGGCCGGCATGGACGACGCCGACGCGCGCCGACTGTCGGGGTTGGACTCATGACGTGCCCGTGGTGCGGGGCGACGCTGCCCGACCCCCCGCGCTACCACGCCGAAGCGCTCGCGCGACTCATTCGGGCGCTTGAACGCATCGAAGCCGCGTACGCCACGACGGCCAGCGCTCCACCACGGCCACGGTTGACGTGGTGACGTTTCGCGAGCGCTGCCGAGTCTGCGGCGGCTTCCTACTGGACCAACACCGCACCACGTGCGCGGCTTGTCGGCGTCGTGGCGAAGACGACGGGGCCGACGCCGACCGCTACTACACGCGGCCCCGTCGGCCCGCGCTTCGTCGGGGTTCGGGCAGGCGGTCGAAGCCATGACGGCCGGCCGTCGGTGGCGGTGCCGGTGCGGCCGGTCGGGGGCTCAATGGGGACCGGGGCCGCTTCGGGAGCGCTGCCCCCGGTGCGCGCATGCGCGGGCGCGCGCACGTCGGCGCAAGCGTGAACGCCGACGCGAGCGTGCCGCCCGCCCGCCCCGACGGTGGGCGTGCGCCGACTGCGGCCGTGGTGGCGTCGTGGTGGGCCGAAGCGGGCTTCGGCAGCGCTGCCGGCCGTGCGCCCATGCGCGGCGGTTGGCGCTTGAGCGTAAGCGGCGAGCCCTGCGCCCACGGCCCGCGCGCCCGCCCCGACGGTGGCAGTGCATCGACTGCGGGCGTCGTGGCGTACAGGGCGGCGGGCACCTTCGCCGGTGGTGCCCCGCGTGCGCTCGCGAGCGCTCCAACGCATCGCAACGCGCACTGCTTCAGCGCATCCGCGCGACGGCCCGCGAGTCCGCCGCATGAAGCGCGGCGCGTATCAACGCGCGCCCGGACGGCTCGCGCACTCCCCGGTCGGGCGGGCGATGGCCGAAGCCATCGCGCGGGCCGATGCGGGCGACCTACACGACCCCGAGCTTGACGCCGTGCTGGCCGAAGACGATCGCCTTCATGCCGCGCGGCGGGCGGCGGGCGAAGTGTTGAGCGCGGGCTACCGGGGCGACCCCATGGACGCCCACCACGACGCCGAAGACGCCGAAGACGCCGAAGACGACCCCCCGCGCGATCGAACCACGCGCGACGTGGCTCTGTAAGCGACTTTCGGGGGGCCGGTGGTGGTACGATACCCCCCCTGCAGAACCGTGGCGGCAGCGCACCGTGACGGCGACGTGGCGTGGTACGATACGCTCATGGCAGACGAAGACGGCCGACGGTTCGTTCCGGTGGAAGTGACGAGCGGCAAATGGGACGTGTTCGACCGCAAGCGTGGGGAACGCCTAGACGTGGGGCCGTTCGTGACGCGTGCCGACGCCCAGCGCGCTGCCGACTACTACGAAGCCAACCCCGACAAGGTGGACGTCCAATGGCGGACATGACCGGGCGGTAGTAGCGCCACAAGTGATAACCAGTCGAGAACGGTATATCCTAACCGGTTAGTATCGAAGACGTTACCGCCATATTGGACAAGTAGACCATTCCATGTGCGAGCCGGTGAACTTCTCGTTGCCCACCGCGCGCAGCCACTTGTGGGTGAACGTCGCCGGCTCCTCGCCATAGAGGCGGCGATAGAACGAGTGCAACTCCGGTGCTTCGAGCACGCGCAGCACTTCCGCGCGGTAGGCGACCCGCTTCATGCCGACGCTCCTGCCGTCGCGCGGCATCACGCCCTCCATGAGCGGCGTGCCCTCGACCAGCGCGTCCTGCTCCTGCAGGTGCTCCATCACCACGCGCCGTGCATCCAGAACGGCGTCGCGGTCGATCAGCCCGCGGATGAACAGGTACCCGTCGGTGGCGATGCGGCGGCGTAACTCGTCGACATCGGCCAGGGCGTCGGTGCTGTCGCGCAAGTAGCCGAGCTCCGCGCTCGGGAATTCCACCTGCGTGCGCTGAAACTCGACTCGCATGGGCAGCGGGCTACACGTTGTCATGGCGCCGGGACGGTCATCAACCGGAGTGCGGAGCTCGGCGCACGGGCCAGTCGGCAAGCGCCTGTCGGACATCCTCGCTGGTGATGGGCGCTGCATCGGCAGCGACCCGAAACGTCGGGACCTCGCCGGTGTCGCCCTCTACACGGCACCGTGTGGGTTAGGCTCATCGGAATGCGCACCACATCCGAGCACGCCCTGCTGATCGTGAAGCCGGACGGTGTGCGGCACTCCGAGCTTTCCAGGTTGCTCGAAAGACGGCTGGCGGAGTTGTCGCTCCGTCAGGTCGCAACCCGGGACCTGATTCTGAGCAGAGACCAGGCGCGCACGTTCTGGCGGGAAGGGGATGTCGAGGAGTACATCGCGTACCTGCGCGAGGGGCCCTCGCGGGCGATCGTCGTCCGGGGAACGCAGGCCACCTGGAAGTGCCGCCGGCTCAAGTCGGAGCTGAGGAAAGCGTTCCACTGCGACAGTTACAGAAACCTCATCCATTCCACGGAACCGGGAAACGAGTACGAAGAGCAGTTCCAGCGGCTGTTTCCCGAGTTGAACGTCGACGGGCACGGGGTCTTCATCGATCAGATCGCCCTCGTGACGCCGGACCGCTTCGACTCGTTCGCGAGGAGAGCGGCGGGTCACCGGAGGCCCCGGTTGGCGCCGGTCGTGCCCGGTAGTCAGGCGATCGGTCAGGCGAGCAGGCTCGCTGCCTGGCTGCGGGATCCCGAAGCGGTTCCGTACGCCGGCATCTTGATCCGCGGGCTGACGACTTCTCGACACGACGAAGTTAATGTCATCCTGTATACTGGAAGATACTCCGAGCTCCATCTGCCCTCACGTTTTCCTCGAGAGCTTGCCTCGCTTGCCACCCTCGCCACGGACATCGGAGCTGTCACGGTGTTGCTGCCCGGAACCGAGGATGCGTTCCTGCAGCCTGACGTGATGGCCGGCGTGCGGGACTACGGGGTGCGCGGCGTCGTGTGCTATTCCCCGGAGTACGAGATGGCGAGGACGCACCGGCTCCGGTCGGCGGCATTCTCCGCCGGTCTGTTCTGCGTCGGCGGCAGCAACGGGCATCTCGATTGGGGCAGAAACAGCGTGTCCGAGGAAATGCACGGCGCGTTGGCCGCGGCACTGGGGAGAGGCGTCAATAGCTGATGCCGGCGTTCAGGAGTACGGGTCGGCGGCGTCGCGCAGTCCGTCGCCGACGAAGTTGAAGGCGATCACGGTCGCGATCACGAACAGCACCGGCAGCATCAGCCACGGGTGCAGCGCCACGGTGCGCATGTTCTGCGCTTCCTGCAGCAGCACCCCCCAGCTCATGATCGGCGAACGCAGGCCGAGCCCCAGGAAGCTGAGCGCGGTCTCGGCCAGGATCGTGGTCGGCACGCTGATGGTCACCGACACGATGATGTGGCTGAGGAACGACGGCAGCAGGTGGCGCCAGATGATCTTCATCTCGCCCGTGTTGGCCAGCCGGGCAGCCATCACGAACGCTTCCTCGCGCAGCGACAGTAGCTTCCCGCGCACCACGCGCGCCACGCCGGTCCAGTTGATCAGGGAGAGGATGATCGTGATGCTGAAGTACACCTTGAGCGCCGACCAATCCGCGGGCAGCACGGCGCTCAGGGCCATCCAGAGCGGGATGGACGGAAACGACCAGAGGACCTCGATCGCGCGCTGGATCACCGTGTCGATGGTCCCGCCGAAATAGCCCGACAGTCCGCCCAGCAGCAGCCCGATGACGAAGCTCAGCGCCACGCCGATGAAGCCGATGGACAGCGAGATGCGCGCGCCGTAGAGGACCCGCGACAGCATGTCGCGTCCCATGCGGTCGGTGCCCAGCGGATGGAACACGCCGCCGTCCTCGACGCCGAACAGGTGCAGGTCGGTGGGCCACAGCCCCCAGAACTCGTACGGCTCGCCGCGTACGAACAGGCGCAGGAAGTGACGGCGCTCGCCATCGGGCCGGTAGGTGCGGCGCATGGTCTCCAGGTTGACGTGCGACGTCAGCGCGTACACGAAGGGAGCGGAGAGCTGTCCATCGTGCACGACTCTGACCCGCATCGGCGGCACGAACAGGTGGTCCACGCGGCGTACGCGGGGGTCGTACGGCGCGATGAACTCGCAGAAGATCCCGAGCACGTAGAGCAGGGCGATGACGGCGGCGCCGACCATCGCCCCCTTGTGCTTGCGGAAGCGCCACCACATCAGGCGCCACTGGGATGCGACGAACATCCGTTCGTCGTCGCGGTCGAGCGAGCCGACCGAGCGGGAGTCGGCGGGTCCTCCGACCACGGACTCGGTGCCTGTCGTCGCCGACCTGGTCTCGGTGTCAGCCATCGAGCTACGCCTCCACCGTGCCGAACCTGATGCGCGGATCGGACCACGCCAGGACGATGTCCGAGATCAGCGTGCCGATCACGGTGAGCGTGCTGAGCAGCATCACGAAGGCGCCGGCGACGTACATGTCCTGGTTGAGCAGGGACCGCAGCAGCAGTGGACCGGTGGTCGGCAGGCTCAACACCACCGAGGTGATGGTCGCGCCCGAGATCAGGTTGGGCAGCAGGTAGGCGCCCGAGCTGATCACGGGATTGACGGCCATGCGCACCGGGTACTTGAACAGCAACGCGGTCTCGCCCAGCCCCTTGGAGCGGGCGGTCACCACGTACTGCTTCTTCAGCTCGTCCAGCAGGTTGCCGCGCATCACCCGGATCAGGCCGGCGGTGCCCGCCGTGCCGACGACGATCACCGGTATCCAGAGGTGCCGCAGCAGGTCGATCACTTTGCCCAGGCTCCAGCCGGCCTCAATGTACTCCTGGGAGAACAGCCCGCCGAAGTTCTGTCCGAACACGGCGAATCCCACGAACAGCAGCACCAGCGCCAGCAGGAAGTTGGGCGTCGCCAGGCCGATGAAGCCGATGAAGGTGAAGACGTAGTCGCCGATCGAGTACTGCCGGGTCGCCGCGTAGATCCCGACCGGGATCGCGGCGATGTACGTGAACATGAGCGTCACCAGGGAGATGGTCACGGTGAGCAGGAGGCGTTCCCAGATGAGCTGGCGCACCGGCAGGCGGAACTCCAGCGAGATGCCGAAGTCCCCGCGCATGAAGTCCCAGATCCAGTTCGCGTACTGGACGACGAACGGGTCGTCGAGATGGTAGCGCGCGCGCAGCGCCTCGATCATCTGCAGGTCGACGGCATCGCCGCTCTGCTCAAGCTCCGCCATCAGCGTCGTCAGGTAGTCGCCAGGGGGCGCCTGGATGATGACGAACGAGACGAAGGAGATCACGGCTATGGTCGGCACCATGATGAGCAGCCGACGCAGGACGTAGCTGAGCATGTCTTCGCGGGGAGCCGGCGCCGGGCGCTATCCCCGACCGGATGACTCCGGTTCAGGGACAGGCCCGTCGGCGGCTACGCGCTCAATTCTTGAAATACCACTGCTCCGGCATGCCGTTGTAAGGGGACATGAGACCGGTGGTGTAGGGAAGTCTCTCCGGCACGTTTCCGACCGCGTTGCGGACGATGCCGATCGTGGGATTCTCGCCTACCAAGCCGATCCCCCACAGGTTCTCTACCTTGTAGCGCAGTACTTCACGGAGAATCCGCACCTGCTCGTCGGCGTCCACCGCCTGGCCGAGCGATCGGAACAGCGCCATGATGCGCCGCATGTCTTCCGGCGGCTCCTCGCCCTCGGCGCCGTTGCTCCGGTACCAGTCGCCGTAGCCGCGATGGTTGTGGGCGCCGGAAGGAACCACCCACCAATTGTTCGAAAAGGAGGTGCCGGGACTGGTGAACAGCACCAGCCCGAACTCGTTGGCGGCGCTCTTCTGATACCAGACGGCCCGCTCCAGCGGTTTCACCTGGCAGTCGATGCCGACCTGCTGGAAGTGGCTGCAGACGACCTCGCCTTCATCGCCCATGTACGGCCAGGAAGTGGCGTACTCCATGAGTAGTGAGATCGCCTTGCCGTCGGAAAACGTGCGCACCCCGTTGGCGTTGCGGCTCGCGTAGCCGGCGGCGTCGAGCAGGCGGTTCGCCTCGTCGGGGTCGTGCTCGATGTACAGCGAGGCGACGTCCGCCTCGTACGTGGGCTCGCCGCTGATCGCGGTAAGCTGCCGCGGCACGCCCAGGCCGAAGTAGAAGAGCTGATTGAGCTCGTTGCGGTCGACGGCCAGGGAGAGCGCTTGGCGCACCTCGAACTTGTTGAAGAACTCGCGCAGTTGTGGGTCCTGCGCGCTCATGTTGGGCCAGAGCGCCACCCGCGAGGCGCGGTCGCCGCTCCAACTCACCACCTTGTAGTCGCCCGCCTCTTCGTTCTCCTTCAGGAGCGTGAAGTCGCTGAACGACATGTGACGCCACTGCACGTCGAGCTCGCCGTTGGTCGCCTTGAGCAGTATCAACTCCGCGTTCTCCACCTGGTCATGGACGACGCGTCCATGTAGGGAAGCTGGTGACCCTCGGTGTCCACCTTCCAGTAGTACGGATTGCGCTCGGCGATGACGCGCGCGGCGGGCGCCGCCACGGTGATGTCCCACGCGTCGAGCACCGGCAGATCCGCGTTCAGGAAATAGTTGTTGCGGTCGCTGAAGAGGTCCATCCAACTGTCGAGCTCGGCAGCGGCGACCATCTCGTCCAGCTTCTCCTTCGTCTGGTGGCTGGGATGGAACTGGCTCAGGTAGTGCTTGGGCATCATCCGGCCCATGCCGCGGGAAGATCCCGACGGGTCGGCAAGCTGGCGGGCGGCCAGGCCGTTGACCCCGGGAAAGGTGAGGCGCACGGTGTAGTCGTCGATCTTCTCCCAGACGCCCGGCTCGCCGCCCACCGTCATCCAGGTGGGCGGTGACGGATTGAGCTCCTCGTTTATCGCCCAGTCCTCGTACCAGAACATGATGTCGTCGGCCGTGAACGGCTCGCCGTCCGACCAACGCATGCCTTCCCGCAGATACACGGTGATGCTGGTGCCGTCGTCGCTGACGGAGAAGTCGCGGGCGATGTTGGGCTCCACCGCCGTTCCCTGCCCTGGCGAGAACCGGAGCAGCGTTTCCATGGCTAGCCGCCCGTACGCAAGCCCGTCGGAGGCGGTCCGATACACGCGTCGCAGGTCGCCGCCGTATCGGCCGGTCTCTCCGAACGGCTGCACGACGTACGGCTCAGCGGGGAGGCGCTCGGCAAGCGGCGGCAAGGTGCCGGCCGCTACCTGTTCGGCCAACGCGGGTGCCTCCAGGCCCATCTGGGCCATCTCGGCGCTCGAAGCTTCGGTCTCGGCCTGTTCGCCGGTGCCGGTTGCGACGGCAAGGGCGGCGGCCACCAAGCCGATCATCGCTACGACGAAAACGCGTATAGGCATGGGGTCCTCCCGGTCGTCCGATTGGTATGTTCGCAGCCTGCATGGTGGTGCCGGCGGAGAACGCCGTCAAGGTTGCCGGTTGCCTCGGCACGCCTCGGAACAGCCGTGCTGTTCCCGTTGCAGCGGATTTCGCTTCGCGCCTTATTGGCAGCCGGGCGTTCGCGGGCTACGTTCCGGGGGTCGCTCGAGGCAGAACAGGCGAGGGAGGACCGATGGAAGTCTCCACACATCAGGCCGCGCTCGACGCCTGCAGCTTCCCGCCGACACCGCGGTGGATCGCCTCGCGGCTGCGGAACGAAGGCGGTTCACGGCGCTCATCGGCTGGCAGAAGGACGGACCGGTCGTGTCTATGCCGACGCCGCAGGAGGCAGCGTCGCGGGAGGCCCGCGAGCACTGGAAGGGGCGCCTTGCCGGCAACGGGCGGCGTGACCGCTGTCTGTTCCTCACCGAAGCGCACATCCACCATGTCCGCCGGCGCCACGACGGCGCCCGGGATCTGCGCGTCTGGTATCGGGCGCTGATGCGCGAGGCGGAGCGGGTCGCAGCGCTGCCCCGCGGGCTATGGCACGAGCTCATCTCCGATCAGGGACCGTGGAACGTGGCCGGCAGCTTCTGCCCGGCGTGTTACGGAACGCGCAGCGACCGCTCCATCCACTGGCCGCGCTGGGGATGGAGCGTGCTCGATCCCGAGGTCATCACCTGCCCGGACTGCGCCGCCCGGTTTCCCGATCCCGGGTATCCAGAGGACGCCGAGATCGCTCTGCCGCGGCTCGGCCTGACCTATCCGTTCTACCTCAGCCCTGAAGAGCGACGAGGCGACTGGCGGGACGGCGAGCATGCCAGCCGTTTCGGCGGTGCGCCCACGCACGTGTCGCTCACCGGCGAGCTGCGGCGCGCGCGCCTGTCCTGGGTGCTCGGACAGGTCGAGCCTCTTGCCATCGCGGCCGTGTTGACCGGCGATGACCGTTTCGCGCACGTGGCGGGAACGATCCTGCATCGTCTTGCGGACGTGTACCCGCGCTATCCGCTGTACTGCTACATGCAGGAGTATGTGGACGCGGATCCCGGCTGGGCGTGCGAATCGGTGGCCGCGCTGCCGACGGTGTTTCGGCGCGGCGCCTGCTGGTTCTCCTACGACGGCACTATCGCCGGCAGCCGGGTCTCGTGGCGCGATCCGGCGGGCACGTCGACCTCGCCCCTGACCCGCGGCGAGTGGGGTGCGTCACGGCTGGCGCGCGAGAAGTCGGGCAACGGTCAGCTCTTCCTGACCCTGTTCCGTACCTACGAGCTGATCCATGGCACGCTCGACGACGACGCGTGCCGGCACATCGAGCGGTCGCTACTGCTGGAGATGTATCTCGACGTGAAGGCGCTGAGCCGGCGCATCGACAACAAGGCGGGACCTGGCGCAACGGCACGGGTGAGCGTGGGCGTGTTCTACGGGTTGGAGGAGGAGATCGAGCAGGGGATCGAGCAGTTCGAGGCCGTCCTGGAGGGCCAGTTCGCGCCTGACGGAAGCTGGAAGGAAACCCCGCTGTACGGGCACAAGCCGCTGATGGAGGAAATGTGGATGGTGCCGGAGCTGGTGCACGGCCGCCGCGACCTGTACCAGGGCCTCTACCGCCGGGCGCTTGCGACCTACGCCCACACCGCCACGCCGGCCGGCACCGCGCCGGCGCTGGACGACAGCAACGTGCAGTTCCAGCTTCCGGTGCTGCTGCGGGAGATCGCGGCGGCGCGCGTGGACGTGACGGTGCCGGCGCCGCCGCGCGCCCTGACGGCGTTCGGGCTGCCCAGCGACCAGCCGCGCATGGACGGCCAGGGATACGTGCCGGCGATCACCAACATCGCGATCGGCGACGCAGGCCGACTGCCGATGGACGGCCCCCTCGGATTCCCCGCCGTGGGTCACGGCCTGCGCCGTTCCTGGCGCCGGTCGCTGTTCGGACTGGTGACGCCGGAAGTGGCCGGCGGTGCCCGCAGCGGCGGCCGCTCCGCCCTGAACCGCCGCTACGCGGACCGCGGCCTGGGCTGCATCGGCTTCGGACGCGGGCGCGGGGCGACCCAGCTCTACTGCAACGGCGGCGACGGGCGCAGCGGTCACCGCCACGGCGACCCGCTGGGGCTGCTGCTGTTCGCCGGCGGCCGCGAGGTGCTGCCCGACATCGGCTACCTGGCCGACCATCCGGGAGCCGAGTGGTCGCGTCACACGGGCGCGCACAACACGGTCGTGCCGGACGCGGCCGCAGTGGCCGCCATCGGACCGGCCGCGCTTGACATCGGCCGGGTGCGCGGACCCGGACAGCGGACGGCGTGGCGCTGGCTGCGTGCCGACGTTCGGGTCGCCGCGCGCCGCTGGCCCGACGTCGGGTTCGGCGAGCGGAGCTACAGGTTGCGCAGACTGGTGATCCTGATTCGCCGGCCGGACGGACTGCCCGTCCTGGTCGACCGGTTCGACGTGGAGGCGGAGGACGAGGCACCCGCCACGTGGGACTACGTGGTTCGCGCCGGCGTGGCCGGCGAGGCGCTGCGCGGGGTCCCGGACGGCGCGCCGTGTGAGCCGCTGTTCGGCGGCAGCACGGCCACGCCGCCGTGGGACTTCCGCTCGTCGGGGGCGATCGATGCGCCGCTCGGCGTTCGCTGGGGCGGAACACAGCCGGTGACTGCGTGGTTCTCGGCCCCTGCCGAGCTCTTCACGTTCGCCTCGCCCGCGTGGCGTTCCCCGCCGGAGGTGTTCGCTCGGCCGCGTCACGCCTGGCGCGCCGTCGTCCTGCGGGCGCACGGTCCGTGCCGCCGGTTCATCGCCGCCTATGACGTGATCGGCCCCGGCGGCCCCTTCGTCGACGGCATCGAGATCGACGGGGACGAGATCCTGCTGCGCGCCAGCGGCGGCGACGTGACCGTGGTCGCGGACGGAGCCTCGGCACCGCTCGTTGTCTGACGGTACCTCCCACGACAGCAGACTGCAGGCCGGGCTCGCCGATGGTCAGGCGAGGTCGCGAATGACCTCCTGTGCGGCGTTGTGGCCGGGAATCCCGGAGATCTCGCCGCCCGGATGCTGGCCGGCTCCGCACAGGTACAGGCTCGGGAACGGCGCGCGATAGCGGCTGAGCTCCGGTAGCGGGCGGTTCCAGAATAGCTGGTCGCCACCGTGCTGAATGTGCCAGATGCACCCGTCGGTGAGCCCGTTCTCCCGCTCCAGGTCGGCCGGCGTCCGCAGTTTCAGGTGCAGGATCGATCTGCGGAAGTTCGGCGCGTATCGGGTGGCTTGGTCGACCAGCCGTTCGGCGACGCGTTCCCGCACCGTGTCCCAGTCCGTGCCTTGCAGCCTCGCCGGCGCCGGGTAGATCCACACCGACGCGGTGTGCCGGCCGTCCGGCGCCAGGGTCGGATCGAGTGCCGACGGAACGGAGAAGTTCATGATCGGTTCGGCCGGCGGCCGGCCGGCGGCGCAGTCGGCGTAGGCGGCGTCGACGCTCGCTTCGCTGCGGCCCAGCCCGACCACGCCGCGGCTCGGCTGTGCGGGATCCCCGTCCCAGGTCTGCCACTGCGGGAGCTCGTCCACGGCCGCCAGCAGCTTGTAGCAGCTCACCTCCGTGACCAGCGCACCGACCCGGCGGCGCAGGGCCGCCGTCGTCAGTTCCGGCGGCACCAGCCGCAGGAAGGTCCGTTTCGGGTCCAGGTTGGACAGCACGCAGCGCGCCGTTACCGTCGTGCCGTCGGCGAGCCGCACGCCGGTGGCGGCGCCGTCCTCGTGGAGCAGCGAAACCGCCTCGGCTTCCGTGTGGATGGCGACTCCTGCCTCCTCGACCGCCTGCCGCATGAGGGCGGTGATGGTTCCGATCCCACCCTTCACGTAGCCGTTGTGCGGGGCGCTGCCCGTGTCGGCGAGGTTGATCGAACCGTAGGCCAAGGCCAGGGCGCCGGGATCGTGGCCGATGGCGGCGGCTTCCGCCGCGTGGCGGTCGCGCAGCCTGCGGGTCGGCAGGTAGCGGTGGCGTAGCTGCCGACCCGTCGCCGACAGGGCGTCTTCCAGGAGCGGGCCGTCGCCGCGCGCCGCCGCGCGGGCGCGCACCTCGTCCAGGATCGGCGGCGGCCGCAGGCGGTAGGGTGCGAACAGCTCGCACAGCCGCCGCTTCATGTCCGCGTAGCGCCGTTCCGCCTCGGTCTCCTCCGCGGTGAGCTGCAGCGACAGGTTGCGCGGAGACTCGTGGTCGTCAGGGCCCCAGTACTCGGCCTCCGAGACCGGCGCCAGCGACCCCGTGCGGGGGATCGCCACCATCCCGCGCTGCTCCAGGCGCAGGTCCGCCTGAATGCCGGGATCGAGCGCGTGCACCATGTGCGCGCAGGTCGAGAACCGGTACCCCGGCCACAGCTCTTCGGTGATGGCCGCCCCGCCCACGAACGGCCGCCGCTCGAAGAGGGCGACCCGCAGTCCGGCGCGGGCCAGGTACCACGCGGCGGTCAGGCCGTTGTGGCCGGCGCCGACGATTGCGGCGTGCAGGTCAGGCGCCATCGCTTGAAGGCCGGGGCGTCGCTCTGACAGAGTGGCGGACATGCCAGCGAAGCGCCCCAACATCCTGCTGATCACCACCGACCGGCAGCGGTTCGACGCCCTGCACATGGCCGGCAATCCCATCATCCAGACGCCGAACCTCGATCACTGGGGGACCTCCGGCGTCTCCTTCAGCCGCGCCTACTCCACCACGCCGAGCTGCATTCCGGCGCGCCGGACGCTGCTCACCGGCCAGCACGCGGCCACGCACGGCATGCCCTGGTACGAGGACTGCGTCCCGTTCCATCCGCAATTCACGATGCCGCAGTTGCTCGGGCAGTCCGGCTACCAGACGCAGCTCATCGGCAAGTTCCACATGTATCCACCGGGAGTCCGTCACGGATTCGACCATATCATCCTCAGCGACCAACTGGACTTTCGCCCGCAGTCGCCGCACTTCGGCCGCAACGACTACGCCCGCTGGGTGCGCAGCCAGGGGCCGTGGTCCCATGAGTGGGCCAACGATCCGGGTGCGGCGGGCCTGTCGTCGAACGGGCGGCTGGCGCGTCCGTTTCAGCTCCCCGAGGCGCTGCACCATACCAACTGGTGCGTCCAGCAGGCGCTGGACTTCGTGCTGGAACGGCGCGACCCGACCTGTCCCTGGTTCCTGCACCTCTCGTTCTGGGCGCCTCATCCTCCTCTGGTCCCGCCCGCCGCCTACTTCGACCGCTACAGCGGGCGCAGCGACCTCGAAGCGACGATCGGCGACTGGGCCCCGAAGCCCGATGTTCCGCCGGTGGGGGTGCGCAGCGACGACCGGGTCGGCCCGTACGATCCGGCGGAGATCAGCACCGGGATCGCCGGCTACTACGCAACGATCAACCACATCGATGACCAGCTCGGACTGCTGATGAGCCGCCTGTCGGACGCCGGCACGCGGCGTAGCGAGGAGCCGCTGGTCGTCATCTTCACCTCCGACCACGGCGAGATGCTCGGCGACCACCAGCTCTGGGGGCTGGCGCTTCCCTACGAGGCGTCCGCCCGCATCCCGATGCTGGTCACGGCGCGCAACTTCGACCTGGAGCCGTCGCGGCGGGACGAGATGGTCTGCTGGGAGGACCTGGCGCCGACCATCCTGGACCTGGCGGAGGTGGAGCATCCTTCGCCCATGGACGGGCGGTCGCTGCTTCCCGCGCTGCAGGGACGGGGACCGGCCGGGCACGAGGTCATCTACGGCGAGCACGGCCGCGGCACCGCGCCGGCCCACTTCGTGATCCGGGGGACGGACAAGTACATCTGGTTCGACAGCGGAGAGGAGCAGATGTTCGACTTGGCCGCCGATCCGCTGGAGCAACACGACCTGAGCGGCGACGAGGACGCGATGGAGCCGTTCCGGGCGCTGCTGGAGGCGCGGCTCCAAGGCCGCAGCGACTACACCTTCGACCGGAGCGCGCTGCGCCCGCTGCGGAACCGGCAGCCGTCCTTCTTCGGCAGGCGCCGGGCTACTTTCTGACCCCGCCGGCGTCGGCGGTCCGCTTCGAACCGGGTCCCACGGCGGCGCGCGCCGCCGTGAGGTCGTCGCGCGACAGGACGGTGCCGGCCGCGCCGAGCGCCTCCTCGATCTGTTCCACGGTCTTGATGCCGCAGACCGCGGTGTGGATCGACGGATGCTGAGCCGTCGCTGCCAGCGCGAGCTGGTAGATGGACAGGTTGTACCGCTCCGCGATCGGGCCCAGGGTCCGCACGTTCTCGCACAGCTCGGCGAAGCGCTCGCCCTGAAAGTCGGGATGGTGGGCGCGAAAGTCGGTGAAGGTCTCGGTGCCCCCGTACTTGCCGGAGAGCAGGCCCTTGTGCAGCGGCGAGTAGACCATCACGCCGATGTCCTCGGCCTGGCAGTAAGGGAGCAGGTCGTCCTCGCCGGCCGGATCGATCATGCTGTACGGCGCCTGCACGACGGAGTAGCCGCCGAAGCGGCGCTGCGCGCGGAGCTGCTCGACGCCGTGATTGCTCACGCCGTAGGCGCGGATCTTCCCCTGCGCCCGCAGGCGGTCGAGTTGCCCGGCGGTCTCTTCGAGGGGTGTGAGCGGATCGAAGCCGTGCAGCAGGTACAGGTCGATCGTGTCGAGCCGCAGGCGCCCGAGGGACACCTCGCAACGGGCGGCGATGTTCTCCGCGGACAGGTCCGGCACCCGCGAGCCGTCGGGCTTGAAGCGGGCGAGCACCTTGGTGGTGATCACCAGCTCGTCGCGCGGCAGGTCGGCGATCGTTTCGCCCAGCACCGTCTCCGCATGGCCGTCGCCGTACGCGTCGGCCGTGTCGAACAGGTTGATGCCGCCGTCGAAGGCGCGCCGGATGGCCCGCGCGATCTCCTCGCTCGACTGCTCGCCCCAGAATCGCGGGCTGAGCTGCCAGGTGCCGAATGAGATCGGCGAGACCCGCAGCCCGCTCTGTCCGAGTTGCACGTGCTCCATGTCCCGTTCCTCCGCGCCGCAGTATAGGTCAAGCGGCCCCGCCTTGATCGTGAGGCCTCCCGGCTCCTAACCTCGGCACTCAGTGGATACGGACATCCAGGCGGTCGGCGCGGGAGTGTACCTGCTGCCGGTGACGACGCGGGTGCCGCTGAAGTTCGGCGCCGAAGCGCTGACCTCCGTGAGCTGCGTGCGCGTGTCGCTGCAGGTGCAGGACGCAACGGGCCGCCGGGCCGTGGGGTGGGGCGAGACGCCGCTGAGCGTGCAGTGGGCGTGGCCGGGCGAGCTGCCCTACCAGGAGCGGCACGACCTGATGCGCGACCTCTGCCTGCTGATCGCGGCCGACTGGAGCGATGCCGGGTTCTCCGGGCACCCGCTGGAGGTCGGGCACGCCTTCCTGCAGGAGCGTCTGCCCGCGCTGGTGGAGCGGATCAACCGACGCCGGGAGCCGGCGGCGCGCATGCCGCGGCTGGCCGCGCTGGTGTGCGCGTCGGCGTTCGATATTGCCCTGCACGACGCGTTCGGGGTGCTGCACGGCGTGCCAACTTACACGACCTACAACCGGCGCTACCTGAACCACGACCTGAGCCGCTACCTGACGCCGGCGGCCGGAAGTGGCGTGTCGTTCGCCGGAACCTGCCCTGAGGACTTCCTGCGGGAGCGCCATGACGAGATGCCGGCGTGGCACCTGGTCGGCGGGCTGGATCCGGTGGAGCCGGCCGAGCGGGACGGGAGCGAGCCGGACGACGGCTACCCGGTGCTGCTGCGCGACTGGGTGCGGCGCGACGGGCTCGTCTGCCTGAAGGTCAAGCTGCGCGGCACGGACGAGGCGTGGGATTACGGCCGGCTGGTGCAGGTGGGCTCGCTGGCCGCCGAGGAGGGCGTGTCCTGGCTGTCGGCCGACTTCAACTGCACGGTCACCGACCCCGCCTACGTGACCGGCATCCTCGACCGGCTGCTGCGCGAGCAGCCGCGGATCTACGGCATGCTCCTGTACGTGGAGCAACCCTTCCCGTACGACCTGGAACGCGACCGCCTGGACGTGCGCAGCGTGGCGGCGCGCAAGCCGCTGTTCATGGACGAGAGCGCCCACGACTGGGAAATGGTGCGCCTGGGCCGCGAGCTCGGCTGGTCCGGGGTGGCGCTGAAAACGTGCAAGACCCAGACCGGCGCGCTGCTCAGCCTCTGCTGGGCGCACGCGCACGGCATGACCCTGATGGTGCAGGACCTGACCAACCCGATGCTGGCGCAGATCCCGCACGTGCTGCTGGCGGCGCACGCGCCGACCATCATGGGCGTGGAGACGAACGCCATGCAGTTCTATCCAGACGCCTCCGCTCCCGAAGCCGCCGTTCACCCGGGGCTGTACCGCCGCGCACGTGGCCGGCTGGACCTGTCCACCGTGACCGGTCCCGGGTTCGGCTATCGCCTCGACGAGATCGATCGCCGCCTGCCCGAGGCGGAGACGGGCGTCGCCGGCAGCGGGTGACCGCCCTCGATGGCTGACGCCGCGCAGGGTCCCCAGTACCTCTTTACTACCTTTACTCAGACGTTGCTACCCTCTTTCGCCAACAGGCGCGGATCCCGGCAACCCAGCTGGCAAAGATATATCCAAGTGGATATACTGATGGGATGAACTTGGTTTCCCGTCTACGGCGAAGCACAGGTCTGACGCAGGCCGCGTTGGCCGAGTTGGCCGGCACATCGCAACCGACGATTGCAGCGTATGAGACGGGAGCCAAGCGTCCGAGTCTGCGCACGCTCCAACGCTTGGCCTCTGCCGCCGGTCTCGACGTCCATGTCGCGCTCGTTCCGCATCTGACGCGGGAAGACCGCCGGAGCTTGGCCCTGCACGAACGGATCGCCGACCGGCTTCGGGCTACTCCTGCCGAGACGCTGGCCCGAGCGGAGACGAACCTGCTGCGCATGCGTGCTCTTCACCCATGGGCTTCGGAGCTTCTCGATGAGTGGGAACGCCTGTTGCGAGGCTCCCCGACTGCACTCGTCGATGCGCTGGTCAACCCTGGTCTGCATTGTCGCGAACTTCGCCACGTTACTCCGTTCGCCGGCGTACTGAGTGCATCGGAGCGCGCTGCCGTGTATCGCGAGTTCCGCCGCGACGAGACGCAGCGATGACCCGCGCGCAGTTCGAGCATGCGGTCCGGGCGGCCGCCGCCGTCTCCGGTAAGCACGAGGTGATCGTCATCGGATCTCAGGCGATTCATGCCTGGATCGAGGAAGCGACTCGTTCGGTTCGCGGCACCGGCGACGGCCGGCGTGGTTGCCTGGTGTCTTTCGCCGGAGGACCTGTGGGTCGCCAAGGCCCTGGCTTGGGAGGCCGAAGGACTTCGAACTGTGCCGGGCGCTCCTCCACAGGGGCGTGGTACGGCGGGACGCGTTGGCGGAGTTGATCGGCGAAACCGAAGCGCACGCTGCTCAGAAGCGCGCGCCACGGGACCTGCTGGGCGAGTAGCTCGCCACGGAGCAGATTGCACACTGAGCGGTCGTAGGCGTGTGGGCCTCATAGCACGTAGGTCGCGCCGGCGGTCCCGAGTTTCGTCGGCCGCCGTCGATGCCGACGTGAGTGCCGTCGGCCCGCCAGCAGGCCGCTCCGCGATCAGTCCCTGACCGGTGGTCGAGCAACACGCCGGTCATGCCGCCCGCCACCCGGACGACGACCTCCAGTTCTTGGCGGCGGCCGCGGCTTCTCGGTCATCGGCAGTGTCGCCTGGAGATCGTGAACGACGCCCACCACCCCTGGAGAAGATCGTCGCTGGCGGATGATTACGGCCTGCGCAGCGTCATGGCGTCGCGCTCACTTGCGCTCGTAAGCCGTGGGTGTGTCACAATTGGGGATACTGAGCCACGCGCGGAGAGTTCGATGTCGCTGGAGCAAGCAGAGAAGCACGCATTGGAGTTGCTCGCCGACGGCCTGAGGCAGCGTTTTGGCACAGCCCTGTGGCGAGTGTCTCTGTTTGGTTCCAAGGCACGTGGTGACGACCACCCTTCGTCGGACATCGACGTAGTCGTTGTCCTGCGCGAACCGGTTGCCGAAAACGCTAGAGCAACGGTTTCGGAAGCGGTCTACGACGTACTGGAGACGTGCGGCGTCTACATATCCACGGTCGTGGTTTCTGACCGGGAGTTCGAGCGTCCTACCGGACAGTTGCGTTGGCTCGTGTCGTTTGTCCAGGAAGACGGAGTAACGCTCTGATCGATCCCGAGAGCGCCGCACATCAGTTTCTGCGGCAGGCAACAGCGACTCTCGAAGAGGCACGAGTACTTCTGGCTCGGGACCACCCGTCGGGAGCCATCAATCGTGCATACTACGCGGCGTTCTATGCCGCGTGCGCGTTGTTGGACTCCGTGGGGCTGAAGGCGAGGTCCCACCAAGCGGTGATCACCCTCTTGCATCGAGAATTCGTGCACTACGGCAGACTGGATCGTGATCTGATGCGTGAGTACAGCGCGCTCCTGGAAGACCGGATGTCGGGCGACTATGGCCCCTTCTCCGCCGCAACGTCGGAGAGAGCACGCGGTGGTTTCGACACGGCCACTCGCTTTCTCGACGCCGTGAAGACACGGTTGTCGGCGGGGGCGGACAATGGTTGAGCGACCGGCGATGGCTGACGTCGCGTTCTCGGTGTTCACCAAGCACTGGAAATCGGTGCCGCTCTGCCGACTCGCCGAGCTGGTGCGGGGGATGGGATTCGAGGGGGTCGAGTTGCCGGTGCGCCCCGGCTTTCAGGTGGCGCCCGAGCGCGCGGACCGCGATCTGCCGGCGGCGGCAAGGCAGCTTGCGGATGCGGGCGTGACGATCCGCAGCGTGGCTTCGGCTGCAGACGAGCCCACGATCATGGCCTGCGCGGACGCCGGCGTGCCGCTGCTCCGTATCATGGCGCCGGTTCGGACGGACGAAAGCTATACCGGTGCCGAGGAGCGGTACCGGCGCGAGTTCGACGCGCTGCTGCCGGTGCTGGACCGCGCGGGCGTGACCCTCGGGGTGCAGAATCACGCGGGCAGGGAAGTGGCGAACGCGATCGGGCTGCGCAGCCTGATCGGCCACCATGACCCGCGGCACGTCGCCGCGGTCTGGGACGCCGGGCACGAGGCGCTGGCCGGGAACGAGCCGGAGCTGGCGATCGACATCATCTGGCCGCACCTGAGCGTGGTGAACCTCAAGAACGCGATCTGGCTGCAGAACGCCCAGGCGGGCGCCGCGAGTGCCGAGTGGTCTGCCTACTGGACCGCCGGCCGCCTGGGACTCAGCCCGTGGCCGCGGGTGGCGGCCGAGCTGCGGCGGCGGGCCTACGCCGGCACCGTGTGCCTCACCGCCGAGTACAGCGGCGCGGTATCGGTCGAGCGGCAGGCAGCCGAGGACCTGGCGTTCGCGCGGACGCTCTTCGCGTAGTCGAGGCGCGCGTTTGACGGTGCGGGCTGCCGTGCTCATGCTCGGTCGAGGGGGATGACATGAGTCAGAGCGACAGCGCGGTGCTCCGCGTGGCGGTGGCCGGCTGCCACCGCCAGGTCACGCGACAGCCGGGGTCGCACAACTGGGCGACGGCGTTTGCCCAAGTGCCGGAGACACGGGTGGTGGCGGTCTACGATCGGGGAGCCGATACGCGCGCCGAGTTCCGCGCCGCGTGGCAGGCGACGTGGGGGGATATCGCCGCCTACGACGACTACGGGCGGATGCTCCGGGAGGTGCGCCCCGACATCGTCTGCATCGCCACCCGGCAGACCCACCACGCCACCCAGATCGCGCAGGCCGCGGCCGGCGGGGTGCGCGGGGTCCTGTGCGACAAGCCGTTCGTCACCACGCTCGCCGAGGCGGACGCCGCCCTGGAGGCCTGCCGGCAGGCCGGCGTCGCCATCGCGTGCGGCACCGAGATGCGCTGGGACGCGGCCTACGGCCTGCTGGCGCAGTGGCTGCGCGACGGGCTGGTCGGCGAGGTGCAGGGCATCGTCGGCTACGGCGCTCCCAACCTGATCTTCCACGGCTGCCACTGGTACGACACCGCGCTGCTGCTGGCGGGCGATCCGGAACCGCTGTGGGTGAGCGGCCGGGTGGACGCGGTGGCGGCCGACGAGCCCGACGAGGGGCGCCGCCTCGACCCGCCGGGCCGTGCCTGGGTGGGGCTGGACAACGGGGTGCTGCTGACGCTGCTGCCGGAGAGCGATGGCCGGGGCTTCTCGGTGATCGGCAGCGGCGGCCGCCTGGAGATCGTCAATGACGCCCACCAGGCGTATCTGTGGGAGGCGACGGCTGGCGGGCGCGGAGCCGACCGCCTCGCCGCAGCACCGGCCGCGCTGGAGGTGCCGCAACCCGACGCCGCGTGGCCGCGCGGTGCCACCCTGGTGCGTGACTTGGCACAGGCGGTGCGCACCGGCGGTGCCACGCAGGGCGACGTGCCGCACATCCGGCGCGCTACCGAGATCGGCTTTGCCATCCACGAGTCGCATGCCGCCGGGGGCGCGCCCGTCAGCCTGCCGGTAACGCACCGCACCCGGCGCATCGACCCCCGTCCCTGGGGCAACGACTGAACTTCGCGTAGCCGCTACCAGCACCCCAGCAGGCGCCGCAGCAGCACGATCTGCCCGACGTGATAGGCGTTGTGGTCGGCCAGGACCAGCGCCTCGCGCAGCAGGGTCTGTCCGGTACCGTGCGGGATGCGCCGGTACAGGTCTGCCTGCGCGTCCGTGATCAGCGCGATCATCGCGTCGCGGTCGGCCAGGAACGCGTCGACGCTGCGCTGCCACGCGCCGGCGGGTGGCGCCGCGGTGTCGGGCCAGTAGCCGTCTGGAAACGCGGGCGACACGTGGGCGGCATCGCGGCTGAACTCCAGGATGTCCCACTGCGCGATACGCAGGTGCTCGAGCTGCTGCCACAGGGAGGAGGTGGCGCCTTCAGGGACGATGCCGCGCAGGTCGTCGGGCACGTCGGCCACGGCCCGCTCGAACGGCAGGTGGGCGCCGCGCCCGGACAGCAGTTCCGCCGCGTGCTCGCGCACGGACTCGTCACTCTTCATCGCCCCCCACCGTTCCGGCCCTCACCACCGCGTCCACCTCGATCTCCACCAGGTGCTCGGGGAGCATGAGGCCGGACACCTCCGCCATGGTCATGGCCGGCCGGACGGTGCCGAGCAGCTCGGCGTGGGCGCGGCCCACGGGGTCGGCATCGCCGATGTCGGTCACGTAGTAGCGGGCCCGCACCACGTCGGCAAGCGAGGCTCCCACGTCGGTGAGCGCCCGTTCGATCTTGCGCAGGATGAACAGCGTCTGGCCGTGCGGGTCGCCCACGGCCACCGGCTGGCCGTCGCTGCCGGTGGCGCTGGTGCCGGCCACGAACACCTGGTCGCCGACGCGCAGGGCGCGCGAGTAGCCGTATCGCTCCTCCCAGGGAGCGCCGGAAGAGCTGCGTTGCCTGGTCATGAGGTTCCTTCTCGCCGGCGGTTGACGCCGGCCGCGCGCAGCCGCTCGACGGCCGGCCGCATGCGCGCCGCCAGCCGTTCGCCCATCTCCAGCATGCCGTGATCGCCGGGATGGATCAGGTCCACGCACAGGCCGCCGAGATCGGTCAGGATCGACGGCCCGGGCACCAGCTCGATGCGTGCCCCCGCGCCGTCCGCCCGCAGCCGGGCGACGACGCGCTCCAGCGCCAGCCGGAACTCCTCCGGCGGTGCGGTGGACCCCGCCAACTGGCTCGACCAGTCGCCGTAGTAGGGGTAGATGGTGATGCAGAAAACCGGCCGAGCCGCGTTCTTGTTCGTTACCTGTTGTACCAAGTAAATAGTCCGTCGCGTGAATTCCTCGATCGTGAACCCGCGTCCAATCATGTTTACCGACAGCGCGAGCGTCGCCACGTCCCAGTCGGCGCGTCCGCCGATGTGCTCGCCGAAGGCCGGCTCGCACAGGCATGCGCCGCCGACCCCCAGGTTGATCAGGTCGACGCCCAGGCGCCACGCGGCCTGCGCCACGTAGGTCAGGTGGAAGGCGGTCGCCACCGAGCCGTGCGTGATCGAGGTGCCGTAGGAGAGCATGGTGAGGTCGGGCAGATCGGCGGCGGCGGGCGGGCGTACGTCGCCCTGTATGTCGTGCAGAGCGAAGATCCCGCGGAACAGCACGACCCGCACCACGTGCGGATGGAATGGCATCGCCGCCGCCAGGTCATCCGGAATCGAGTCGTAGGCGCGCCGCTGGTCGCGGCCGATGCTGATTTCGATGGTGGTGGGTTCGGTGCCGATCGGACGGACGTGCGGCCGGCCGGCCAGCGGGCCGAAGAACACGTGTGCGGTCGGTCGGAATTCCTGCAGGCCCTCCGCGGACAGGGTGAGCCGCGCGGCCGGCCCGCGCAGCACGAAGCGGATCTCGGCCCCGGCGGCCAACAGCGTCTTCTCCTGTGCCGGCGGCTCCAGGCGGGCGCGTAGCTGCTCGGTGACCCGCTGCAGCCGCACCGAGCCGTCCGGCTGCGGCACGGCCTCCTCGATGCCGTGCAGGGTGACGTCCTGGTATCTCATGTGGAGGGCAGTATGAGGCTTGGGCACCCGTCGCGCGAGATCTGCCATCGGCGCAGGCAGATCCACGGGCCCGGAATCGAGTCAGTCGTGGGCCGATTTGGTACATAAAGGAGCATATTGACCATAAAGGTATCATAATGACACGATCATCCGGAAAGAGAGAGGCCAGCAAACGTGTGGCTGGATTCCGGTCGTTACGATGTAATTCAATTCCTTGAAATGATTTGATATCTGTCTAGCGATTTCGATGCAATAGTTGGCACGGGTTGTGCTTTATAGGTGGTATGAGAAACAACCTCAACCACAGGAGGAACGACATGAGGAATCTCGTACCGTATCGACCCGGCCGCTTGAGCATCTTCGACGGTCTGGACCAGATCTTCGACTCGGTCTTCACCGAGCCGGTCTGGCGCACCGGCGCCCCGGCGGTCGACATCCGCGAAGAGGATGACGGCTACCTGGTGCAGGCGGAGCTGCCCGGCGTCGCCGAGAAGGACCTGAAGGTCAGCGTCGACGACAACGTGCTGACCATCTCGGCCAAGACCGGCAAGGACGCCGAGCGCAAGACCGACGGCTATCTGGTCCGCGAGCGCCGCCACGCGGCGTACACGCGCAGCTTCGTGCTGCCGCGCGACTCGGCCCACGAGGGCGTGAGCGCCTCGTTCGAGGACGGACTGCTGACGCTGACCGTTCCCAAGACCGAGGCGAGCAAGGCCCGCCAGATCCCGGTCAACGCCGCGTAGCGCCGGCGATCACGCCAACGAAAGCCCCACCGGCTCCGGCCGGCCGGGGCTTTCGTGCATTGAGGGCACGGAGGCGCCACGTCCGACGGACTGCTACGCTGTCGGCATGACGGATTATCAGCCGGTCGAACTGGAGCGCCTCTGCAACGCGGGCGTCGACGCGCTGCCGCAACTCGATCACGAGCCGCCGGTCGGCAGGCAGCTCTTTCAGGGCTTGCCGTTCGAGGTTGGCGGGCGGCAGCCGGCGACGGAGCGCTGCCTCATCCGCTGCGCGCCGGACTCGGGGCCGGTGACGATCCCGATCGGCCGCGCCTGCCACACGGTCGTGGTGGCGCACGCCCTGACCGAGAGCCGGCTGATGGATGGCGGGCCGCTCGGCCGGCCGGTCGCCACCTACACCTTCCGCGCCGGCGGCGGCCCTCCGGACGCGGCCGACACCGTGGCGATCCGCGAGCGTTTCGAGATCGCCGCGCCGTTTCGCGACCGCCCGTTCACGGCGGTCGAGCACCAGGGCGAGTTCCTGCATCCGCGCTACGAGGGCCCCTGGGAGGAGGCCGGCCGCCGCCAGACCGAGGCGTCGCGCGGGCCGGCCACCTACTTCCTGTGGGCGTGGCGCAACCCCGATCCCGAGCGGGTCGTCGAGGAGCTGGTCATCGAGCCGGCGGCCGGCGGGCCAGCGCTCGTCATCGCCGGCGTCACCACCGGCCACGTCGACGAGCACCCGTTCACGCGCCAGGGCCGGCGCGACGTCCGGGTCACCCTGACCGACCCGGACGGCGCCCGGCGGCCCTTAGACCAGGACGTGACCGTCCACCACGGCAA
>JAPPNY010000220.1:30961-77487 GCA_028818385.1 Spirochaetaceae bacterium
TATATCGCTGTGTACCCAACCTGCATCGTCTAATCGCTGCGTTAAGCGCCCTTGGGCGGGCCGCACTTGGGTTCCCCCATAACGGACCGTAACGCGGCCCGGCGGCCGTTCGACCTGGACGTGACCGTCGACCGCGGCATCGCCACCTACGTTCACGCGCTGCCCGAGGCGGACGCCGACGCTTTCGTCACCGACGGCCGCGCCGGCTGGGGAGAGGCGCAGAATCCGGCGTCCAGCCCCGCGTACACGGAGATCGCCGCCACGCCGTCGGCCACCGTCGACGTCAGCCAGGCCGGCAGCTCCCTCGGCACGGTGCGCTGGGGCGACGTGCAGGAGCGCGGCAGCGCCGAGGACGGCCGCGTCCGGGTCGAGCTGCTGGACGGCGGCCGCAACTGGGTGCACGTGACCGTGCTCGACGACGGCACCGGCAAGCCGGTGCCGTGCCGGGTGCACTTCCGCTCGCCGGCCGGCGTTCCCTTCCAGCCGCACGGCCACCACAACCAGGTCAACTCCAACAACGGCACCTGGCACATCGACGTGGGCGGCGACGTGCGCATGGGCCAGGCCACCTACGCCTACATCGACGGCCGCTGTCAGGGCTGGCTGCCGCGCGGCGACGTGATCGTCGACGTGGCGCGCGGCTTCGAGTACGAGCCGCTGCGCACGCGCGTCCGCATCGAGCCCGGCCAGCGCGAGCTCACCCTGCGCCTGGCGCGCTGGACGGACATGAACGCGCAGGGGTGGTTCTCCGGCGACTCGCACGTCCACTTCCTGTCCGCGCAGGGCAGCCACACCGAGTCGCAGGGCGAGGACCTGAACGTGGTCAACCTGCTGCAGTCGCAGTGGGGGAGCCTGTTCACCAACACCGAGGAGTTCACCGGCGGCGCGAGCGTCCACCAGCAAGGCAACAACATCGTCTATGTCAGCCAGGAGAACCGGCAGCACTTCCTGGGACACCTGATCCTCTGGGGCCTCAAGGAGCCGGTGATGCCGTGGTGCTCGGACGGCCCGGGCGAGGCGGAGCCGGGCGGCAGCCTGGACGTGACCATGAGCGACTGGGCCGACCAGACCCACGCGCAGGGCGGCCACGTGATCATCCCGCACCTGCCCAATCCGAACGGCGAGCCCGCCGCGCTCATCGCCACCGGCCGCGCCGACGGCGTGGAGATGCTGCGGCAGGGCGAGTTCAACCACCTGGAGTACTACCGCTACCTCAACTGCGGCTACCGGCTGCCCCTGGTCGGCGGCACCGACAAGATGTCCAGCGACGTGCCGATCGGCCTGTACCGGACCTACGCGCAGGTGGGCGACCAGCAGGAGTTCACCTACCGCGCCTGGTGCGACACCGTGAAGGAGGGGCGGACGTTCCTGAGCGGCGGCCCGCTGATCGGCATCACCGTCGACGGCGCCGGCATCGGCGATACGCTGCGGCTGTCGGCGTCGGGCACCGTGGAGGTGCACGCCTGGGCGGAGAGCATCCTGCCGATCCACACGCTGCAGATCGTGCAGGAGGGCAGGGTGGTGGCGCAGGCGGACGCCGCGGCGACCGGCCCGGGGCGGCGCCGGCTGGAGTTGCGCGAGAAGGTGAAGGTCGACGGCCATAGCTGGCTGGCGGCCCGCGTCGGCGGACCGGGCTACGGCCAGGTCGATCACCACGACGGCTGGCAGCGCGGCATCTTCGCCCACACCTCGCCGGTCTACGTCGCGGTCGGCGGCGACTGGTGGATGTTCGACCGCGACGCGGCCGAGTACATGCTCACCCTGATCGACGGCTGCCTGAACTACGTGCGTCACACCGCGCCGTTGCGGCCCGACGCGGAGACGACCTTCCATCACCGCGAACCCGACCACCTGGCGTACCTGGAGCGGCCCTTCCACCAGGCGCGCGAGGCCATCCACCGCCGCATGCACCAGCTCGGCATTCCGCATTGAGCCGTGGGCCGGATGCGATGGAGGAGGTGACGGCGACCGCGAGCGCTGCCGACTTCGACCCGGGACGGACGCCGCGCGGCGGCAAGAGCCGCACCAGTCTGGTGATCGATCACCTTCCGGACGGCCAGCCGCTGGCGTTCCCGGCGCTGGTCTGCCGCGGCGCCGAGCCCGGCCGGACGCTGCTGGCCACCGGCGTCATCCACGGCGACGAGTACGAGGGGGCGCTGGCCATCCAGGACCTGTTCGCGGAGCTCGAGCCGGAGCGGATGTCCGGCGCCTTCATCGGCATCCCGGTCGTGAACGGCCCGGCGTTCACCGCCGGGACGCGCACCGGCAGCCACGACCACAAGGACCTGGCGCGCGTCTTTCCCGGCGATGCCGGCGGTTCGCCGACCGAGCGCATAGCGCACGCGCTCGCGGAGTACGTCATCCCCCGCGCGGACCTGTACGCGGACCTGCACTCGGCCGGCAACGACGCCCGCATCAAGCAGTTCGCCGGGTACCAGATCCGGCCGGAGCTGGGCGCGACCCAGCGCGAGGCCGCGATCGCCTTCGGCCTTGACCTGGTGTGGGGGACGACCGTCCTGCCCGGCCGAAGCCTGTCGGCCGCCGGCGAGAAGCGGGTGCCGGCGATCTACGTGGAGCTGGAAGGCGAGGGGCGCGGCCGGCCGGAGAGTTGCGCGGCGGCGCTCCAGGGTCTGCGCAACCTGCTTGCCTACCTGGGCATCGTCGCTGGCGACTACCCGAGCGGGCCGCCGCCGTTCCTGGTCGAGGACGAACGCGAAGGCTCGGGCGACATGAACCTGGATGCCCATGCGCCCACCTCCGGGCTGTTCCTGCCGGACGTCGCGGTCTGGGACCGGGTGGCCGCCGGCGACCGCCTGGGGGTGGTGCGCCGCGCGGACGGCCGCGTGGTGGCCGAGGTGCGCTCGACGAAGACCGGGCGGGTGCTGCTGCTGCGCACCCGTCCGCGCGTGATCACCGGCGACACCGTCGCCTGTGTCATCGAGATCGACGAGCCGGAGTAGAAGCGCAACTCCATCGAATGCCCTTTTCGACCTGGGGCACCGGCTCGGCGAGGATTCGATCCGTCAGCCCGGTAGCGGCGCAAACATGAGTATTTTCTGGTCTACCCGAAAACACTCATGAGTATTTTCTGGTCAATCTGAAGCACTCATGGAGTATGGGACCGGTCGTTCAACCTTCGAGGGACAGCAGCAGTGGCTCCTCCAGGGCGTCGATGATCCAGCCGAGGAAGCGCATCCCGGCGGTGCCGTCGAGGACCCGGCAGTCGTAGGTCAGGGCGAGCGGCATCCGCAACCGGTGCACGACGGTGCCGGCGTTCTCGTCCAGCACCGGCTCACGCTGCGCCGGGGCCACGCCCAGGATAGCCGGTTCCGGCGCGTTGACCGATGGCGTGAAGTGGCCCATGCCGGCGCCGGCGGTGCCGCCGGGCGCGTAGATCGAGATGCAGCCCCCCTGCATCTCGGCAGGCGCCAGCGTGCCGGCGCGCCCCCGCTCGGCTATTTCGGCGATTTCCGCCGAGAGCTGCAGCATGTTCTTGCGGTCGGCGTCGCGGACCACCGGAAACGATGTCCCGTGCTCGGTGTCCACGGCGATGCCGACGTGGCAGCAGCCCCGGCGCACCAGTTGGCCGGCGGCCAAGTCGATGCTGGCGTTGCACTGCGGGAACACCTTGAGCGCGGAGGCGGCCACCTTGGCCAGCATCGCCGCCATCGTCAGCGTGCCGCCGGCCTCCTGCGCGCGGGATGCGTAGCGCTCGCGCAGCGCCTCCAGGCGGGTGACGTCGGCCGTGCCGAGCTGCGTGGCCATCGGC
Organism: Spirochaetaceae bacterium; assembly: GCA_028818385.1. Next base: position 34,731 of record JAPPNY010000220.1, read on the forward strand.
ACGGTCTGCGCCACGGTGGCAAGACGCTCGGCCGTCAGCCGCCGCGCGGCGGACAGCGGCACCATCTCGACCGGACCCCACTCGCCCAGGTCGGGCAGCGGACCCGCAGCTCCCGGCGCGAAGCCATCGCTGCGGCGGGCCGCGAACGCGCGCACGTCGCGCTCGCGGATGCGGCCTCCCTTGCCGGACCCGGAGGCCAGCCGCCAGTCGACGCCCAGCTCCCGCGCGATCCGCCTGGCCCGGGGGCTCGATGCAGGCCGTCCGTCCGCACCTGCGCCGCGGGACACGGTCACCGCCACGGCGGCTGCGGCGGCGGGTCGCCCATCTGCCGGCGGCGCCGTGCCGGGATCCGTTTCCGGTTTCGGCGCCGAACCGTCGCCCGACTTGGCGCGCGCCGTTTCGGCGCCCGCCGTCTCGGCGGCCGGATCGGGGGGAGCCTCGGGGACCTCCTCGCCCTCGGCGAGGAGCCAGCCGATCACGGTGCCGACGGTCAGCTCGACGCCGGGCTCGGCCACGCCCGGCCGGATGTGCAGGAGGCCCGCGTCCAGGGATTCCACCTCCTCGGTGGCCTTTTCCCCCTCGATCGTGAAGACGGGCTCGCCCACGGCGACGGCATCGCCGTCCTGTTTCAGCCACTGTCCGAAGGCGCCCGACTCCATCGACCAGCCGAGCCGCGGGACCATCACCTCGACCGCCATCCGCTCCCTCTTACTCGTCCCTCAGGTCCAGGACCGCCTGCACGACGGCGTCGGTGTCGATGAGGAGCTCGTTCTCCAGGACCGGGCTGTAGGGCGCCGGCGCAAATCCGCAGTGCAGGCGCCGGATCGGCGCATCGAGGTCGTCGAAGGACTCGTCGGCGACGCGGGCGGCGATATCGGCGCCCACGCTGCACGGCGCGTAGTCCTCCTCCACGACCAGCAGGCGGCCGGTCTTGTGCACGGATTCCTTGATGGTGTCGAGATCAAGCGGCGCCACGGTGCGCGGGTCGACCACCTCCACCGAGACGCCCTGCCGCTCCAGGATCGCGGCGGCCTCCACGCACCTGGGGACCATCGCGGCGATGGCGACGATGGTGATGTCGCTTCCCTCCCGGACGACCTCTGCCTGGCCGAACGGGATGGCGTAGTCGCCGGCCGGCACCTCCTCCTTCAACACGAGCAGCGCCCGGTGCTCCAGGAACACGACCGGATCGTGCGAGCGCAGGGCGGTCGTCAGCAGGCCCTTCGCGGTGCGCGGACCCGAAGGCAGCGCGACGTGGAAGCCCGGCTGATGAACCAGGAACGAGTAGAAGCTGCCCGAGTGGTGCGACGATCCGGACTTGTAGAGCCCGATGCAGGCGCGGATCACCATCGGCACGCTGATGCGCCCGGAGCTCATCCAGCGCATGCGCGACGCCTGATTGATCAGGTCCCCGAACGCGTCCAGGGCGAAGTCCATGAACATGAAGTCGACCACGGGCCGGGCGCCGGCGACGGCCGCGCCCACGCACATGGTGGAGAACCCCCGCTCGCAGATCGGCGTGTCGCGCAGTCGCTCCGGGCCGTGCAGCTCGAACAGGCCGGTGGTGGTGTTGAAGTTGCCGCCGCGCTCGCCGATCCCTTCGCCGACGACGAAGATGGTCTCGTCCCGCTCCATCTCCTGCGCCAGCGCCGCGCGGGCGGCCTCGACGTAGTTGGTCTCCGCCATGCCGTCCTACCTTGCGTCCACGACGTGGTCGAGCACGGTCGCCGGATCGGGTTCGCCTGAGGCAAGCGCCGCCTCGTTGGCGGACTCGATCGCCGCGGCGATCTCCGCCTCCAGCGCGTCCAGCTCCTCGGCGGAGGCCGTCCCCTCATCAGTCAGGGAGGTCCGCAAGGCCCCGATCGGGTCGCCGGCCTTCCACTCCTCGACTTCCTCCCGGGTCCGGTAGCCCGAGTCCCGCATCCCCTCGGCGTGCGCCCGCTGCCGGTAGGTCCGGCACTCCAGCAGGGTCGGCCCGCCGCCCGCCCGCGCCCGCGCGATCGCCTCGCCGGCTTCCCGGTGAACCTCGCGCACGTCGTTGCCGTCGACCACGGCGTGCGGCAGCGCGTATGCCTCCGCCTTCCGGGCGACGCTCTGCTCGTTGGTCACGGTCGCGAACGGCACCTCGGTGGCGTACAGGTTGTTCTCGCACACGAACAGCACGGGCAGCTCCCACACGGTCGCCATGTTGCACCCCTCGTGGAAGGCGCCGTTGTTGACCGCGCCGTCGCCGAAGTAGGCCACGCTCACCCGGTCGCTCCCGACCAGCTTGAAGGTGTAGGCGGCGCCGGCGGCCAGCAGGATGCTCGGACCGACGATGCCGCTGGTGCCCATCAGCCCGATCTCGGGCTTGAACAAGTGCATGCTGCCGCCGCGGCCGCCGGATGCGCCGCCGGCCAGGCCGTACAGCTCCGCGAACAGCTCCACGGGAGCCAGCCCCTTGGCCAGGGCGTGGCCGTGGCCGCGGTGGGTGCCGAACACCAGGTCGTTGTCGCGCAGGTCGACGCTGACGCCGGCGGCGACCGCCTCCTCGCCGATGTAGGTGTGGCAGCCGCCGTAGATCAGGCCGGCCTGAAACGACCGCACCAGCCGCTCCTCGCACTTCCTGATCGTGACCATGGTCCGATAACAGCCGAGCAACAGATCCCTGTCCGGCTTCCCGCCCGCCGCGCGCGTCCTCTTCGTTGCCGACTGTGACTTCACGTCCGCACCACCTCCGCTCTCCAGGTCACTGGATAGTATGCTTTTTGATTCATGCGTGATTGCTGTTCGCCACGGCGACGCAACCGTGAGGACGGTTCCTTATAGCAGGATGCGGGGGCCGGTGAAAGAGCGATACCGGGCTCGACGACAAGGTAAGAGTCGTTTGGTAAGATTCTTACCATGCGTATCACGAGCAAGGGACAGGTGACGATTCCCAAGGAGTTGCGGGAACGCTGCCGGCTGTACCCCCATACCGAGGTGGAGTTCCAGCTTGACGGCGAGGGTGTGCGAATCATCCCCGCGCACTCGTTTCCGGGCCGGGGGCAGGCGCTGGTCGATCACCTGCGTCGCCATCGGCCGCCCGGCGGACTCTCGACCGACGAGATCATGGCACTGACCCGCGGCGACACGGATCGAGCTGATGATCCTGGTTGACAGCAACGTCCTTATCGACGTGTTGACGGACGACCCGGTCTGGGAGGTGTGGTCGTCCGAGCAGTTGACACGGCTCGGCAACACCCGGCAACTGGCCATAAATCCGCTGATCTTCGCCGAGATCGCGATGGCGTACGCGGACCAGGGTCAACTCGACGCGGCCCTGCCGGCAAGCCTGGTGCGCCTGCCGTTGCCGTACAGCGCCGGGTTCATGGCTGGACGCGCCTTCATCGAGTATCGCCGTCGGGGCGGAACACGCCGCTCACCGCTTCCCGACTTCTACATCGGCGCCCATGCGGCTGCGGAGGGCCATGCGATCGTTACCCGCGACGCTGCCCGGTATCGCACCTACTTCCCGAACGTGACGGTCATCGCGGCCTCCTGACGCCCGGATGCATGGAGCCATCGCGGTTGACGGGCGCTGCCGAATCCGGTAGACGCAGGCGTGAGTCGATCCATGCGGAAGGCCGTCATCACCGATCACTCGTTCGAGACACCCGACGTCGAGAGGTCCATCCTCGATCCGCTCGGCTGTTCGGTGGTCTCCCAGCGGGCGTTCACGGATCAGGACGCCCTCATCGATCTGGTGCGCGACGCGGACTACGTCATCACTCAGTTCGCGCCCGTGAATGCGGAAGTGATCGAATGTATGCAAAAATGCATGATCATCGTGCGCTACGGCATCGGTGTGGACAACGTCGACCTTGCGGCGGCGGAGCGGAAGGGCATTCCGGTCTGCAACGTGCCCGACTACTGCATCGACGAGGTCGCCGACCACGCGATCGCGATGATCCTGGACCTGACCCGCAGGATCACCCAGAACGCCCTCACGGTGCGGGGCGGTGGCTGGGGGCTGGCGGTCGAGCCCGCCGAGATGCGCGCCCTGAAGGGGCAGACCGTCGGCGTCGTCGCCTACGGCAGGATCGGGAGGGAGGTGGCTCTGCGGTTGGGGCCGTTCAAGTGCCGGGTCGTCGCCTGCGACCCTGCGGTCGATCCGGCCCGGATGGAGGCCGACGGGGTGGAGCCGGTGAGCCTCCAGCGGCTCTACGCGGAGAGCGACATCGTCACCCTGCACTGCCCGAGCACCGAGGCGACCCGCCGCATGATCGCGTCGGACTCCATCGGCGCAATGAAGGACGGCGCGCTGCTGATCAACGTAGCGCGGGGCACGTTGGTGGACACCGCCGCCCTGGTAGCCGCGTTGCGGAGCGGCAAGCTCGTGGGGGCGGCCCTGGACGTGACCGATCCGGAGCCGATCGATCCCGGCCACCCACTGGTGGGGATGGAGAACGTGCTGATCACCTCCCACGTCGCGTCGGTCAGCGAGCCGGCCGGCCGCACGCTGCGCACGAGCGTCGCCAACACCGTGGCCGCCGCGGTGCGGGGTGAGAAGCTCCCGAACGTCGTCAACGGCGTGGGCGCCTGAGGACACCGTCCCGATGCCCGCGCTCGTCAAGCAGTCCGAGCTCGACAGGGCGCGTGCCTGGCTCGACGCGTCGTTCGTGTCCGACGGCGCCGGCGCGCCGGCCGCGCTGCCGCTTTCCTGCCGGTGCGGGGACCGCCCCGCGTCGTCGGTGCTCGGCGACTGGTCGGTGCAGGGCGACGGCCCGAGGACGGACGACGGCGTGACCCGGCAGGCGGTCACCTTCACCGACCCGCGCACCGCGCTGTCGTGCCGGATCGAGGTCGCCACGTACGACGAATACCCCGCGGTCGAGTGGGTGGCCCGGTTCGAGAATGCCGGCACGCGGGACTCGCCCATCCTGTCGCGGATCATGGCGCTCGACGCCCTTTTCCCGGTCGACCGCGCGGCAGAGTGCCGCGTGCACCACGCGCGCGGCGGCCTCACCCAGACCGACGACTTCGAGCCGCTCTGCACCCCGCTCACCTTCCGCCAGGGCGGACGTCGGCTCGCCCTCGCTGCCCGCACCGGCAAGTCCTCGACGCTGCACCTGCCGTTCTTCAATCTGGAGCTCGGGCCCGGCGGCGTCATCGGTGCCATCGGCTGGTCCGGCGGCTGGGCGGCGTCGTTCGAGCGCGGCGCCGAAGGCGTGCGGGTGGCCGCCGGCATGCAACGCACGCACCTGACGCTGCGTCCCGGAGAGCGGATCAGGACGCCGCGCATCCTGCTGCTCTTCTGGGACGCGGACGGCGACGGCGAGCCGGGGGCCTCGACAGGGCGGGTCCGCGGCCACAACGTGCTGCGCCGTCTGATCCTGGCCCACTACACGCCGCGCCCGAACGGCAGGCCGCTGCGGCCGCCGTTCTGCGAGGGTGCATGGGGCGCTCGGCCGGAGTCCGTGCACTTGGCGAAAATCGCCTGGCTGGCCGAGCACCGCATCCCGACCGAGTGCTACTGGATCGACGCCGGCTGGTACGGGCCGCGTCCCATCGCGGAGGCGGCCGACGGAATGAGCGGCGGCTGGATGAAGCAGGTGGGAAGCTGGACCCCGAACGCGGAGGCGTACCCGCGTGGCGTGCGGCCGATCGCCGACGCCGCGGCGCGGGCGGGGCTGGGCCTGGTGCTGTGGGTCGAGCCGGAGCGCGCGTTCCAGGGCTCCGACATGGCGCGCGAGCATCCCGAGTGGCTCATCGGGCCGGTGCGGTCGGGCTACGTGGACGGCGACAACTACCTGGTCAACCTCGGTATCCCGGAGGCGCGGCGTCATGTCACCGAGATGCTCTCCGGCCTCATCGCCGACGGAGGGGTGACCTGCTACCGCCAGGACTTCAACGACCTAAGGGTCCCGGAGCTGTGCGCGATGGCCGACGCGCCGGAGCGGATCGGCATGACCGAGATCGGCCATATCACCGGCCTGTACGCGATGTGGGACGAGCTGCTCGCCCGGCACCCGGGCCTGATCATCGACAACTGCGCCGGCGGCGGGCAGCGCATCGACCTGGAGACCATCTCGCGCAGCGTGCCGCTGTGGCGAAGCGACCTGCAGTGCTTTCCGTTCGACCCCATGGCCATGCAGACGCAGTCGCAGGGACTCGCGCCGTGGGTGCCGCTGAGCGCCGCGGTCGCCAAGGACACGACCGCCTACGCGATGCGCAGTGCGGCGGGTTCAGCGATTATCACCCACTTCAGCTCGCGCGCGGTCGAGGGCCGGGAAGCGGTGCCCGCCGATCGGCTGCGCGAGCGGCTGACGGAGGCGCACGAGATCCGCCGCTACTTCTCCGGCGACTTCTACCCGCTGTTGACCTTCAGCCTGGCCGCGGACGCGTGGGCGGCGTGGCAGTACGACTGCCCCGAGCGGGGCGACGGGCTGGTGCTGGCCTTCCGGCGCCATGAGTCGCCGTTCCGGGAGTGGCAGGCGACGCTTCGCGCGCTCGACCCGGCCGCGATCTACGAGGTCCGCTCGTGGGATGACGGCGGCACGTGGAGGGCGCGGGGCGACGCGCTGTTGGACGACGGGTTCGCCGTCCGCATCGACGCTCGGCCGGGTAGTGCGCTCTATACCTACCGGATCGTGTGAGCGCCCCGTGCCCGACCGACGCCCGAATGTCGTTCTCGTCACTGCCCACGACCTGGGCCGGCACCTGCGCTGCTATGGAATCCCGACCGTGCGGTCGCCTTGCCTCGACGCGCTGGCGCGCGGCGGCGTGCGCTTCTCCGACGCTTTCGCCGTGACCTCGGAGTGCGCGCCGTCGTGGGCGGCGCTGTTTACCGGCCGCTACCCGCATTCCACCGGCGTGATGGGGCGCTCGGCGCCCCACTTCGCCTGGCAACTGGGCGCCGCCGAACGACACGTGGCGGAACTGCTCCGCTCGGCTGGCTACAGGACAGCGCTGGCAGGCGCGAACGACGTGGGCGCCGCGCCCGTGACGCGCACCGGCAGGTTCGTCGCGCCGGGCGTGGAGGCGGCGCACGACCCCGCAGGCGCACGGCGCTGCGGGTTCGAGGAGGCGATGCCGGCCGGGCGCGGTCAGGCGGTCGCCGAGCACGCCGTGCGGTGGCTGGAGCGCAACGCTCGCTCCTCGCGCCCGTTCTACCTGCAGGTGGGCTTCCCGGAGGCCTGCCGCCAGGACTCCGCGTCGTCGGAATCCGGCGGGGGTGGCCCCGACCGCATCGGGTTCCTGGGCGCCTACCTCGCGGCCGACGATGCGTTGGGCGTGACGGTGCCGCCGTACGTGCGCGACACGCCGGCGGCGCGCGCGGAGCTGGCCGAGCTGCAGGGGGCGATCCGCTACCTGGACGAGCAGGTCGGCGCCGTGCTGGACGCGCTGCGGCGGCTCGATCTGGAGGAGGACACGCTGTTGGTCTTCACTACCGACCACGGGCCGGCCGTGCCGCGGGCCAAGGCGTCGCTGCTGGACAGCGGCCTGGGCATCGCGCTGCTCGTCCGCTGGCCCGCCCGCGGATGGGACGGAAGCCGCGTCGCGCGTGAGCTCGTCGCGAACATCGACGTGGTGCCGACGGTGCTGCAGGCGGCCGGCGCGCCCGTCCACGGCGGCGTCCAGGGGGTGAGCCTGTGCGGGCTGCTCGACGGCCAGTCCGGCGCGCCGCGCGACCGCCTGTTCGCGCAGATGAATTACCATGACTACTACGACCCGATCCGCTGCGTGCGCACCGGCACGCACAAGATGATCGTCTACTTCAGCAACGCCCGCTCCTACGGCGACCCGTGCGCGTCGTGGAAGCCGCGCATGACCGCAGCGCGGGAACCCGAACCGCCGCGGGAGCCGTTCCACCCGGTCTACGAGCTCTACGAACTGACCGCCGACCCCGGGGAGTGGCGGAACGTCGTGGACGATCCGGCTGAGCGGAGCGTCCGCGACGAGCTGCTCGCCACGATCCACGAGCACATGCAAGCGACCGGCGACCCGTTGCTGGCCGGAGCGGTGACCTCGCCGCTGCATCGCTGGGCGGTCGAGGCGCTGGCCGCGGCCGGCGGGGCGGAGTAGCGAGAGTGGCATCGGACAGCGGCAGCTCCCGGCCGAACATCGTCCTCGTGCACTGCCACGACCTGGGCAGGCACCTGCACTGCTATGGGGTGCCTACCGTGCGCTCCCCGAACCTGGATTCGCTGGCCGCAGCGGGCGTTCGGTTCGACCGCGCGTTCGCCACGGCGCCGCAGTGCAGTCCGTCGCGGGCCAGCATGGTGACCGGGCGCTTCCCGCACTCGCACGGGGTCATGGGGCTTTCGCAGTCGAACTTCGCATGGGACCTCCACCACGGGGAGCGGCACGTGGCGGAGCTGCTCCGCGACGCCGGCTACCGCACCGGCATCGTCGGCCTCCATCACGCGGGCCGCTGCGGAGCGGTGCTGCCGGCGGCCTTCTCGACCCAACAGGCGTTCGCGACCGAGGAGGAGATCGCCGCCCGCTGCGGATTCGATCACGCCGAGCTGTTCGGCAGGGGGGAGGTCGTGGCCGATCGCGCGATCGCGGAGCTGCGCCGCGCTTCGCGGTGCGATCTCCCGTTCTTCCTGGAGATCGGCTTCGGAGAGCCGCATCGGCGCAAGTCGCTGATCGCGCCCGACCCGGACTACGAGGGGTTCGTCGGCGACTACATCGAGCCGGACGACTCGCTCGGTGTCACCGTGCCGCCCTATCTCCGCGACGAACCGTTCGCCCGGCGCGACTTCACGGAGTTCCAGGGCGCGGTGCGCTACCTGGACATCCATGCCGGTCGAATCTTCCGGGAGATCGAGCGGCTCGGCCTGGACGAGCACACCCTGGTGGTCTTCACCACCGACCACGGCATCGCCATGACGCGGGCCAAGAGCACCCTGTACGACGCCGGCATCGGCATCTCGCTGATCGTCCGGTACCCCGCCCGCGGATGGGCCGGCGGGCGCGTGCAGCGCGAGCTTGCCAGCAACGTCGATCTCGTCCCGACGCTGCTGGATGCCGCCGGCGTGCCGGCGCGGCCGGCCATCCAGGGCCACAGCTTGGCCGGCCTGCTCGACGGCAGGCCGGGGGCGGTCCGCGACAGCGTCTTCGCCGAGATGAGCTACCAGAACTACTACGATCCGCGGCGCTGCATCCGCACCGACCGCCACAAGCTGATCGTCTATTTCACCGCGTCGGTGACCCTCATTCAGCAGACCGGCGCGGCGGCCCTGCACACGACCCCGGTGACGCCGGAGCGGATCTCCGGCACGTTCCATCCGCTGGCCGAGCTGTTCGATCTGCGCGAGGATCCCGAGGAGCTCGACAACGTGATCGACCGCCCGGCGTGCCGGCAGGTGCGCGACGAACTCCTCGGCCGCCTGTACCGGTGGATGCGCGATACCGGCGACCCGCTCCTGGACGGAGCGATCGCCGCGCCGATGCACGGCTGGGCGCTGCGCGTGCTGAACGAGGCGAGCGCGGCGGTCGCCGCAAAGGAGGCCTGACATGGCTGGCAATCTGTTCGACCTGACCGATCGCGTCGCCGTGGTGTCCGGCGCGGCCCGCGGGATGGGCCGCGCGATGTCGATCGGCTTCGCCGAGTACGGCGCAGATCTGCTGCTCGCCGACATCGACGCAGAAGGGATGGAGGACACGGCTGCGACCATCGAGGCGCTGGGCCGGAGGGCCGTCCCGGCGGTGTGCGACGTCTCGGACACGGAGCAGATCGACGCGCTCTACGCCACGCTGGACCGGGAGTTCGGCCGCATCGACGTGCTGGGCAACGTGGCCGGGGAGGGCGGCCACGGCGACCCCGCCAAGCTCCCCGTCGACGAGATCCGACGCTCCATGGAGGGGCTCGTGATCGGGCGCTTTCACTGCACGCAGCAGGCCGGCCGGCGCATGATCGCGGCCGGCAAGGGCAGCATCATGAGCATCGTCTCCATCGCCGGTTTCAGCGCGCTCGGCCGGCACCACATCCCCTACAGCATGGCGATGGGCGCCGTGGCGCAGATGACCCGCGAGTTGAGCTCCGAGTGGGCGCCGCTGGGCGTGCGCGTGAACGCCATCGTCTGCGCGCAGGTGGAGAACCAGGGCCTGCGGGACCGGATGGAGGCCGACCCCGTCCTGCGCAGCAACTTCCTGCGCGGTCTGCCCATCGGCCGCCTGGGACGGCCGGAGGAGATCAAGGGCCTGGCGATCCTGCTCGCCTCGGACGCGTCGTCGTTCATGACCGGCGCGCTCGTGCCCTTCGACGGCGGGAATCTCGCCAGGAACGCGGGCGGCTCGCACCCCGGCATGCCGCCGCTCGGGCCGTCGTAGCGCTCCAGGACAATCGCCTGCGGTGGTGCGACGCTACGGGAGTGAGAGACGGCGAGTCATGCCGGGCACGAACCGGGTGGCAGGCGCAGGACTCCGACGACTGTGCCTGGTCGCGCTGGCGGCGGGGCTCGGCTGCTCCCTGGGGGGCGCCGGGGCCGACGCGCCTACGTTTCCGCGAGCGATCTCCGGGGAGATGACGGGAGGGACGGCGGAAGCAGCCGAGGAGGCGAAGGAGATCGAGATGGCGGGTTTCGACGCTTGGCTGGAAGCGCACGTGAGCGGGCCGGATCCACGCCCGCCGGTTTCGTTCAAGTATGGCGAGACGGCGTCCGCGGAGCTGCTGCCGGCGTGGACCTTCTCGCGCGAGTCGGCCGAGCCCGACGAGCACCGCACCGAATGGACGCTCCGCTATGCCGATCCCGACACGGGGCTCGTGCTGACGTACGTCGCCACCGTGTACCGGAGCTACCCCGCGGTCGAGTGGGTGGTCTGGCTGGAGAACACCGGAGCGGCGGACACTCCCGTGCTCTCCGAGGTGTTCGCCGGCGACCTGGTCGTCACGGCCGGAGCGTCGCGGTCGGCGCGCGCGTCCGGGCCGTGGACGCTCCATCACGCCCGTGGCAGCACCGCGAAGGTGGACGACTTCGAGCCGCTCACGACCGAGATCAAGCGCAACGCGACGGTCAGCCTCGCCCCGGTCGGCGGCCGGTCGTCGGACACGACGCTGCCCTTCTTCAACCTCGCCTTTCCCGGCAACCACGGCGTCGTCGTCGGCGTGGGCTGGACCGGGCAGTGGGCGGCTTCCGTGGAGCGCACCGGCGCGGCGTCGGCCCGCGTGCGGACGGGACTGGAGGTGATGAACACCTACCTGGCGCCGGGCGAGCGGATCAGGCTCCCCGCGACGCTGCTGCTGTTCTGGGCCGGGACCGACCGGCTGCGCGGCAACAACCTGCTGCGCCGCCTGATCGCCGACCACTACACGCCTGCGGTGGACGGCCAGCCGGCCGAGCCCATGATCTACGCGAGCGTGCACGGCACGGTCGGGTTCCACGACTCCAGCGAGCGCGTGGTGACCTCGGTGGCCGAAGCGATCGCGCGGCGGGACCTGGCCGTGGACTACGTGCAGGTCGACGCGGGATGGTACCGCCTGCTGCCGGACAGGCTCGGCCCGAACGCCTGGGCGTGGTCGTGCGGCACCTGGACCCCGGATCCCGAGCGGTACCCGAACGGCATGCGGGCCGCGGCCGACACCGTACACGCCAACGGCCTCAAGTACATCCTGTGGTTCGAGCCGGAGCGGGCGATGGTGGGCACCGAGACCTACCGGGAACACCCGGAGTTCCTGATCCCGCCGCCCCCGGCATACGCGTTGCCGCCCGAGCACCGCTACCTGAACCGCGACGGCTTTCATCTCCTCGACCTGGGGAATCCCGAGGCGCGGGCCTGGGCCATCGCCACCTTCTCGGCGAAGATCGGCGAGTGGGCCCTGGACGTCTACCGCCACGACTTCAACCTGTATCCGGTCCATTACTGGCGCCATGGCGAGGCGGAGGACCGGCAGGGGATGAACGAGATCCGCTACGTCATGGGGCTGTACGAGTACTTCGACGCGCTCCGGCGCGAGCACCCGCACCTGGTCATCGACAGCTCGGCCTCCGGCGGGCGGCGCATCGACATCGAGATGCTCAGGCGGACGATCACCTTCTGGCGCAGCGACCTGACCTGGGTCCCGGAGCCGCAGCAGGACATGACGGCCGCCCTGTCGTACTGGATCCCCTTCCACGGCGTCGGTGCGATCCGCCGCACCCCGTACGATGTCCGCAGCGGCATGGGTGCCGTCTTCGGCCTGGCCATCAACGTGCGGGAGCTGACGAGCTCGGCAGTCATGCGGCAGGTCGCCGAGATCCGGGATCTCGGGGACCTCTTCCTGGGCGACTACTACCCGCTCACCGCGTACAGCCGTGACGACGACGTCTGGATGGCGTGGCAGTTCGACCGTCCGGACCAGGGCAGGGGACTGGTACAGGCCTTCCGGCGGAGTGAGGCGGAACAGGGGACGCTGGCGCTCCGGCTCAGAAACCTCGACCCGGAGGCGGCGTACGCGGTGACCGACCTGGACGCACCCGGCGGGGCCGTCACGGTGAGCGGCGCGAAGCTCATGAGCGAGGGGTTGTCGGCGTCCGTCCGGGCGCTCGAATCGGCGCTGTTCGTCTACGAACGGGTGCGGTAGGCGCGGCCGTCTCCCACGGCGTCCTCCCGTCGCGGCCCACGGCGGCTACCGGATCCGTTTGGCCAGCAGCAGCTCGCTGGTGAGCGCCCGGCCGAGCCGAACGGTCAGGCCGTCCATGGTGAGGGTGCGCCCGTCAGCCTCGAAGCACTCGCCGCCGGTGTCCAGCGTCACCCGGTAGGCCCCCGACGCGTCGAGCCCGCGGAAGCGCACGCGCTGCTCTGCGCGGTCGGGATCGGAGAGCTGGAAGATGCCGATCATCGCCCGGTCGCGCTCGCGCGAGGCCAGCTCCAGGATCCCCGTTCCCTTGGGGTCGGGGCCGGCGAGGTCGGGCGTGTGGTGGTAGATCATGGCGGTCGGCAGCATCGGCCGCACGAATTCCTTGTAGAGATCCACCGCGTGCCTGATGCGCTCGATCTGCACGCCGTTGGGCGCGAAGCCGACCTGCGTGGCCGATCCGATCGTCGGCCGCACGAACAGCAGCAGCCGAACCTGGAAGTCGAGGCTGGCGGTGGTGAAACCGTCCTGCCCGTTGAGCAGGCGGTCGACGTGCTCCGGCGGCAGGCACATGGTCATGCCGTTGGTGATCGTGAAGCTGCGCGGCGCGCGCTGCCAGTCGGTGACCCAGGTGTGGCAGAAAGCGCGCACCGCGCCCAGATCGGTGCGGCCGCCGCCGCTCGCGCACGCCTCGAAGATGACCGCCGGGAAGCGGGCGCGCAACCGCTCCATGATCGCGTAGAACGCCTCGTGGTAGCGCCAGTCGCTGTTCTCCAGGTAGCCGTCGCGCTCGTTGCAGGAGAACGGGCTGGCCGTGGTGGCGTTGAAGTCGAGGCGGAGGAAGTCGAGCCGGTAGCGCTCGATCAGGCCGGCCATCTGCGCTTCTACCCAGGCGGCGGCGTCGGGCGTGGCCAGGTCCACCATCCCGCCGCCGCCGGCGACCGTACCCCGGACCCTGCCGTCGTAGCCGACCGTGCACCAGTCGCTGTGCTCGGCGAAGGCGCTGGAGTCCACGCCGAACCGCTCAGGCTCCATCCACAGTCCGAACAGCATGCCCTTCGCGTGCACGTGGTCACGGATTCCGTCGATGCCCATCGGGTAGCGCTCGGCGTTCGCGTGCCAGTCGCCGACGCGGGCGAACCACCGCTCGGTCTCGTCCGGCGGCGAGTACCACGAGGCGTCGATGAAGAAGACCTCGGCGCCGATCCCGGCGGCGGCATCGGCGTGGTGCAGCACGGCCTCTTGGCTCATCACTTCCTCCGGCCCGATGCCGGATTCGATCCACAGGCCACGGCCGCGCGCCTGCGGCCGCATCACGCTCCGCCTGACGTGGTCGTGCATGGCGTTCACGCAGTCGTCCAGGTCCCCGAACAGCATGCCGATGTGGACCTCTGCGGAGCTCACCGTCTCCTCCGGCGCCACCACGTGCAGCGGCGCGGGCGCGTCCATCAGGGCCTGGAACCAGAGGTGGGCGTCCGCCCCCTCGCTGTCGAGGTCGAAGACGAAGCGATAGCCGCCCGACCACGCGAGCTGGCACACGAAGTGCGCGCCGGTGGCCCGGTCTTCCAGGACGAACATCGGGTGGCGGTGCCGGTTGCGCAGAAAGCGCGACCCGACATAGTAGCCCGCGTTGGGCAGATCGTGCCAGCGGAAGCCGCCTTCGTGCAGGATCGCCGTGTACTCCGGATAGCCCAGGCGGTAGGGCGTGTCCCCGTGCACGTGGTCGCGCCAGCGCGGCACCGTGTGCAGTCCGCCCGAGAGCGGCGCGACCCGGCCGAGCGCCAGCGGCCTGTCTCCCGTATTCGTGACCGAGATCCACCGCGTGAGGATCGCCGTGCCGTCGAGCAGCGTATGGACCTGCACCTCCGCCGGCCGAACCGCGTGCCGGAGGGTCACCACCGCGTGCAGCCCCTTCTGCTCCTCGTGCTTGTCGAAGCCGGCGAGCTGCCAGTGCGAGCAGAGCGACTGCCCGTCGACCTCCAGGGCAAACGCCTGCGGCTCGGCGAACTCGGCGGTGGCCAGCACCGCCGGCCCCGGCAGGTTGCGGGTCCAGGCGGAGTAGCCCGCGCCGTTCCAGCCGAGCGCCGCGTAGATGCCGTCGGAAAGGCCTTCCTCGTAGCCGGTCATCGCGGAGCGGTAGCTGACCGAGAGCCCGTCCGCCGCGTCGAAGTGCACGTCGCGAAACGGATCCGTCATGCGTTCCATGGATCGCGGCTCCAATGACGAACAGGAGGCCGGGGCCGTGCCCGGCCTCCTGCCGCGATTCGTCTAGTTGCCGACGTACCGGTTGTAGGCGGCGGTTACCACCTCGACGAACTGGTCGAAGTTGCCGGACTTGACCTTGGCGACGTGGTCGTCCCACTCGCTGAAGGGCACCTGCCCGGCTAGGAACTGCGCCTCCATCTCGTTGACGTACTGGCCGGTCTCCGTCATGTAGTCGGCGACCACCTGCGCCTCCGCCTCCGTGAAGGAGAGGCCGCGCAGTATCTCCTCCGGGAAGTACGGCTCGTAGATGGCAAGACTCTGGGCGTTGAGCAGGACGTTCGGATTGTTCGCGATCGGCGACTTGATCCAGATATCCTGGAACGTCTCGTTCGACCAGAGAATGGGGATGCGGCCGCCGTGGAACGGGGTCCACACGCCGCGGGGGCCCTTGTTCGGCCAGTCCGAGTTGGCGTCCGGAGCCCAGATGGCCTTGCCCTGGTCATCCCGAATGAAGTTCCAGATGCCGTTCTCGTCCACCTGGTAGGTCACGCCCTCGACGCCCCAGTCCAGCAGGACGTAGCCGTCGTCGCTGAAGAAGTAGTCGACCCAGCGCATGGTCGCCTCCGGGTGCGGGTTGGCCGACGTGATCGCGAACGTGTGCGGCTGCACGACGGTCGGATTGACCGCCGAAAAGAGCTGGTCGCCGTACGGTCCGATCAGCGGACCGGCGATGGCGAAGTCCACGTCGTGTGGGTGCATGAAGGCCGGGGAGGTCTGCGGATGCGAGCCGAGCCGATCGGTGGCTCCCAGCGCCTGCCAGTCCGCGACCGAGTGGGCGAAGTGATCGGGGTCGATCAGGTTCTCCTCCCACATCAGGTTCAGATACTCCAGGATCTCCCGGTACCCGTCGCTGATGGGGATGTAACGGAGGTTGCCGTCGGGCCCGACGTCCATGCCCGTCTGGCCGCGCAGGCCGTTGCCCCTGGTGCCGAGACCCCAGGCGCCCAGGAACTGCTCCACGAAGCGGCCGGTGCCGGTGCTGAAGTCGGCCAGGCCCACTTCGTCCTGTCGGCCGTTGCCGTTGGGGTCCCCGTCCCGGAAGGCGAGCAGCGTATCCAGGTACCCGTCGGTGGTGGTCGGCATCGGCAGTCCGAGGTTGTCCAGAAACTTCTGGTTCACCCACATCCTGTGGACGCGGTTGAGCGCGACCTCCTGGATGTTGCCCAGGGTGTACTTGCCGCCGTCCGCGGACTCCAGCTTCCACTCGGGATGCTTGGCGAAGATCACGTTGAGGTTGGGGGAGTAGTCGGTGAGCGTGTTCATGTCGACGAACACGCCGGCCGCCCCGTACTTCAGCACGTCCAGGTCACCCAGGTCCAACCGGTAGAAGAAATCCGGGAGGTCGCCGGTCGCCAGCTTCAGTGCCTGCCGCTCGCCGTACCCGGCATCGGGCACGATCTCCCACTCGATCTGGATGTTGGTGCGCTTCTCCATCTCCTGGAACACCAGCATCTCGTCGAACGGCCCCTGCTGCGGATGGTATCCGCCAAAGCCGCGCAGCGTGATCGGCTCGTCCACGATCGGCAGGCCGGTCATCCGGACCCCGCTTTCGGTGGTCGCCGCCTCTTCGACACCCGTCGCCCACGCCGCTCCGCTCGCGAAGCAGAGGGCGACGGTCAGAGCCACTACGGACCACTGTCTCGTGTGCATGTGCACTTCTCCTCTAAGGAACTGTCCGAGTGCGATTGAACCGCCGGCCGGCTCGACGAGCCCGCCCGCGTCCAACTTCACAGCCTTTCACAAGGCTCTTCCTTCGGTCACCTCCTTGGTCCGTGGATATGCGTCATCCCTTGATCGCTCCGATCATCACGCCCTTCACGAAGTATCGCTGCAGGAACGGATAGAGCAGCAGGACCGGCACGCTGGCGAAGATGATCACCGCGTACTTGAGGATCTCCGCCAGCATCGCCTGCTCGAAGTACGCCTCGTCGGCGATGTCGACCATCTCGTCGATGCGTTCCTGCACCAGGATCTCCCGCAGGATGAGCTGCAGCGTGAACCGCTCGCGGTCGCTCAGGTAGATGAGCGCGTTGAAGTACGAGTTCCAGTGCCCCACGCCGTAGAACAGGATCATGACCGCCAGCACGGGACCGGAGACCGGCAGCACGACCCGGACCAGCGTATGCACGTGGCTGCTGCCGTCGATCGCGGACGCATCGTACAGCTCGTCCGGAATCGTCCGCACGAAGAACGTCCGCATGATGAAGATCAGGAACACCGACACGGCGTTGGGGATGATCATGACCCAGAACGTGTTGACCAGCCCCAGCCCGTTCACCACCAGGTAGGTCGGGATCAGACCGCCGTTGAAGAACATGGTGAAGGTCAGGTAGATGAGGATGATCTTCCTGCCGAAGAACCGCTTGCGCGACAGCGGATACGCCGCCAGCACGGTCATGGTGACGTTCACGGCAACGCCGGCGATGGTGTAGAAGATCGTGTTGCGGTAGCCCATGAGGATGTCGTCGTTGGTGAGCACCCGCCGGTACGCCTCTATCGTGGTGCCGCGCGGCACGATCCACACGTTGCCCTGCGAGATCTCCACCGGCGTGGAGAGTGACGCGATGACCACGAACCAGAGCGGGTAGGCGTACAGGAGCAGGATGCCGATCAGGAACGCCGTGTTGGCGACGTGGAACGCCTTGTCCGCGCCGGTGTCCTTGACGACAGGGGGCACCGCTGGGCGTCCTAGTCACCTTCGGGCCTCACCACAGGCTTGCCCCGGTGAGACGCCGCGATGCCGCGTTGACGATGATGAGGACGATGAAGTTGACGACCGAATTGAACAGCCCCACGGCTGCACCGAAGCTGAACTGCGCGCCGAGGAGACCCACCCGGTAGACATAGGTCGATATGACGTCCGACGTCGGCAGATTGAGCTGATTCTGCATCAGGTAGATCTTCTCGAAGCCGACGGCCAGAATGCCGGCTGCCGACAGGATCAGCAGCACGATCGCGGTGGACATGATGCCGGGGATCATCACGTGGCGGATGCGCTGCAGCCGGCTCGTCCCATCGATGATCGACGCCTCCACCACTTCGTGGTCGATGCCGGCCAGCGCGGCCATGTAGATCACGGAGCCCCAGCCGGCGTGCTGCCAGACGCCGGACCACACGTAGACGTGCTTGAACCACCCGGGCTCCGTCATGAAGAACACGGGCTCGAAGCCGGCCAGCCCGATCACCGCGTTGACGACGCCTCTGCTCGGCGACAGGAACAGGATGATCATGCCGACCATGACCACCGGAGACAGGAAGTACGGGGCATAGGTGATGTTCTGGACCACCTTCTTGAAGCCCAGGAGCCGCAGCTCGTTCATGGAGAGCGCCAGGATGATCGGGATCGGGAATCCGACCAGCAGCTCGTAGAGGCTGATGGTCAAGGTGTTCCTGATGACGCGGACGAAGTGGAACGAGCTGAAGAAGCGGACGAAGTGCTTGAATCCCACCCACGGGCTGCCCAGGATGCCGAGCGGGCCGAGATACTCCTTGAAGGCGATCTGCACCCCGTACATCGGCCAGTAGTGGAAGATGGCGAAGAAGACGAGCACCGGAAGGATGAGCGCGTAGAGCTGCCAGTCCTGGCGGACGTAGCGCAGCTTTCCCCTCGCGGTGAGCCTCCCGTCGATCCGCAACGCGGGGGCTTGAACTTGCCGCGGGGGGCTGTCGCTCACAGCGGCGTACCGCCGTGCTGGGGTCCGGTACGCACGTTGCCTCAGGATACGCCGCGACGGCGATGACCTTCAATCGCGCACTGCCATGATCGCGGCGGACCACTGCACGCAGCAGGCCGGCCGGCGCATGATCGCGGCCGGCAAGGGCAGCATCATGAGCATCGTCTCCATCGCCGGTTTCAGCGCGCTCGGCCGGCACCACATCCCCTACAGCATGGCGATGGGCGCCGTGGCGCAGATGACCCGCGAGTTGAGCTCCGAGTGGGCGCCGCTGGGCGTGCGCGTGAACGCCATCGTCTGCGCGCAGGTGGAGAACCAGGGCCTGCGGGACCGGATGGAGGCCGACCCCGTCCTGCGCAGCAACTTCCTGCGCGGCCTGCCCATCGGCCGGTTGGGCCAGCCGGAGGAGATCAAGGGCGTGGCGATCCTGCTCGCCTCGGACGCGTCGTCGTTCATGACCGGCGCGCTCGTACCCCTGGACAGAGGCAACCTCGCCAGGAACGCGGAAGGCTCGCACCCCGGCATGCCCCCGTTCGGGCCGTCCTGAGCGCGGCTAGGGAGGCCGATCCTCCAGGAGCCGGATCATCAGGTAGCTCCGCAGGAGATGGTCGAATATCAGCTCGAAGTCGCGTTCGGCGTCGGCCGAGAACTCAAGGCTGAAGACCATGCGCGCGGCGTCTGTCGGCGATCACCCGCGCCAGCCGCGCGTCCATCTGTTGCGCGCTGACGAACTCGCCCTGGCGCCGACGGGCCAGCAACTCGCGCATCGCCGCATGTTCCAGCTCCTGGCCGTCCAGTCGCTGCCGCAGCAAGTCGACGCCCTGCTGCAGCACCGCGCTCAGGCTGGCGTAGCGCCCCGCTTCGACCAACCCTCTGGCAAAGGCGTGTTGCTCGTCGGTAAGCGAGATCGAGGACTTCACCGCCATGAGAGACCCGTTGGCATCAGGGTAGCACTCGGTAGCACCTCGGTCAACGGCCTGGATTCGTTCATTGACAGTTTCGGGCGGCCGGCGGTACGCTGTTCGATCGCGGTGCTATGCAACGTTCCATAGAG
This sequence comes from Spirochaetaceae bacterium, assembly GCA_028818385.1. The sequence continues at coordinate 54,247 of JAPPNY010000220.1, forward strand.
TTGAAGGCTCGAAAGAAAGAAGCTCTCCTCCGCAACTCTTCGCTGATTCCACAACTGAGAAAGCACGCCGCACTCTATCTGCTGCTGCTTCCTGCCATTCTTGGTTTGCTGATCTTCAAGTACGTGCCCAGCATCGGAGCGATCACCATACCCTTTACGCGATACAGCATCGTCGACGGTTTCTTCGGAAGTGAGTGGGTGGGTATCAAGTGGTTCATCCAGTTCATGGAGAGCCCGTTCTTTTTTCGGCTTCTGAAGAACACGTTTCTTCTCGGACTCTATAGTCTGGTATTCGGGTTTCCCGCTCCCATCCTGCTCGCTCTGCTGCTGAATGAGATCCACAACCGCCCTTTCAAGACGATCGCCCAGAGCATTACATACCTTCCGCACTTCGTGTCCGTCGTCATCATCGTCGGCATGCTGTACAGCTTTTTCGGCCACGACGGATATGTGAATCGCATCCTGGGCGCTCTCGGCATCGGGGCCGTCGACTTTGTCAACGATCCGCAGTGGTTCAGACCGATCTATGTCGTTTCCGGAGTGTGGCAGAGCATGGGCTGGGGCTCCATCGTTTTCCTTGCCGCCTTGGCGAGCATCAATCCGGAGCTCTATGAGGCTTCCTATCTGGATGGGGCGAACCGGGTGCAAAGGGCCATCCATGTCACGCTTCCCGGCCTGGCACCGACGATCACCATCCTGCTCATTCTGAATGTCGGTCAGCTCATCAACGTGGGTTTCGAAAAGGTATTTCTCATGTCCAACCCCGGAATCTACAGCGTGGCTGACGTGTTTTCCACCTACGTCTACAGGAGAGGCATCCTCGGATTGGACTACTCTTTCGCGGCTGCCGTCGGGCTGTTCAATGCGGTGCTGGCGCTCGCGTTGGTAATCGCGACCAATTACATAAGTCGGAAAGTGAGCGAGCACAGCCTGTGGTAGGTGAGCGAAGATGAGATACAGGCACAACCCGGGCTCGATGGCATTCGACGTCGCCAATCACCTCCTGTTTCTTCTCCTCATCGTCTCTTTCATATTTCCCTTCGTCTACATATTCTCGGTATCGATAAGCGGATACGCGGAGATCACGCTGAATGCCGTGAAGCTCCTTCCGAAAGGCGAGCTCCATCTGAACTCGTACCGCATCCTCCTGATGGCAACCAATATCGGAGTCGCTTACGTCAACAGCGTTCTGTACGCGGTCCTCACCGTCATCCTGACCCTGCTTGTCACCAGCGCGGCTGCCTTTGCCCTGGAGCGGCAGTCGCTGCCGTTCAGAAAGGTCATACTCGTCTTCATCGTGCTGACCATGTTCGTGCCGACCAACATGATCCCGAGCTTCCTGGTCATAATGGGAATCGGACTCTACAATACGAGATTGGCAATCATCCTCCCTGCGTGCTTCAGCGCGTGGTATATCTTCATCATGAGGGCGAACATCAGGTCGACGATAGGCTCGGACCTGAGAGAAGCAGCCTACATGGACGGTGCCGGGGATCTGTATGTCTACCTGCGTATCGTTCTGCCTCTCATCAAACCCATTCTGGCGACGATCGGACTGTTTGCCGCCGTCGAAAGCTGGAACAACTACGCGGGCCCGCTGATCTACCTGACCGACGCCGCGAAGTTTCCGTTGCCGCTGATACTGCAGCGGATCCTCCTGGAGGGACGAGTGGGCAGATACACCGGGTCGTTCCAGAGCAACCTGCAGTCGGGTCCCTTGCGGGATATCTCTCTCGAAGGATGGGTGGGGCCGGGCTTCTTCAAGTCCTTCAAGTTTGCGGCGATCATTCTGACGATATGGCCCATCGTCGTGGTCTATCCGTTCATCCAGAAGTATTTCGTGAAAGGAGTCCTGGTGGGTTCGGTCAAGGATTGAGAACAGGCAGGATGACGGTTCACGCTGTGGCGATGCGCTGCACTTCCGCTTCGAGGAGAAAGATCCGGCTGCGCTCACCGGATTCGGCCGGCACCGGCTTCCAGCCGTAGGGTGTGCGATCGTACACCAGGTAGATGCGATTCGGTGAAACCTCGACGATCGCGGTATATGAGGTTGTCTGGCCCTTGGCGCTCGCCGGCTCGGGCCCCAGGATCCGATCCCTTTCGATGTGCAATGGTCTGTCAAGGGCGGTGTTGTGCCAATCCAATACGTCGATGGGGTGCCACTCGGCGGCTCTCTCATCGGTCGAGAGCCAGAGATAGACACCCGGTCGCCCGGTAGACAGCACGAGCACGTCGTTGTGCAGTCGACAGATCTGCGGCGCCACGCTCCACGCGGGAAGAACGTCGATTGCGGTCCAGCTACGACCGCCGTCTCTACTGTAGGTGCGAGTGAGCCACTGGTCCGGCTGCTTCTGGTGTTGCCCGACCCGCATGACGGTCATCAGGTCGCCGTTTGGAAGTCTGACGAGACAGGGCTCGCCAAAACCCTCCAGGCCGCGTGGCGCATCGTCCGGGACGGCGACGGTAGACAGATACTGCCAGTGACGGCCCTCATCGCTGGAAACCACGGCCACGACGGTCCATCGTTCGTCGCCACGGTATTTGAGACTCATCAAGCTCAGCCATGCACCGCCGTCGACGATCAGGATGTCGCTGAACCAGTTGATCGTGGTCCATGAGGTCCGGCTCGACAGCCTCCAACGATCCACCTCTCTGGGGAATCCCTCCACGACCACGCGCCAGGGCTCGACCGCATAGCGCCTGCCGCCCTGGTCGTAGCACCAGTGGTGCGCGCGGAAGCTCTGCCCCTGTGGCGACGGGCCTGGTCTCAGGAAGGACGACGCGCCGACGATGCGACCGTCGGGCAGACTGATTCTCGGCTCGCCGCCGCCGTTGTGAAATCCATTCACGTCGTAGGCGAAATCGAACGTGCGGCCTTCGTCGATGGACAGGTAGACGGCCTGCGAATTGTGCTCGTTGTCGTGACGGTCTGCGTTCAGACTGTGGTTCAGCATGAGCTCGCCGGTATAGAACTTCAGCAAGTCCGGGTACCAGCAACGGCCTCTGGGCATCTCAGCCACGACGCGCGGCGTGCTCAGGATGACGCGCAGACCGTCTAGGGTGAGTTCCTGTTTTTCCATCGTGAATGTCCGCGATTCCGGATACCGACTGCGCGTGTCAAGCGATGTCAAAGCCTCTCTGCCGTGATGTGCCGTCCGTACTTTTGTCGAACCTTGCGTGGCATCCTGTTGCCCTGGACGTCAAACTCATCGTCCGCGTAGGCGCAGTACAACGTATCCGAACCCGTCACGGCAAACTCGATGTGAGCGTTGCCGTAGCAATTGGCCGCGACGACCGTATGCGACCAGGCAAGCCCGGAACCGGTGAGATCGAAACTGACGCGGTCATCGGGGCGACCGTAGGAACATGCCAATACCCCGTTGGGCATCTGGCGGATTTGGGGGGCATTGCCGGTGGGAGTGGTGCGCACCGGGTACGACCACGTGCGGCCGTCGTCCCATGAGCGGCACACCCACAGGGGACCGTCGTCGCTGCCTCCGTTGCGCAGCAGGGCCATGAGCGAGCCGTCATGCAGAGTCGTTACGCTCGGTTCGCAGAAACCCTCATCGCCGAGCTCGGGAAGTGCGGCTATGGTGCTGTAGTAATGCCAGTTCAGCCCTCCATCTTCGCTCCGCAGCAGCCAGGAGCGGTACTTGAACTGCCTGGGCCACTCCTGGGGGTATTTCAAATAGCCCCCGAACACCCGATAGTCGAACCAGACGACGTCCTGCTGCAAGCTGCCGTACATCGGCACGAGGAGGGTGCCGTCGGATAGTCCGACGATGTTGAGGCCCCTGATGCTGCCGGGGCCGATCTCCTGGTTTCCCTCGTCCACGAGGTTCGTGGCGTCATCCATATGTATGGCGACATCCAGAACCTCGCGGGTGTGCCAGCCGTCCAGGCTCCGGCAAAGCCGCCCGCGGTAGAGACCGGGCCGGAGCTCCCGGCAGTTGGTGGCCATCACCAGTGTGGCTGGATCCTGCTCCCGGGACCAGGTCGACGGGTCAGCCGGTGTGGATGACTCCCACGATCCGCCTGCACCTCCCTGAAGGTTTGGACAGGGCGTCCAGGTGTTGCCATTGTCGGTGCTTCGATATTCGGAGCAGACAAGGGTGCCGTCCGGGAAACGCCGCAGGCGAGCGGTCGCTCCCGTGCCGATGGGAATCGGCTCGGAAACGGTGATGCGAAGCTGCCGCTCAGGCGCGAAATTGCTCTTCGCGTAGTTCCGTACGGTCACCGGTCGGTTGTCGGGCATGACCATCCGTGCCAGGAACGCGCTCCGCACCTCTTTCCGTGAATGGTAGAACCGGTGATCATCGCTGATCGTGTCATGGGCCAGCTTGACGAGCAGCAGGTTCCAACCTTCCTTCAGTCCGACGGCATACTCGTCCAGATCCCATTGAGGATACCGATGTGGACCGGCATACATGCCGACCTCCCGGCCGTTCAGGAAGAGCTTGTAGCGGCCCTCACAGCTCGCCCGCAGCGTCATCCGGCGCATCCCGCCAGGGGCATGTACGTATGCGGCGATGAAGTAGAACGAGTAGTCGTCCGGCAGAGCAGGCTGCCATGAGTCCTTCCGTGGCCAGCCTATCGCACTGTATCCCGCGTATCCGCCCATGCGCTGGCCGCAACGGGGGCAGCTCTTCGCTTCCATCTCCACCGTTTCGTCGCACCGCGGACAATGCGGCTCACGGGGGTTGCCGTCTCCGGTTTGCGACGGGTCCAGATTCACCCAATACGGCATGAGCGTGTCATCCCGTGTGTATGCTTCGATGGGCAGGTGAGCGTAACCCGGAGGCAGGACCGCCTTGGGAAAGTCCGGGTGCCGCGGCAGGTACCATTCGTGCAGCAGCGCGCACGGCACGATCCTCTCGGGGTAGCGCCAGTGGGTCCGGAGACAATAGGTTTCCCATCGCATCCATGCGCCGTTCCTGACCATGTCGCGGGGATCGGACACCGGCTTGATGTCCGGCTTCAGGTTCGCCTCGTCCGGGACGGCCTCCTCGTTCAGAACGGTGTCCCAGTCTCCGGACTCCGCGGCGGCCCGCGTTCCAGGAGCCATGGGGAACGGTCCATGAACATACCATTGACGCAGGAAGTTCTTCGATTGAACATACCCGGATTCGTTCGGGTCTCCGGACGACAGGAAGTTCTCACAGAGAAACGCGTTCAATTCGGTACCCTTCCGCTCTCTTAACGTGACAGGGGTGCCCGATCACAGGATCGGACACCCCTGGAATGATGCGATGCCGCTATTGGACTAGTGCCGCATAGCGGTCGTAGGCGGCGGAATAGATCTCGATCACCTCTTCGACACCCAGCTTCTTCAGTTCGTTCACGTAGTCATTCCATTCGCTGAGGGGCCGTTGCCCCGTGACGAACTGGATGACGTTCTCACTCGCATAGGTCTCGATATCGGTCTGCAGCTGCTTGATACTGTCGAACTCATCGTCGGCGAACGTGAGAATCGGATGAGCCGGTCTGACCGTACCGCTGCCCTCCACATAGTCGATGTCCGCCTCCCACAAGTCCAGGGCGAGCAGGTTCCCTCCGGCCTGCTTTATCCTTGCCCGGTTGAAGAAGACGGCCCTGGTCTGGAGTGCGCCCCGGAAAACGACCATGCCCTGTTCCTGTGCCCAGGTGCCCGCGTCGACCCCTTCCGGGATATCGAGGTAGCGCACGCCGTCATCGGTTCGTTCAGCCGTCTCTCCGACGTTCCCGAACATGGTCCAAACGGAACCTTCTTCGGTGTACTGCCAATCGACAAAGGGCAGAATCCTGTCGACATGCTCGGTGTCGGCGCTGAGTTTCCAAATGCTCTCATTGACGTGGGTATAGTCGTCGGTGGTGTAGTAGCGGGTGCCATGGAATTTCGGAACGATGAACGAGATCCACCAACTGGACTCGTCCTCAGGAGTCCCGCCCAGCGATGTCTTCTGCCTGAATTGATCCACCGTGAAGAAGGCCTTGCCCGCTGCCATGTTCTCGCGCCACGGGTCCTCGTTCATGGTGAACCAATCAGGATGCATGAGGCCTTCGGCATAGTTCTTCGCCATGAATTCCACCATGAGACGGTAGGTCTCCTCCATGGGTCCGAATACGTACCTGTCTTCGAAACGATTCAGGTAGAAGCGGCGGTCGGTGCCGAAGATATAGAGATGCGAGCGCAGGCCCCTGCGCGTCACCCAGGGATGGCTGTCGGGATGGTCGTTCTTGAACATCTTGAATATCTCATAGAGGTCATCGAAGGTCTCTATGTCCGTCCGCGGATCTATCCCGTAGTCCGCCACCTTGGGTGATATCAGGGGTGCATAGAAGAAGTAGGGGAACTCCGAAACCCACGGCGTGACGTACTGATGTCCGTCATTGGCCGTCATGGCCGCGTCCCACTCCTTGTACTCCGTTCGCAAACGACTGATGTTCGGCATCATGTCGAACTTCGTATCGAGCGGAAACAGCACTCCTTGTGGTCCGTAATCCAGTGCCTCCAGCCTCGACATGATCGAGTTGCCATACATTATATCGGGAACCTGGCGCGATGCGATCAGGGTTTGGAGCATCTTCTTGTCGCCATTGATTGGTTCGATAGTGGCATTCATCCGCTTACCGATGTCCTGGATGATGTACATGTCCGCGGCCAGGGGGATTCGTACGGGGCCGACCATCAACTGGATGACGGGCTTCTCTTCTTCCGCCATTTCGGTGGAAGCACTCGCGAACAGGGGGTGAGTGGTTGCCAGGAGCAACAAGAGGACGACGCTCAGACTCGATGCGGCGTTTCTGCGCAGCGACTGCTGCATAATTCTACCCTCCAGTCAAGGACCCTACCGCCGTGGTTTGGTGCTGTCAATGGGGGAAGCAGCAATCTCCGTGGACTCAGCCGCGCACGGCGACGAAGAACAGGCGGAGGAAGGGGTAGAGAGTGATGCCGTCGGGGCGCGGGGGGTAAGCGCTCCTGAGTCGCTCGCGGTACCGGTCGAGAAAGGTGGCGCGCTCCGCATCGCCGAGGCCGGTCAGGATCGGGCGCAGGCTGGTGGCGGCGACCCACTCCAGCACGGCGTCCGTCCCGGTGAGGGCGTGCTGGTACTCGGTGGTCCACACGTCGACGTGGGCGGCGTCCGTGGCCAGCAGGTCGTAGTAGAAGCCGGGATCGTGTAGCCCGCGGCTCGCCACGGCGCGTCTCAGCTCGGCGTCGCCCAGCGGCGAGCCCCCCGCGCCACCGTCGGCGAGCGTCTCGCGCATGAGGCGGTGCGAGGGCAGCTCCCAGCTCATCGGCGCCTGCACCGCCAGGCAGCCGCCCGGCGGCAGCAGCGACCAGAGGCGGCCGATCAGCGACCGATGGTCGGGCAGCCAGTGAATGACCGCGTTGGAGAAGAGCAGCGACGGAGCCTCCTCCGGCTTCCAGTCCGCAAGGTCGCCGTGTTGCCAGCGCACCCGCGACGGGGTGGCGCGCGCCTGCTCGAGCATCTGCGGCGAGTGGTCGATGCCCACGACGTCGGCGGCCGGCCAGCGGTCGGCAAGCATGCGGGTGACGTTGCCGGTGCCGCATCCGAGGTCGTAGATGCATGCGGGGTCCGCCAGCGGGATTCGCCCCATCAGGTCGACGGCGGGCCGTACGCGGTGGTCGGCGAACTTCAGGTACTGCCCGGGGTCCCACGACGCTCCCGCGATGTCGCGTGCGTGGGGCGTGTGCGGCTGGTCGGAGCGCACGGCTCAGTCCCAGTCGAACAGGATGCTCATCCAGCCCGCGGTGCCCTCCAGCACCTGCCGGTAGAGGCGTGGCGCCTGTTCCGGCCGGGCGACGTGACTGATGAGAGGATCCACCACCAGCGCCCCCTGTGCGATCAGGCGCATGATCGCGCGGCGGTTGCGGCGCCGGGTCCAGGGGAACTTCGGATGGGCGGTGTCCTCCAGCCCGCGCCCGTAGACGCCGCGGATGTCCAGCTCGCGCCTCAGCAGCTCGGTCTGCAGACCCAGCTCGACCGTGCCGGGCGGACTGCCGACCAGGATGACCTTGCCGCGGTCGCCCGCGGCCTGCATGGCCGGCACCAGCACGCCCGGATCGCGGGCCGCGTGGAAGACGCACTGCGCGCCGCCGCCGGTCAGGTCGCGGATCGCCGCGACCGGATCGTCCACCGACGCGTCGACGGTGTGCGTGGCGCCGCTGCCGCGCGCCAGCTCCAGCCTCCGCGCGTCGAGGTCGACGGCGATGATGGGGTGCGCGCCCGAGATTCGGCACAGCGCGGTGGTGAGCTGGCCGACCACACCCTGGCCCAAGACGGCGACCGATTCGTCGATCTGCAGCTCGGCGCGCCGGATGCCGAGCAGCGCCACGTCGCCGAGCACGGCGAAGGTGGCCTGCTCGTCGCTAAGCTCCGCCGCGTCGTGCTCGATGGGCTGCAGCGACGAGCGCAGCTCGGACAGCCCCTGTTGCCCGGTGAGCCAGTGGCTGCCGTGGTTGCCGAATGCCAGCACCCGGTCGTGCACGCGGCAGACATCCACGCCGGGACCGCAGGCTTGCACGGTGCCGGCCAGGGTGTAGCCCAGCGGCCGGCGCCCGCCGCTCGCCGCGAGCAGGGCGTTCTTCTCGGATCCGGCGCTCACCTGGCTCCGCGCCACGCGCACCAGCACCTGGCCGGGGCCCGGCTCCGGGATTTCGAACGACTCGATCTCGACGTGGCCACCGACGGCCACCAGGCGGCGTCCTTCCATCAGCCGAACAGGCGGTTGGGCCGGCTCCAGCGCACGCGGGCCAGCAGGGTCTCTCCCTGGTAGCCGCAAGTGGGCAGGCACTCCCCGACGGTGACGATCGACTCGTCCGGAGAGACGGCCGTGGTGTGGAAGTTGCCCATGCGCGGCACGCCGTCCGGGCCGCTGATGCCGTCGCCCTTCATGGGCAGGACGACCCGCTCACTGTCGCGCCGCAGGCACAGCCGGTCGCGGTCCACCTCCGCGACCCACAGCGGCGCGCGCCAGCGGAACACGTTGCGGTTCGCCTCGGTGCGACGCGTGTACACCAGGAAGAGCCGGTCGCCGTGCGGCAGCCAGCGCTGCTGCGTGGTGGACATGACCAGCGGCTCGCCGTCCTCCCAGCACCACGGGCGCAGCGGCTGCCAATGCAGGCCGTCGGCGGAGCCCGACACGTAGCCACGGTCGTCCTCCGCCCGCACGGTGAGGAAGAAGGTGTCGCCGATGCGGGTGACGCTCGGCTCCAACAGGCCGCGGCGGACCGGCAGCTCGTGGCGCGATCCCTGCTGGGCCACGCGCAGCTCGGCGCCGTCGAACGCGCAGCGCACCGTGCAGACATCGCGGTGGGTGCGTCCCAGGGGGCCGAAGGTCAGCGGCACGATCACGTCGCCGGCCCGCTCCCCGTCCCGGTGGTCCAGGGTCACCCGCTGCGAGCAGTTGCTGGTGTACATCGCCGAGGCTTCGGGTTCGTCCCACGGCATCCGCTTGCGCCCGCCCCAGCGGCCGGTCGCGGGGTCCAGGACCGAGTAGACGACGTGGCGCTCCCGGTCGGCCATCGTCAGCACGTCGTCGCGGTAGTAGACGTTGAACGCCAGCAGCAGCACGGTGCCGGTGGGCGCGTGGTACTCGGGCACGGCGTCGCAGACGCCGTCCTCGATGCCGTCGTCACGCAGCCGGCGGCCGAGCTCGGGAATGGGCTCCGGCTCGCTCCAGGAGCGGCCGCCGTCCGTGGACGTCATCCAGTGGACGTGGCCGAACACGTCCGAACCGGAGATGCTCTGCCCGGTCATCACCAGCTTCGTGCCGCCGGCGTGCGGCACCGTGCACGCGCGCGGATGGAACCACAAACGGCCCCCGTCGTACGTGCTGGAGATGACCTCGGTGGTGATCGACTCGATCACGTGGGCCTCGCGCGGGGGCGAATGACGTTGAGCAGCGGCTCGCCCGCTCCGAAGCGGCGCACGTTCTCGGCCACCATGTTGGCGATCTCATCCTGAAAGAACGGAGATTCCGGCGAGCAATGGGGCGACAGAAGCAGGTTCGGAGCGTCTCGCAGCGGGTCGTCGGCCGGCAGCGGTTCCGTCTGGAACACGTCGAGCGCGGCGCCGCCGATGCGTCCGGCGGCCAGCGCGGCGGCCAGCGCTCCCTGGTCCACCAGCCCCCCGCGCGCCATGTTGACCAGCACCGCCTGCGGCTTGCAGCGCCGCAGGAAGGCATCGTCGATCAGCCGTTCGGTCTGCCCGTCGAGCCGCAGGGCCAGGACGATGAAGTCCAGGTCGCCCAGCGCGCCATGGAGCTCGTCCCATCCGATCCAGCGGTCCGGCAACTCGCCCTCCGGGTCGCCGGTGCCGGGTGTCCGGTAGGTGAGCTGCTGCCGCCGGCCCCCGCGGCCGAGCGTGGCCACCACCCGCATGCCGAGCATGCGGCAGAGGCGTCCCACCTGCCGGCCGATCGCCCCGTAGCCCAGTATGCCGACCGTCCTGCCGTGCAGCACGGACGCCGACATTTCCGCCGCCCGGTCGCGGTGCCAGGTCCGGCCCTGCTCGTGCGCCAGGATGCGGCGGAACCGATGCCCGAAGAACAGCATCGCTCCCAGCGTCCACTCGGCGATCGGCACCGCGGCCGGGCCGCTGCCGTGACAGACCTCCACGTCAGGGGAGCACACCAGCGCGTCCGGCAGGTCCTCGTGCCCGGCGTTGAGCGTCTGCACCCATCGCAGGCGCGGCGTGCGCGCGGGTTCCGGCAGCCAGCCGTTGCTGATCAGCCCGTCGAGCTCCGGCAGCAGGCCATCCGGCGGCGCATCCGTGAAGGTGCGCAACTCGACGCCGTCCGGGATGCCGCCGAGCGCGTCGCGGATGCCCGCCTCGCTGATCCGGTGGCGCGGGTTGAGCAGGGCGACCAGGCGAGGGGAGCGGCGCGGTTCGGACATGGGCGAGGTTATCCCCTCACCGGCGGCGTGCTGTAAAGTCGGCGCGATGGCACAGGCTCACGACGCGATTCAGCGCCTCCAGGTGGACGCGCTCGAAGGGGGCGAGATTCTCATCCGCCTGCACACCGGCGGCGGCGTGACAGGGATCGGCGCCTTCCGCGCCCATCCGAGCGTGGGCGTCGCGGTGGTCCGCGACCTGCTGGCCCCGGACGTGACGGGCATGAGCGTGCACGCCCCCGCCGTGCTGTGGGACCGGCTGTTCTACCGCCACGGCCGCACCGGCCAGCACATCCAGGCGATCGCCGCCGTCGACATCGCCTGCTGGGACGCGCTGGGAAAGACGCTCGGCCGGCCGGTGTACGACCTGTGGGGCGGCGCCGCGCGCACGACGCTGCCGCTCTACTGGAGCCAGGGGCTCGGCAGCCGCAAGACGCCAGAGGAGATGCTGGCCGACGTGCGGCGCGGCTACGGGATGGGCTTCCGCGCCTACAAGATCCGCATGGACTGGGGGCCGACCGTGCTGGACGCCGATCCGGCCGCGGACATGGAGCGCTTCCGCGTCTGCCGGGACTTCCTGCCCGACGACTGCACGCTCAGCTTCGACTGCAACTGGGGCTACACCGTCAGCACCGCCATCCGCCAGGGCGAGATCCTCCAGGAGCTGGGAGCGTTCCACTACGAGGAGCCGCTGCCGCACGTCAACCTGCCGGGCTACCGGCAGGTGGCCGACGCCCTGTCGGTCCCGGTGTCGTGCGGCGAGCTGGAGGCGACCCGCTGGCGCTTCCGCGACCTGATCCTGCTGGCCAATCCAGACATCCTGCAGCCGGACATCCTCAACGCCGGCGGCCCCACCGAGGTGCGGCGCATCTTCGACCTGGCCGCCGCGCACAACAAGCCGCTCATGCCGCACAGCCCGGCCATCGGCATCCGCTCATTCGCCAGCCTGCACCTGTTCGCCACGGGACTCGGCAACACGCTGCCGCACGAGTTCTCCGACGAGGAACTGGCCGACCGCAACCTGGAGCGCGCCCAGGAGCTCTACAACGAGCCGGTCCTGCCGGTGGACGGCGCCAGCACCCTCAGCGACGCCCCCGGCTTCGGCCTGACCCTGAACGACGCGGTGCTGCAGAAGCGAATAATCAAGGGTGAATGAGATGAAGATCACGGACATCAAGCTGATCACGCTGGAGTTGCCCGAGGGAGGCGTGCCGGAGCGCATCCCGCAGCTCGTGCAGGTGCCGGGCCTGCACCGGATCCAGTACCGGGCGGGCGTGAACCCGGAGCGGGAGCCGATACTGACGGCCCCGGCGAAGCCGCACGAGCACGTCGTGGAGGTGCGCACGGACGAAGGCATCACCGGCCGCGTGCCCGCCTCGACCATGGACGCGTACCACGTCGACCTGGTGCGGTCGATGGCCATCGGCGAGGACCCGCTGCACCGGGAGCGGCTCTACCAGATGTTCCACAAGGGGACCCGCTGGGTGTATCAGAAGCCGGGCTGGTTCGGGGACTTCGACAACTGCCTGTGGGACATCGCCGGCAAGGCGGCCGGGCTGCCCGTACACGCGCTGATCGGCCGGGTGCGCGATCGCTTCCCCTGCTACCTGACCGGCGGCGACATGGACCGCAACGGCTACTTCGAGCACATCGACGCCGCCCGCGAGATGGGGATCGGCGCCTACAAGTTCCACACCTACAAGGGCGGCAAGGCCGACATCCCGCTGTTCGAGGAGGTGCGCGACGCGGTCGGGCCCGACTTCGACCTGATCAACGACCCGGTCTGCTCATACGACCTGCGCGAGGCGATCGAGGTCGGCCGTGTGATGGAGGAGTTGGGGTTCGTCTGGCTGGAGGAGCCCTTCCACGAGCAGAAGATGCACCACTACCAGGAACTGTGCAGCGCGCTCGACATGCCGGTGATGGCCAACGAGATGCTCATGCACGACATCGGCATCTCCACCCAGTGGCTCCTGCACGGCGCCACCGACCTGCTGCGAGCCAACGCCCGCCACGGCACGACGCTGGTGCTGAAGATGGCGCACTTCGCCGAGATGTACGACACCACGATCGAGATGAACGCGGCCGGCGGCGTGTACGGCCACATCCACGCCACGCTCGGCTGCTGCATCGACAACACCAGCTACTACGAGTACATGAGCTACGCCCCGGACACGCTCCGCAAGCAGGGCGAGCAGTGGGGGATGGTGAACGCCCCCGTGATCGAGGACGGCCACCTGGCTCCCACCGACCTGCCCGGTTGGGGTGCCGAGTGGGACGAGGATCGCTTTCAGTCGCTGATCGTCGCCGAGCGGTAACCGTTCATGGCGCAGGCGGCGCGTTCGGACCCTTGATGCGGACGGCGGCGGCGTGGATGTCGCTCAGGTTCCTGGTGCCGGTCGCGTCGGGCAGGAAGGTCCGGAAGACGTGGGTCAGGGCGCCGGCCGATCCGTCGCCTTCCAGGGTGACGATGCCGAACCCGGGGCAACTGCCCACGGCCGCGTGCTTGACGGTGACCGGGTGCGGCCCCCGGAAGGAGACGATGAGCAGCCGGCCGTCGGGCGTGATGTCCACCAGGTCCGGCGCAGGGTCGTCGCTCAGCTCGTATCCGTGCCCGTCCACGTTCACGAACGGAGCCGGGTCGCCGACGCAGTAGCCCGACCCGGTGAGGTCCAGCGTGCCCGCATGCGCATGCGCCTGCTCGGCAACCGTGGCCGTCGGGTCGTTGATGACCTTGCCCATGTCGAACACTTCCACGTTGTTCCGGATCCGGTCGAACTGGTACAGGAAGCGGCGGTTGGGAGACGTGACCACGCCGTGCGCATCGCGGCGTTGGGCGAGCTCTGCGTCCGCCGTGATGTCGATCGTCTGCTCCTCGTGGAACGTCACGACCGGCGGCTCGTTCGGGGTGGTGAAGGGGGCCGCGCCGTCCGGATAGTCCAGCGGCAGCCGATACAGGATGAACGTCGAGTCGTCCGCGCCCGCTCCGCTCGCGGAGACTCCGGCGTTCAGGTGCATGAAGCCGCCCCCTTCGGCGCCGCCGCAGCCGGCGGCGCTGATCACGTCGTTCGTGTACTCCGCCACGATCGACATCGGCTCCGTGGTCACGTCGACCACGAACAGTCCTCCGCCGCCGAAGGTCACGTACACGTGGCGGTTGTTGCTTGAGGGGATGGGACAGACCACGACGTTGTTCGGCCGCCCCGGTCCTTCCTTCAGCGCGCCGCTCGGCGTGTGCCGCGACTGGAAGTTGGCGTACTCGCCGCTCACCCGCCCGGCCGGCAGCGTCGGGTCGGCGCGCGCTTCCATGGCGGTGAGGTCCCGGCCGCCGACCAGGTCGAGCGTGGCCGCCTTGTTGAAGGTGAAGGTGCCGGTCTCCCGGTCGTAGTCGATTCGCTCCAGCAGCTTCGCGCCGAGATTTCCGACGATCAGCTTGCTGCCGTCGGCGCTCCAGAAGGTCATGTGATTGGACGGCGCCGAGCCTTCCGGCCCCGTGGTCCGAAAAAGGGCCTTGGCGAGCTTGGCCGCGTCGTCCGGGGAGCCTCGAAGCGGCGGGCAGATCCGGTGGCCGTCCGCGGTTGCCGTGCACTGCCCTTCCGCGTCGATGACTCCGACCAGGCCGGTGCCCGGGCCGAAGAAGTTGGCGTTCAGGTAGCGGTGCGACGGATGCGGCAGCATGCCGTGCAGTCGCTCGACGTTCGCGCCGAGCTCGGCGAACGCGTTGGGAAGACGTGGTGCGCCTGGATGACCGTCGGCCCGAACGATCCGTCGCCTTCACCGTAGGTGCCCGGCGGTGCCATCGCCAGGTCGCGGCCTTCGTACACGACCATGCGGCTGCCGAATGTTCCGGTGGGGTTCTCGGCGCTGATGTCGGCGCTGTTGGCCTGATCGGACAGCCACACTTCCCATTCGATCGCGCCGGCATGGCCGGCTCCGAGCACGCTCAACGCGATCACGCAGCCGATGAGCTTCGGCTTCATGGCGTCCTCCCCTGGTTACATTTCCGTAATCCTTATTCTATCGGGAGTGACGTCGATCGGGAATCCGAAACAAGGATTTCTGTTGCTGGTCAGGTGCCGGCGACCGTCTCCTCGGCCAGCCAGTCGACGACCGTGCGCAGCGCGGCGGCGGAGTCGGCCCCGGCGGCCTGCGCTTCCCTCCAGATCGCCAACTGGCGGTGCGCGCTGGTCCCGTCGGCCAGGATGCCGCGGGCGCGCTCGACCTCGGCGGCGCAGCCGAAGTGGGCGGCGTCCTCGTCGATCAGGTCCAGCAGCTCGGCCAGCAGCTTCTGGTACGGGACGACCTCGCCTATGCCGAAGTCGACCAGGCCGCGGTCGCTCCCGTAGCGCTGCGCCCGCCAGCGGTTCTCGTTGACCAGCAGGCGCGAGTGGATGCGCCAGCTCTGGTTGTTGCGCCGCAGGCGGTACAGCAGCCGGCACAGGCAGCGGAACAGCGCGGCCAGGCACAGGGCGTCCTCGAGCCGCGTGCACACGTCGGTGATGCGCATCTCCAGCGTGGGAAAGCGCACGCTCGGGCGGATGTCCCACCACAGCTTGGTGGCGTCCTCGATCAGGCCGGCGCTCACCAGGCTGGCGACGGTGCGGTCGTACTCGCCGGCGCTCTGGAAGGGGTCCGGGAGCCCGGAGCGCGGCAGCTCGTCCAGGACCGAGAGCCGGTAGGACATCAGGCCCGAGTCCGCCCCGTCCCAGAAGGGGGAGGAGGTGGACAGCGCCAACAGGTGGGGGAGGAAGTAGACGGCCTGGTTCATCAGGTCGATGCGCAGCTCGGGATCCTCGATGGCGACGTGCACGTGCATGCCGCAGGTCAGCAGGCGCTGCGCGACCAGCCGCAGGTCCTCGGCGATCTGCGAGTAGCGGGCGGCGGCGGTGTGCTTCTGGTCCTGCCAGCGCCCGAACGGGTGGGTGGAGGCGGCGATGAGCGCGCAGTCGAAGCGGCCGACGACACGCTCGACGGTGCCGCGCAGGTCGGCGAGTTGCGCGCGCGCCTCGCCCGGATCATGGCAGACGCCGGTGGCGACCTCGATCTGGGAGCGCAGGAACTCCGGGCCGACCGAGTTGCCGAGCGCCGAATGGCACGCCTCCATCATCTCGGGCCGCGGATCGATGGCCAGATCGCGGGTGCTGAGGTCGATCAGGAGGTACTCCTCCTCGATGCCGAACGTGAAGGTGGGTTCTGAGAAATTCATCCGTGTCCGAAGGCCTTTGGTAGAATCATGCCGTGAGCGGACACACTTGGTCGATCGAGTCGCCCCTGCGTGGCGAGCCGCCCGGGCAGGGGCGCACCCGCACGTGGACGAGCGCGTGGCATCGCTGGCCGGGAGTCGCGGACCGAGCCGAGGTCCGGGTGGAGGCGGCGATCGATCTGTTCGACAACAAGACGATCGAGACGGTCGTCGACGGATCGCAGCGGCCGTTCACGGACGCGGCCGGCGTCCCGCACACCTGGTACGGGCGGTGCATGATCGCCATCGTCGACGAGCGGCGCTGGATCATGGCGCTGCGCTCCGGCGTCTCCCACATAAGCTGGGGTGACCGCGACGCCATTCACCTCATCACCTCCACGGACGAGGGGAGGACCTGGAGCGATCTGGACCGCTGGTTCGACGGGTCGCCGATCCAGGGCCTGCCGTACCAGGACGGCCACACGCACTCGGAGCCGGGGCTGTACCGGATGCCGAACGGGGACCTCGTCCTGCAGTTCTGGCGGACCGGCTACACCTCCGGCACCCGGCAGATGCGCTCCACCGACGACGGCATGACGTGGCGGACCGATGCGGACCGCGTGTGCGTCGAAGGCGTCGACGGGGCCGAGGGCGACCTGGCGCTCGGCACCGAGGACTGGTTCGTCGACCCGGAGCATCCCGCCGACGCCTACTTCGCGTTCCAGTACTTCCACTACCGCGCCACATCCGGCACGCTGCTGGCCCGTTCGCGGGACGACGGGCGAAGCTACCGGTTCGTGAGCTGGATCGTTCCGCCGGCGCCGGAGAACGATCCGGCCGGCCGCGCGACGTTCGAGCCGGCGATCGAGTACGTCGGCGACCGCACCATCGTGGCCGTGCTGCGCGACGCGGCCCGGCGCGAGCGGGGGGACCCGGGCTGCACGTGGCAGGCGGTCAGCACCGACATGGGAGCGTCGTTCGCGCCGCCGGTCGACATCAGCGACCGGATCGACGGTGGCGTGGCCGGCGGGCTCTGGCAGCGCGCGCGGCTCTACCAGGAGAGCAACCCGGCCTTCCAGCACGGCAACCCGCTCGACTTCGCCGCGGGTGAGGGCAGGCTCTGGGGCTTCGGCCTGCACAGCATCGGCGGCGGCTACACCCGCAAGCCGGTCGTCTACCACTCGCATGACCGCGGAGGGACCTGGCGCGGGCCGGAGCTGCTGCACGGCCCCATGCATCCGGGGACCGACGCCGGCTACGGCGACCTCAAGCGCCGTGTGGACGGCACCTTCGTGGCCGCCACCTACTACGCGAACCGGGACTCCACGGTCGCGGACGTCGAGCAGTACACCTTCGGCGGCGAGCGCGCGCGGGTGATGGTGGAAGCGGACCGCGGCGGCGACGGCGCGCCGGACCGGGACTCCGGCTGGCGGGAGCTCCATGACGGGGAGAACCGGGTGACGGTCTGTGGGCTGCCGGCCGAGCGCTGGCGGCTGCGGCTGGAAGTGAGCGCCACCGGGACTTCCGGATGGCCGGCGGTCGGCCGCGTCACGGTCACGGCGGGGTAGGCATGGCCGAGCACCTCACCGGCATCGACCGCAACCTCACGACCTACGGCGACCCCACCTTCAGTCGCTTCATCCGCCGCGCGTTCCTGGCCTCGCAGGGGTTCGACGGCGCCGACCTGGAGCGGCCGGTGGTCGGCATCGCCGACACGTCGAGCGACTACAACACCTGCCACGCGCACATGCCGGCGCTGGTGGATGCCGTGAAGCGGGGCGTGCTGCAGGCCGGCGGGCTGCCGCTGGTGTTCCCGACGATCTCCCTGAACGAGATCCTGTTCTCGCCGACGACCATGTTCTACCGGAACCTCCTGGCCATGGAGACCGAGGAGATGATCCGGGCGCAGCCGATGGACGCCGTGGTGCTCCTGGGCGGCTGCGACAAGACGGTGCCGGCGCAGCTCATGGCGGCGGCCTCCGCGAACGTGCCGGCCGTGGTGTGCGTGACCGGCGCCATGCGCACCGGCGCGTGGCGGGGCGAGCGGGTCGGCGCCTGCACCGACTGCCGCCGCTACTACGCCGGCTTCCGCGAGGGGAGGATAGGCGAGGAGGAGCTCCGCCAGGTGCAGCAGCAGCTCTGCTCGACCCCCGGCACCTGCATGGTGATGGGCTCCGCCTCCAGCATCGCCTGCGTCGCCGAGACCGTGGGACTGATGCTCCCCGGCGGCGCCTCGCCCACTTCGGGGAGTGCGGACCGGCTGCGCAACGCGGTGGCATCCGGCCGGCGGGCGGCGGTGCTGGCGCGCGAGCCGATCGCACCCGGCCGGATTCTCACCAGGGAGGCGTTCGAGAACGCGCTCACGGTGCTGGTCGCCCTGGGCGGCTCGACCAACACGATCATCCACCTGACCGCCATCGCGCGGCGGGCCGGCGTCGAGCTGTCGATGGCCGACCTGCAGGCCGCGTCCGCGCGGGTGCCCCTGCTGGTGGACTGCAAGCCCTCCGGATCGCGCTACATGGAGGACTTCCACGAGGCCGGCGGGTTGCCGGCCGTGCTGAAGGCGCTGGAGCCGCTGCTGCACCCGGAGCCGATCGACGTCGAGGGGCGCACGCTGCGGGAACGGCTGGCCGACGTGTCGCCGCCGGGCGCGTGGCAGTCGGTGATCCGGACCCTGGACGAGCCGCTGGGCGGTGCCGGATCGCTCACCGTGCTGCGTGGCTCGCTCGCCCCGGACGGCGCGATCATCAAGAGCGCGGCGGCTAGCCCCGAGCTCTGCGAGCACGAGGGGCCGGCGGTGGTGTTCGACTCGCCGGCCGACGTGGCGGCGCGGATCGACGATCCGGACCTGGAGGTCGGCGCGGAGCACGTGCTGGTGCTGCGCAACGCCGGTCCGGTGGCGGCCGGCATGCCGGAGGCAGGCTCCGTGCCGATTCCCCGCAAGCTTTCCGAGCAGGGCGTCAAGGACATGGTGCGCGTGTCGGACGCCCGCATGAGCGGCACGGCGTACGGTACGGTCGTCCTGCACTGCGCGCCGGAGGCGGCGGTCGGCGGTCCGCTGGCGCTGGTCCGCGACGGCGACCCGATCCGGCTGTCGGTCGCGCGGGGCACGATCGACCTGCAGGTGGCGCCGGAGGAGCTTGCGCGCCGCCGCCGGGAGTGGCGGCCGGCTCCAGTGCCGGAGCGCGGCTGGGCGCGCATCCACGCCCGCCACGTCCTGCAGGCCGACCAGGGTGCCGACCTCGACCTGATGACCGTTGCGCCTGGGGGTGGCGGCACGTAGCATGGCCGTTCGCACGGAAACGCGGACATGTCCTTCACGGTAGACGACGTACGGGACCTGGTACGGCTGCTGGACGAGCGGCCGGAGTGGCGGGCAGAGGTGCGCCGTCAACTCCTCAGCGACGAGTTCCTGGCCTTGCCTGCGCAGATCGCGGAGGTGCGGCTGCGGACGGAGCGGATCGAGGAGCAGATCGCGGAGCTGCGTCTCGACATGGAGCGGCGCTCTCGCAGCATCGAGGATCAGATCGCGGAGCAACGGCTGCGGACGGAGCGGATCGAGCAGCAGCTCTTGGAACAGCGGCGGGAGACGGATCGGCGGTTCCAGGAGGTCGAAGATCAGATCGCGGCGCTGACCCGCACCGTCGACACGCTCAGGGACGACGTCGGTGAGTTGAAGGGAGACAGCCTGGAACGCCGCTACCGGGAGAAGGCGGGCGCCTACTTCGGCCGTCTGCTGCGGCGTGCCCGCGTCGTGGCCGACGACGAGCTGAACGAGATGCTCGAGGACGCCGTCGAGCGGGGCGCGCTCACCGAGGACGAGTACGATGAGGTGACCTGGGCCGACGCCGTCGTGCGCGGCCGACGCCGCGGCGACCGCACCCAGGTCGTCGCGGTCGCGGAGGTCTCGTGGGGCGTGGGAATCAGGGACGTGGAGCGCGCGCGGCGACGAGCGGACCTGCTCGCCAAGCTCGGCTTCACCACCCTGCCGGTCGTGGGCGGCAAGGCGGTCACCCGCGAAGCCGCGGAGCTGGCCAGGGAACAGGGCGTGTGGCAGCTTTTCGACGGCAGGCTGGTCGCCCCGGACACGGTCGCAGCGAGCGAGTAAACTCCGGGCCGCCATGCCCAACATAGCACTGATCGGCGCCGGCAGCGTCGTGTTCGCGCAGAAGCTCATCAGCGACATCCTGCAGCGCGACGGGATCGGGACGCCCGAGTTCCGCCTGATGGACATCGACGCCGAGCGCCTGCGGATCGCCGGCATCGCCGCCGAGAAGACCGCCCGCGCGCTCGACAAGCCGGCCGCCATCCGCACCACTCTGGACCAGCGCGAGGCGATCCGGGACGCCAACTACGTGATCTGCTGCGTGCAGATCGGCGACACCGAGACCATCAACCAGGACTTCCACATCCCGGCCCGCCACGGGCTGCGCCAGACCATCGCCGACACGCTCGGCATCGGCGGCATCTTCCGTGCGCTGCGCACCTACCCGGTGATGATGGAGCTGGTCGAGAACATCACCACGGTCGGCGCGCCGCGCTGCCTGCTGCTCAACTACACCAACCCGATGGCGATGAACATGCTGGCGCTGCTGCGCGCCGACGAAATCCCCGCGGTCGGGCTGTGTCACAGCGTGCAGGGCACGGCCGCCAAGCTCGCCGCCATCGCCGGCGTCGCCGAGGAAGCGGTGCGCTTCCGGTGCGCGGGGGTCAACCACATGGCCTTCTACACCGAGTTCCGCACCGCCGACCGCGACCTGTACCCGGTGCTGTTCGAGCGCCTGCGCGACGATCCGGACGGGCTCGGCCGCACCGTGCGCTTCGAGATGCTGAAGCGCACCGGCTACTTCGTCACCGAGAGCTCCGAGCACCAGGCCGAGTACACGCCGTACTTCATCCACCACGGCGGCGGGATGGTCGACCGCTACCGCGTACCGCTGGACGAGCTGATCCGCCGCCGCACCATCCAGGTGGCCGAGTGGGAGCAGCAGCAGCGCGAGTTCTCCGACCCGGACCACGAGGTGGACACCCGGCCGCTCAGCCACGAGTACGGGTCGGCCATCATCGAGGCGATCGAGACCGGCGTGCCGGCCACCATCCACGGCAACGTGCTGAACCACGGGCTGATCGACAACCTGCCGGCGGATGCCTGCGTGGAGGTGGCATGCCACGTGGACGGCGCCGGCCTGGCGCCCGTGGCGTTCGGCCGCCTGCCGACCGTGCTGGCCGGCATCGTCGGCAGCAACGTCGCCGTGCAGCTCGCCACCGTGGAGGCGGCCGAGTCACGCCGGCGGGAGGCGGTCTACCACGCCGCCATGCTCGACCCGCACACCGCCGCCAGCCTCACGCTGGACCAGATCTGGCAGGTCTGCGACGACATGTTCGAGGCGCAGGCGCCCCTGCTGCCGGCCTTCGACTGAGGCGTAATGGACCAAAAGGCGTTCGGGCGGCGGCTCAACGCACTGGTGAGCCGCTATCGCGCGCAGTGCCTGTGGGATCTCAAGCCCGACCTGGATCTGCAGGAACGGGATGTCGCGGCGATGGTGCTTCGCCGGATCGCGTCGTGCGCTGACACCAGCGGATTCGTCGAAGCCAGAGGACTGCTGGATTGGCTCTCACGGACTTCCAACGCGGGATCTGCCGTCTCGTAGCCGACCAGCGCAAGGAGGCCGGCGTCAGCTACGTGGCCGGCGGGGTGGCGCTGAACCTGCTCCTGGACAGCGGGCGTGTCTCCCGCGACATCGACGTGTTTCACGATGCGGAAGCGGCGGTCCACGCCTTGTTCGCTGCCGATCGGCGGCTCCTGGAATCGCACGGCTATACGGTCGACACGTTACGCGAGCTCCCGGCCTTCATCGAGGCGGTCATACGCAAGGCCCGTGACGAGGTGCGCATGGAGTGGGCTCGGGACAGCGCGTTCCGGTTCTTTCCGCTCATGGAGCACGAGGATCTGGGGCTCACGCTGCATCCGTTCGACTTGGCGACGAACAAGGTGCTGGCCCTGGTCGGCAGGCTCGAGGTCCGCGACTGGATCGACGCGATCAGCTCCCACGAGCGGCTGCAGCCGCTGGGCTATCTGCTGTGGGCGGCCTGCGGCAAGGACCCGGGGTTCGGTCCCGGCTCCCTCCTGGAGCATGCGCGCCGGACGACCCATTATTCGGCGCCGGAGATCGCGCAACTGGCGTTCGTGGGCAGTCCGCCCGACGCCCACGCGCTGGCAGTGACGTGGCGGACGGCGCTGGATCAGGCGGCGGCCATCATCGACGAGCTGCCATACGAGCGGGCCGGGACCTGCGTCCTGGATGCCCGCGCCGGTCTGTTTCGTGGCGATCCGCCGGCGCTCAAGCGTGCGCTTACGGAGGACGTCATCCGCTTCCATGAAGGATCGCTCGGCGGCGCGTACCCGCGTCTGTTGAGTTGACCAACCCGAAATGGGACGTGGGTCCGGGTTTCGCGTAGGCGAGACCCAGGGAGTGCGCCTGGCGGTGGCTCAGGGCTCATCGTTCAGGAACGCACCGTCAGTCATGCGGCGCGTGCCGGCTTTCGTCCGGCAGCGGCCCGGCGGTCCGCCGCTCCCTGCCGGCATGGCGAGCGTGCGGAGGTCGTTGTCGTTGTCGTTTGCCTCGCCCGGTCCGGCGCCGGAATGGCGCCGGCGGGAGTCGCCGCATCCGGTACCGTCACGGCTTGACCGGGCTCCGGGGCGGCCTGCTCCTTCGACGTCGAAGCGGGCTTGGCGTCGCCCTCCGCCGCCCGGGTGCCGGTGCGCGCCCGGCGCGGCGGCCGGCTCGGGTCGTGGCGGTCGAGCGCCTCCTGCACGGCGCGGCCGACGAGCTGCCCGATCGTCATGCGCGGGTCCACGTGGCGAGAGAAGTCAGCGAAATGGTAGTGGGGCCTTTTCCGAATTAGTCCGGCGAGGCTTGGCAGCCAAGACGAGGCGCGATCGGTTGGGGGCACGTACTGTGTGTCCCGCCCGAGTGGTCCCCGCCCCCTCCTCTCGGGGGCAGTATACCCTTGCATTGCAAGGCCCGAGCGACCCTCAGCCACTCCCGCCGGCATGGGGCCGGCGGAGGGTGGTGCCGTGTATACGGCACCGTGCGGGGCAATAGCTGGTTCCTGTCCGTAAACTCACAAGTTGTTGAACAGGCGTGAATTGATGGTTTTG